>NZ_JBJXIA010000016.1:0-93256 GCF_046115955.1 Variovorax sp. GrIS 2.14
TACACTTATCCACAGCCGACCATCACGGCGTCGGCTTCCACCCCTGGCTCACGATTCAATTGGCGCGGTGGCTCACTTCTACTTCGGCGCGGACAGGAAGCCTTCGTAGTCGTCTTGGGACAGACGCATCATCTTCGCAGATGGTAGCCCGCGGGTGCGGGCGACCTGTAGCATGTAGTGGCAGCGTCCGTGCCCATCCCGCTGCCAACCGGCCCGGCGCCCCGGGTTCTAGCTTCCCGTGAACCCCGACGCACACTCCCGTGCCCGCTCACGAAACGGGCGAATCTTCCCGGTTTCGGCTGCTGGCCCCCACCCGTCCGAGCACTGACCGCCCCCGGATATACGCCGTGTAGTAGCCGCTATTAGACGCGGACATCATCAGTTCCCGTCATAGACCCGCTGGGGCACGCGGCAGAAGTCGTATATGTGGCCCTGCTTGAACGGGATTTTCATCTCCTGGTTGATGGGGTCGTACCCCACCGCCGTCATCGCAGACGACGACACCCGCACCATTTCCATGTCGTGCTCCAGTTCTGTGAAGTTCAGATTTTGACCTTCTTGGCATCGGCGCCATCCTTCAGACTGAGCCGGTCCGACAATCGTTCGTGCCGCAATGCCGTTTCACACCGACCGACGAAGGCTGCGAAGCGCTCATCACGATCCTCGCCCGAGATGCTGATCTCTTGCATAAGTTGATCTACGACTTCGGCAGGGGTCATTTGCGACCGCAGAAGGTACTGCACCAGCTCCTCGGCAATACGGCGATTGCCCATTTCCATCCAGTGCCGATGAGCGATCATCGCGAGGCCCACCGATGACGGATCGGGTTCCACCAGTGCCCCGGCCTTCAGCAGACATTCAAGCTCAGTGGTGTGGTCATCACTGAAGTGCTGGAGCCGCCATCGCATGATTTTTTCACCGCGCTTCACGGCCTCTTTCAGCTCCGCCACACCAGCATCCGTCAACACGCTGTGCATCGTGTGGGTGCGGAAATTCGGCTGATAGTCAAACGCCGCGTTCGGCTCATAGTCCACCGCTTCGCTCGCCGAGTAGCCCATCACCGCCATCCGCCAGCAATGCCAATCGGTCTTGGCCCAGTTGATGCGATTCACAGTGCCGCATCCAGCAAGTTGCGAAGTTGTTCCGCATCGGTCGCTCCGGAGAAGTCGCGGCCGTAGATGGAAATCGACTCCAGCGAATCGCCATCGCAATAGCAGGCGTCGTAGATGGCATCGACCGGGTCAATGACCGGGCGTTCCTTCTCGCGGCTGTAGCCCATCGCTTCGCCGAAGCTCAGTTCCTCCTCGCGGACGGTGATCGAGAAAGCAAAACTGTCATCGTCGTGGGTGAAGCAATATCCGCCGTTTTTTTCACCCAGAGTGAAGGCAGCGTTGAATGCCTGGGTAAATTCGTTCCGTGTCATGTTGATTCCTTAAAAATTGGGTTGATGTGTCCACCCTGTCCGGGCTGCCCAAGTGATATCTGTGTTTCGTCGCGTGGGAGCTGCGGAGCGGGAGGAGCAAGTCGTCGTCACTGTCTGGCCGGCAAAGTCATCAAAATGCCTGGCCAGCCTGGACCGCTTGGACATGTCTTACCTGTTCTTGAACGGGTCGAAATCCTCGTCTGCCGTCGGGATGTTCGCCATGAGCATCGCGGTCAACTCAGCGCTCTGGTCGTTCGCTGGCTGCCCGATATCAAAGTGTCCGAGCATGAGTCCCAGACGGCGCACCCGCTCTTTCTTCCCATTGACAGTGAGCACCACACGGTCTTCCTTGGCCGTGGGGAAGACGGCCTTCATCCGCTTGAAGAACTCGGCATTGCCTACGGGCATCAGGCCGTGCTGATGGCAGTGGTCGCGATAGCAGTCATAGAGGTCCGCCTTGCTCACCATCTGGCTGGGAAGCATGGACAGAGCCACACCGGCATCCTGGGTCCAGGAGAACACCGTGTTGGATGTCTGAATGGCATCCTGCTTGGCCTGCTCCATGACCTCGGGCACCGCGAAACCACTGCGAGCAAGCATCCGCTGCAACCCGAGCAAGGCCCAGTCCAACACCGCATCCAGTTCCGTCTCAATGATCTTCTGGTCCAGGTCGTAGATGACCTTGGCTCCTTTGATCTGCTGGTTCCACTCCACGATGTGAAGACGGCGCCACCAACCGTCGGAATGGTCCGTTGCACTGGGCAGGTGGTTGCTGCAAATGATGAACTTCGCCGTGGAGCGATAGTTGAAGGGCTTGCCGTACTTCGGCTCCACTTGAACCACGCCGCCGCTGATCAGTGACTTCAGGGCCTGCTGGTTGATCTTGGATTTCGGTGTCTCATCGCAGAAAGCGAGCGAAGCGCCGACGAGGCCGGCCAGGTCGAAACCCGAGAGCTTGTCAAGCCGGACGGCGGCCGCACTTTCATGCAAAGCCCGCACGACATTCAAAAGGAGCGATTTGCCATTGCTGCCCGCTCCTACCCACAAGGTACCGACCTGCAATTTGGTGGTGCTGGTCAAGGTGTAGCCGATGTACTCTTGAACGAAGTTCCGCACGTCCTGGTTCGGCAGTGAAGAGGCCAGAAACTGGGCGAACAGCGATTTCGGCTTCAGAGGCTCCGGCGTGTAAGGGCCGAGGGGAATGCTTTTTTCGCAAGCGATCCGGTGGCAGACAGCGACACCGGGGTCCGCTTCAATGGCGGTGATGACACCTTTTGGGTCCACGAAGAGCCAGCGGTCACGCAGCGGAATGACGGTGCTGGAAGCCCTGGGCTTGGCGGGCAGTTTCCGCACCCGCAGCCGTGCGGTTTCAACACAGGACTGAGCCATGGAGGCCGTCGCCCTGCTGCGGTCAAAAATGGAAAGCCAGTCAAGTGCTTCCTCCTGGATTGCCTCGTCCGACGTGGCCTTCCAGTGGTCCTGATCCCATTTGTAGAACAGCCCGTCGCTGCGAGCGGTCCGCGGGTCCTTGCGACACAAGTCCGCATACTGGATCTGCGAGGTCTCCGAGTCCGAGGATTTCGCGCGAGCCAGTGGCGCGGATGAGGGAAGGCTTGAATCGATAATTTGTTGCTTCGTCATGTGGTTCCTTTCGTTGTTGATGACAAACCGAATCTCTCAAAACGACGCCCAAAACACCCGGCCGAACCACCCCTGACCAAGCGCGCCTGGTTCGTCCTTGACAAACACGATTTCTCGCAAGATGAAAAATGAAAAACCCGCGCCAAGTCAAAGCCGTGCGCGCTCCACACGGGCCCTCAAGGATCGTGAGCTTCAGAAGCTGCGGGTGCAGACCTGGTATCGGCACCTGCTGGAACGAGCAATCGAACACGAGGTGGACCGGCGGGCCGACCGCGCGGCTCTGAACGAATATTTCGGCGTTGACGGCGACTTGCCCAACCTGAACGCCGCCATGCAAAAGTGGTTGGAGGCTCAGGTGGAAAAGAACCTGCACCGGCTGACGCTGAAGGAGACGGAGGTCGCGCAACGGCTCGCACGCAGTCGTTATGACAAAGGCAAGACCACCCCGACCGAACTCACAATCAGGGTTTTTGAGGTGCTGCTGCCCGGTTCGGCCGCCGTCTACGACCAAGGCCCTGGGGACTTGCCGTTGTGGCGGGTGCTGGATGGCGATCTGGAGGCATGCAAGGCCTATGTGGAGGACATGCTCAGTCCGCCGCCGCCGTGGTGGGAAGAATGCTTCAACGATGTCGTACAGGGGGTTTTTGATTCACTGATTGCACCGGCGTACCGCGTGGACATGGACGCAATTCCCACGCTGAGCGCACCGCAGCGCGACACGCACCCTGTGTGGCTGAGCTTCATCAACAGCCGCTATGTGGCCACTTTGGACGAGGACGAGGGGGACAAGGTGCCCGAGGCATTCACGCTTGACGACTCGGTTCTTCTGGCCATCGCCTTGGCCAACCTCGCCGCTGCCAGAGATGACGGCCCGCAGCTTCAACTGGAATGGTTGCTGGTAGGGCTGTGCTGGGGGGTGATCGCGCAGCACATGGAAGAGCCGATTCAGGAATACGTGCTGAAGTCAGTGGAGAAGCGCGGCAAGGCCATGGATGCCACACTCAGAAAGATGGGGGTCCGGATGCCGACGTTTGAGGAGCGCTGGCCGGGTGGATTCGCCCCCTGACCGAGGCCTCCGGGCCTACCCTGTTGGCGGCGAACGTGCTCCTGATCCACGGCGTCGAAGACGCAAACGATGACATAGGGAAAACGTCAGGCATCCTCGCGCAAATGACGGCGCCGGCAGAGATACATTTCCCTACACGCCACTGCGCTCATGCATCGGCTACTAGGAGGAACCATGGCAGTGAATTCGTTTCGCCCGAAAAAATTTGAAGATCACGAAATCGTGGATGACAAGAACAAGGTTGTCGGTCACATCAGAGTTAAGCCTAGCGGCATCCTTTGGTCTCCGAAAAACGGGAAGGACTGGTACGGCATAAGCTTGGCGGACTTTGCGGCTTACGTTGAAGCGAACGGAAGAAAGCAAACCAAGTAATCGGTCTTTGGCGCCTGCCAATTGGCGGCGAACGTGATACGGTTGGTGTCACGAATCCCGTACCACTTCTGACCGTCACGGGTTCGCAAGTACTTGATATTCAAGGACTTTCCGGAGTTTGGCTTTTCCTCCGTGAAGAGCCACCAGTTTGAAAATGCCTTGCAGGTCAATGACTTGCAAGGCATTTTTCGTTTTCCGGAGCGATGCTGCCGGTTCAGCAAATCCAGCCTGCTAGCCGCCCAGATAGGCGTCTTGCACCTTCGGGTTACCGAGCAGCTCGCGCCCGCTGCCGGCCAGCACGATGCGGCCGGTTTCGATCACGTAGGCACGGTCGGCGATCTTCAGTGCCTGACGCACGTTCTGCTCGACCAGAAAAATCGTCAGCCCGTTCTTGTTGATCTCGCGCAGCGTTCGAAAGATGTCCTGCACGATGATGGGCGCCAGACCCATCGACGGCTCGTCGAGCAGCAGCACGCGCGGCTTCGCCATCAAGGCACGGCCGATGGCCAGCATCTGCTGCTCGCCGCCCGACAGGTTGCCCGCCAGCCCATCGGCCCGGTCTTTCAGCACCGGGAACAACGTGAAGATGCGGTCGAGGTCGTCGGCGCGCTGGGCACGGCCGTCGCGCCGTGTGTAGGCGCCGAGTTCAAGGTTCTCGCGCACGCTCAGCGTGGTGAGCGTGGCGCGCCCTTCCGCCACTTGCACCACGCCAGCGGCGACGATCTTGTGCGGCGCCAGCGAGCTCAGGTCTTGACCTTGCAATACGACTTTGCCGGCCGCCTTCTTGACCAGCCCCGACAGCGCCAGCAACGTGGTCGACTTGCCCGCACCATTGGCGCCCACGAGCGTCGTGATCTGCCCCTCGTGCAACTCCAGGTCGATGCCCTTGACCGCTTCGATGTGACCGTAGGCGACCTTGAGCCCGTCGACCTTGAGAAGCACGGCGCTCATTGTTCAACCTCCGTGCCGACTTCGTCTTCTTCGCGGCCGAGGTAGGCCTCGATGACCTGCGGGTCGTTGCGAATCTCGTCCGGACCGCCGCGCGCGATGATGCGGCCGAAGTTCAGCACGGCGATGTGCTCGCAAAGGCCCATGACGAAACGCATGTCGTGTTCGATCATGAAGATGGTGTAACCGCGCGCAGCGATGTTGCGGATCTCGATCATCAGATCGGTCTTTTCAGTGCTGTTCATGCCGGCGACCGGCTCGTCGAGCAACAGCAAAGTGGGATCGGTCGCGAGCGCGCGCGCCAGCTCGAGCTTGCGCTGTTCGCCGTAGGAAAGGTTGTCGGCGATGTCGCCGGCCTTGTGGTCCAGCTTGACCCACGACAGCAACTCGCGCGCACGGTCCCGCGCACGGCGCTCTTCGCTTCGAAAGAGTCCCGACGAGGTCAGCAGCCCGAACGCACCGTAGCCCAGGTTGGCGTGCATGCCGACCATCACGTTCTCCAGCAGCGACATTTCCTTGAAGACGCGGATGTTCTGAAACGTCCGCGCAATGCCGGCACGCGTGATCTCGTGCGGCTTCATGCCAGCGAGATCGTTGCCCTGGAAGCGGATCGTGCCGCCGGTCACAGGAAGCAAACCGGTCGTGAGATTGAACACCGTCGTCTTGCCGGCGCCGTTCGGACCGATGAGGCCGAACACGCCGCCCTTCGGCACATCGAGGTGCACTTCCTGCAGCACCCTGAGGCCGCCGAAGTGACGCGAAACGCCATCGAGTGTCAGCAGGCCCGCGCTCATGCCACCACTCCCTTGCGACCGAACCAATTCCGGATGCGCGACGGGTCCCATATGCCCTTGGGCAGGAACAAGACGATCAACACGAGGATGATTCCGTTGAGCACCAGGCGGAAATCGCCGAAGGCCCGCAGCGATTCGGGGAGGATCGTCAGGATGACGCCGCCGAGCACGGGCCCGGTGAGTCCATTGATGCCGCCGAGCACCGCCATCGTCAGGATGTCGACGCCGCGGTCGAAGCCGAACTCGTTCGGTCCGATAAAGAAGGTCAGGTGCGCGTTGAGCGTGCCGGCCAGACCCGCGATGGCTGCGCCGAACACGAAGGCCAGCATCTTGTGGGCGCCAACGTCGATGCCCATAAGCCCCGCGGCCGTCTCGTCTTCCTTGATGGCTTCGAACGCGCGGCCGATTTTCGAGTGCCGCAAACGCCAGAGTGCCGACAGCACCAGCACCACCGCGAGCAGCACGTGCCACCACTGCGTCGAGGGCGGAATACCGTTCAAGCCGAGGGCACCGCCGGTGAGTGATTCGGCATTGAGGATCACGATGCGCACAACTTCGCCGAAAGCCAGCGTTGCCATGGCGAGGTACACGCCCGACAGTCGCAGCGTCGGCTTTCCGATGATGAAAGCCATCAATGCCGGTGCCGCCATGCCGGCCGCGATCGCGACCGGAAACGGCGCGCCGTAACTCATCGTGAGGATGGCCGAGGTGTAGGCGCCGATGCCCATGAACGCGGCGTTGGCCATCGCCAGCATGCCGCACGACAGCGTGAGCCAGATCGACAACGCCAGCAGCGCATTGGTGCCGAGCGACAGCACCACGTTGCTGTAGACCGACCAGAAGTTGGCGAGCGAGTCCATCAGACTTTGCGTTCCTGCAAAGTGCCGAACAAGCCTTTGGGGCGCACCAGCAGCACGAGGAACAACAAGCCGAAAGCGACCGCGTCACGCATGGTTGAACCGATATAGGCCACCGACAGCACTTCGGCAAAGCCGAGGAAGAGCCCCCCCAGCAGCGCGCCACGAATGTCGCCCATGCCGCCGAGGATGATGACCGCGATGCCCTTGTGCAGCATCGGCTGGCCCATCAGGGGAAACACCGCGTTCGAATAGAGCCCGATGAGTACGCCCGCCAAGCCACCCAACGCTGCAGCAGCGAACGAGGTCATGAAGAACAGGCCTTCGACGTTCACGCCGACAAGGTACGCAGCCTTGGGCGATTCAGCGATGGCGCGCAGCGCGCGGCCGAGCTGCGTGCGCTTGAGCGCCAGCAGCAGCACTGCCATCAAGGCGAACGACAGCAGGATGATGCCGAGCTCGAGCGCCGTCAGATGAATGCCGCCGAGGCTCAACGACTGGTCCGAAATCACGCCTTGCGGAAAGCGGATGTTCTGCGCACCGAATATGCCCTGAATGCCGTTGTTGATGATGATGGCCACGCCGATGGTGGCGATCATCGGGATCAGGTGCGGTGCGTTGCGCGCACGCAGCGGCTTGAGCACCAGAAAGTCGATCAGCAGCCCGAGCGCACCGCAAAAAACAAAGGCGAACAGCATGCCCGCCCATAGCGGCAGCGCGAAGCGCGCCATGACCTCGACCGCCGCGTAAGCGCCGACCATGAAGACCGCGCCATGCGACAGATTGATGACGCCCAAGACGCCGAAGATGAGCGTGAAACCCAGCGCGAAAAGCGCGTACACGCAGCCCAGCGACAGGGCGTTGACGAGTTGCTGTTCAAGCAAAGTGAAACCTCCGAGCCCGCGACAAGGCAGGCAATACAAACGCTGAAGTTGCTGTCGACAACAGGCCGTCGGCATCGCTTCTTCAGGTGAGACACCGAGGAACCGGCTTTGCCGGACCTCTGGTGTCGCCCCCGGCAGGGGGTGGGAGTCGCGACACGCAGTGCGCAGCGACCTGGGGGCGAGTTCTACTTCTCGATGACGAACTCAGCGCCCTTCGTCACGCTGACGATCGGGACTTGCTGCGCGTCGTAGCCAGCCGGCTTGCCAGCCTTGTCTGTGGCACGGCGAAACTGGAATGCACCGGTAGCGCCGGTCCACTTCACCGCCGGCAGCGCGTCACGCAAAGCGGTGCGATCGGCCGCCAGGGTGCCCGACAGCTTCACGGTCTTGATGGCCTGCGCCGCGATGTACATCGCGTCGTACGCCTGCGCCGCGAACTGGTCGGGTGCCACCTTGTACTTGTCGTTGTAGCCCTTGATGAACTTGCTGTTCTCGGGCGTCGCATTGCTCAACGACCACGGGCTGCCGACATACAGGTTGTCGGACTGGCCCTTGGCCAGATCGAACACCTTGGCCGAGTTCATGCCGTTGCCGCCGATGAAGGGCACGGCGAGGCCGAGCTGGCGCGCCTGCACCATGATCGGGGCGCCTTCGGCCAGCAAGGCCGACAGCACGATCGCATCGGCACCGCTGGCCTTGATCTTGGTCAGTTGCGCCTTGAAGTCGACGTCGCCCTTGGCGAAGGTCTCGGTGGTCGTCACCGGGATCTTCAGGTCGTCGAGCGCCTTCTTGAAGTTGTCGTAGCCGCTCTTGGTGAACACGTCGTCGTTGCCGTAGAGGACAGCGACTTTCTTGATGCCGGCCTTCTTGACCGCCATCTTGATGGTCTCGGGCAGCACGTCGGCTTCGGTCACCGAGTTGCGAAAGACGTAGTCGCCGATCGAGGTGATGCCGTCGGCCGTATTGGATGTGCCGAAGGCCACCGTCTTGCCGGCTTGAGCGATCGGGTCGCCAGCCTGCGCCGAATTGGACAAGGTCGGGCCGAACACCATCAGGACCTGGTCCTGAAAAATCAGCTTCTTGAAGACGTTGATCGCTTCTTCTTTTTTGCCTTGCTCGTCGGCGACGATGAGCTGGATCTTGTCGCCGTTGATGCCACCGGCGGCATTAATCTCATCGGCGGCCAGTTCGAGGCCGTTGCGGATCGCGACACCGTACTGAGCGGCACCGCCGGAAAGGGCTTCAGCCACGCCAATCTTCAGATCGGCGGCCTGCGCCGTGGCGCAGAAAGCTGCGAAAGCCAACAGCGTGGCCTTGAATGGAAGTTGTCTCATTTGGAGTCTTTCGGGGGGAAAAAACGAGCGCCAAGCATAAATCAGCTTGGGGCCGGGCATTTGCTCGGGCTACATCGGCAGCCAGGTTCCCACTCGTGCCGCCTTCGCGCGGAGGTACAAAAGGCGCGCCGTCGCGACATCTTCGAGCGCCATGCCGAGCGACTTGAAGAGCGTCACTTCGTTTGCACCGCCACGCCCCGGATGCGCACCGATTACCAGTTCGCCAATCTCTGCACGCAAGCTCGCGGGGCTCACGAGGCCAGCACGCAATGCGTTCAGATAGTCGCCCGATTCGGCAAGCGTCGACTCGCGCCGATCGACGAACAGCGACGCCCGACCCATCAGCGCCGGCTCGATCTCGCAATAGGCCGGCGTGCTGGAGCCGACCGCGTTGATGTGCGTGCCCGGCGCGATCCAGGCATCGAGAAGGATCGGCTCGCGCGCATTCGTGACGGTAACGACGATGTCTGCGTCGCGCACTGCGGCCTCGGCAGACCCCACCGCTTCCATGACGAACCCATAGGCGGGCTGTTCCACCGCCACGAACGCCCGTGCGCTGGCCAGACTGCGGGCGGCAACCTTGACCGAAGTGAGCGGCCGGGCAGCCGCCACGGCCTGCAACTGCCAATGCGCCTGATGGCCGCTGCCGATCAAGGCGAGCTTCGAAGCGTCGGGCCTCGCCAGCAGGCGCGTCGCAAGGCCGGTCATCGCCGCAGTGCGGATGCCGGTGATTTCCGAGGCCGACATCACCGCCATCAATGCGCCGGTCTCGCCGCTGAACAGCAGTACGCAGCCCTGGTGCGGGTCCAGCCCGAGCGCGCTGTTGCCGGGGAAGAAGCCACCGGTCTTGGCGCCGTAGACCGGGTCGGCCCCGCCGATGTAAGCCGGCATCAATCCCAGCAGACCTTTTGCGCCGGGCGGACTGACGATCTGACGCAAGGGCTGGTGCACTTCGCCCTGCGCAAGTGCGGCCATGGCGTCCGACATCAGGTCGATGCAGTCGGCCACGCTCAGGAGTCGGGCGACTTCCTGCTGGGCAAGAAACAGTACAGGCTCGACGACGTCGACCGCACTGGCAGTCATGCCTGATTCATCCAGGACGCGTGCCGCGAATCATCCATGAGCGCGGGCCGCGTCCAGGTGCTTCGTCAACGTCGGAAGATCAGTGTTGGTGCCGCACAGCAGCACGCCCACGCGTTGGCCTTCGAGCTCCTCGCGCAACGGGCCGAGCAAGCCAGCCGTGGCGGCCGCGCAGGCAGGCTCGGGCGACAGTTTGAGTTCTTCGAACAGGTGCAGCATGGCCCTGCGGATCTGGTCGTCGGACACTGTCACGAGCCGGTCGATGCTGCGACTGCAAAGCTCGTAGCTGTAAGCCTCGGTGTGCGGCGCCATCAGGCTGTCGGCGATGCCTTGCATCGGGCCCATCTTGATCGGGTGGCCGGCCCTGAAGCTCTGCGCCATGCCGTCAGCGCCTTCAGGCTCGACACCGTAGACCTTGCAGTCGGGCTGCACCAACTTGAAAGCCGTGGCCACGCCAGCTGCCAGACCACCGCCGCCGATCGGCAGGATGACCGCGTCGAGCGCAGGCGCCTGGGTCGCCCATTCGTAGCCGAGCGTCGCGCTGCCGAGCACCGTGCGGTAGCCGTTGAACGGGTGCACGAAGAAGCGCCCCTCTTCCTGCTCGATCTGGCGCACCCGCTCGAAAGCCGCCGCGCCGTTGTCGGCCATCACGACTTCAGCGCCGTACTGGTGGCACAGCGCCACCCGGAACGGGCTGGCGGTCTTGATCATCACGACCTTGGCGCCGATGCCGAGCTTCATGGCGGCGTAGGCCACCGCCACCGCATGGTTGCCGGCGCTCACGCAGGTCACGCCGGCCTGCCGCTGCTTGTCGTCGAGCGCCAGCATGTTGGAGAACGCGCCACGTGCCTTGAAGGTGCCGCTGGCTTGCAGCAGTTCGAACTTGAAGTTGAGGCGCGTACCGGCGAGGTCGGCCAGCGCGTCCTTGTCGAGCACCGGCGTCTTGAAGACGTAGGGCTCGAGCGCGGCGCTCAACTCGCGGATGGCTTCGAGCGTGGGTACGGGTTGGCCGTCGATCGTCATTTAAAACCCAGCCGGCTGCGCGTGAAGAGCAAGGCAATGATGCTGACGATGGCGGCAAAGATCAGGTAGTAGCTCGGCGACAGCTTGTCGTGCGTCACGCTAATGAGCCAGGTCAGAATGAAGGGCGCGAAGCCGCCGAAGATCGTCACCGCCGTGTTGTAGCTCAAAGAGAGTCCCGTGGTGCGGGTCTGGGTCGGGAACAGTTCCGACAGCAGCGCGGGCACCGGCGCGAAGTAAGCCGTCATCAGGCAACCGAACACGATCTCGACGAGCAGCAGCGTGCCGAAGCTCGGGCTCGCGACCAGCAGCGCGAACATCGGATAGATCAGCACCAGCAGCAGCACCGCGGCGGTCAGCATGATGCGCACACGCCCGACGGTGTCCGACAGATGGCCGATGACGGGCGCGAAGATCATCTGGATGATGCCGACTATCATCGTGGCCGTGAACACGACCGACGCCGGCAGGCCGAGCTGCTTCACGCCGTAGGTCGGCATGAAGAGCACGAGGTAGGTCGCGACCGTGCCGAGGATCACGATGCCGATCGCGAGCAGCAGGCGTTCCTTCTGGTGCGCGAAGGTGTCGCGGATGGGGGTCGTCGTCGCTTCGATCTTCGCGAACTCCGGGCTCTCGTCGACATTGCGGCGGATGTAGTACGCCACCGGGCCGATGAGGAGGCCGAAGATGAACGGAATGCGCCAGCCCCACGCCGCCATCTGGTCACCCGTGAGCGTGCTCGTGAGCACCGCACCGAAGCCGGCCGCCAGCAAGGTCGTGAGGCCCTGGCTCGCGACTTGCCAGCTCGAGAAAAAGCCGCGGCGCTTCGGCGCATGCTCGGCGAGAAAGGCTGTTGCGCTGCCGAATTCGCCGCCGGCCGAGAAGCCCTGGATCATTCGCGCCACCACCAGCACCGCCGGCGCAAACAAGCCGATGCTGCTGTAGGTCGGCACGATAGAAATCATCAGCGTGCCGGTGAACATCAGCACGATCGACAAGGTGAGCGCCGCCTTTCGCCCGGCGCGGTCGGCGTAGGCGCCGATGACGATGGCACCGAGCGGCCGCAGGAAGAACGACACGCCGAAGGTACCGAGCGTGAGCAGCAGCGACACCGTGTCGTCGCCGGTCGGAAAAAAGAGCTTGGAGATGGTCGCGGCAAAGAAGCCGTAGACCACCAGGTCGAACCATTCGAGCGCATTGCCGATCGATGCTGCAATGACGGCGCGCCACGGTGGCGCTTCTGTGGTCGCGGCGGGGTGGCGCAGCACGCCGGCGGTTACTTGGCTCATGTGTTTATTCTTTCCAAAAATCAGGCCGGCAGCGACATGCTGCGAATCAGCTTGCGCATGAAGGACTCGCACTGTTCGATCTGCGCCAAGGTAACGAACTCGTTGGCCTTATGTGCGTCTTCGATGCTGCCCGGCCCGCACACCACAGAAGGGATGCCCAATTGCTGGAACAGTCCCGCTTCCGTGCCGTAGGCCACCTTGCGCACATCGCGGTCGCCGGTGAGCGCGCGAACCAGTTGCGTGATGGCCGCCTGCTCCGATGCGTCGAGCGTAGGCGCGGTGGCCAGCAGTTCGAAGTCGATGGCCGCGCCCGCGTGCTCGCTCTTCATTCGCGGCAAGAGCGTGTTGGTCGCGTAGTCCTTGATTCGCTCGATGATCGGCGCGCTGTCGACGCCCGGCAGGTTGCGGTATTCGAATCCAAACTCGCACTGCGAGGGAATCGTGTTGATCGCAATGCCGCCGCTGATGGTGCCGGTCTGTAGCGTGGTGAAGGGCACGTCGAACGCGTTGTCGAAAGGCCCATCGCGTCGATACTGATCGGCCTGGTCGCGGATGAAGCAGATCAGCCGTGCGGCGTACTCGATGGCGTTGAGGCCATGCGGCGTCAACGACGAATGCGCCGCATGCCCGTGCACACGGCAGCGGTACGCGTTGATGCCCTTGTGCGCCACGATGACGCGCATGTCGGTCGGCTCACCGACGATGCAGCCGTTGGCATGGATACCGCGCGCCTTCAAGTCGGCGAGCATGTAGGGCGCGCCGACGCAGCCAAGCTCTTCATCGCACGAGAAGGCGAAGTGGATCGGCTCCTTGAGCTGCGCGGCTTTCATCTCGGGCAGTAGCGTCAGCGCCACGCCGATGAAGCCCTTCATGTCGCAGGTGCCGCGGCCGAAGAGCTTGCCTTCGCGCACCGTGGGCTCGAAGGGGCCGCTGTCCCATTTCTGACCTTTGACCGGCACCGTGTCGGTGTGCCCCGAAAGCACGATGCCGCCTTGCGTCGAACCGTCGGCTGCGGGCAAGGTCGCGAAGACATTCGCCTTCCTGCCGGTGGCTTCGTAAGTGAGCGTCGACCTGGCACCATGCCGCTCGAGGTCGTCGCGGACCGTCTCGATGAGGCCCAGATTAGACTCAAAGCTGGTCGTATCGATGCGGATCAACTTCTCGATCCAGGGAAGAGAAATCGGCATTGGCGTCGGGTCTTTCAAGGTGGTCACAGAATTATCATATGCGAAAATTTTCAGATAAGAAAAGGAAAATGCAAGCATCCGATTCTGTTGTTCTCGACAAGTCGGAGCTCGGTGGCCGGCTGCGCAGCGCCCGGCTGGCACAGCGCTTGACGCTTTCCGACCTGGCTGCGAAATCGCAGGTTTCGGTGGCCTCGATCTCGAAAGCGGAGCGCGGCTTGCTGGCGCTCAGCTACGAAAAATTCGCCGCATTGGCAGCGGCGCTGCAGCTCGACTTGTCGACGCTGTTCGGCACGCAACCGTCAGGTTTCTTGTCAGGCAGTGTCGTCGTCACGCGCAGCAAGGACGTGGTCGAGTACCACTCCGAGCGCTACCTCTACGGCATGCTCGCAACGCAGGTCACGTCGAAAAAGATGACGCCGATGATGGGCCGCATCGAGGCCAACTCGGTGTTGCGGCCGGGCCAGTTCAGCAAGCATCCGGGAGAGGAGTTCATCTTCGTGCTCGACGGTGCGCTCGAGATGCACTTTGCCGACGGCCGCGTCGAAAGGCTCGAGAAGAACGACAGCATCTACTTCGACAGCGGCCTCGGCCACCTCTACGTCAACGGCGGAAAAGAAGGCGCGCAGATCCTGGTGGTTTGCTGCAACGAGCCGGGACATCCGTCGATCGACGGCAGCCGATGATCAGGCCGCGATCCCCGGTTCCGGTGCGAGCTGCGTCCCGGCAATCGTCTGCGCGCCCGATGGCATGTGCTGTGCCCACTCGATGATTTCGAGCCGTCCATCGGCGTGCTCCGCCAGCGCGGTCAAGCTCTCCACCCAGTCGCCGTCGTTGCAGTAGAGGATGCCGTCGATGTCGCGCATCTCGGCATGGTGGATGTGCCCGCACACGACGCCCTGCACACCGCGCTTGCGCGCCTCGCGTGCGACGGCAACCTCGAAGTCACCGACGTAGCTGACCGCCCGCTTCACCTTCTGCTTCAGATACTTCGAGAGCGACCAGTACGGCAGCCCCATGCGCGCGCGCAGTGAGTTCAGGTGCCGGTTGAGCTTCAGAGTGAACTCGTAGAGCGAGTCGCCGACATGCGCAAGCCACTTCGCGCACTGGATCACGCCGTCGAACAGGTCGCCGTGCATCACCCAGAGCTTGCGGCCATCGGCCATTTCATGAATCCATTCGTCGGCGACGTCGATGCCGCCGAAGTTGTGGTTCAGATACTTGCGCGCGAACTCGTCGTGGTTGCCCGGAATGAAGATCACGCGGGTGCCCTTGCGTGCCTTGCGCAACAGCTTCTGGATCACGTCGTTGTGCGCTTGGGGCCAGTACCAGTGCCGCTTGAGTTGCCAGCCGTCGATGATGTCGCCGACGAGGAACAGCGTCTCGCACTCGGTGTGCTTCAGGAAGTCGAGCAGTGCGCGTGCCTGGCAGCCGGGCGTGCCCAGATGCAGGTCAGAGATCCACAGCGTGCGAAAGCGTTGCGACGGCCGCGTTGCGTCATCGTCGTCCGGCGCCGAAGTGCCGGTTGCGTTGTCGCGCCATGCGCGGAGAAAAGCATCGTCGCGTTGCATGGATGCGTAGCGTCGCGGTGCTGCGTGACGTCCGCATGGCAACGGCAAGACGGTTCGGTGACAACGGCTCAGCAGCCGCAGGCGCTTCAGATCAGCAGATCACTGTCGCTCGATCGATGTGACGGCGGAACGACCCCGAGATGCCGATAAGCCGCCAGCGTGGCGATGCGGCCGCGCGGCGTGCGCTGCAGGTAGCCTTGCTGGATCAGGTAGGGCTCGATCACGTCTTCAATCGTGTCGCGCTCTTCGCCGATGCTGGCCGCCACGTTGTCGAGCCCGACCGGACCGCCGTCGAAACGATGGATCACGGCCTCGAGCAGCTTGCGGTCCATCAAGTCCAGGCCCTGGGGATCGACGTCGAGCATCGCCAGCGCCTTGTGCGCGATGTGTTCGGTGATGCGCCCGTCGCCCTTCACTTGCGCATAGTCGCGCACCCGCCGCAACAGTCGGTTGGCGATGCGTGGCGTGCCGCGCGAACGGCGCGCGATCTCGAAGCCCCCGGCCTCGTCCATCTCGACTTTGAGCAACCCGGCACTGCGGCGCACGATGCGCGCCAGTTCTTCGGGCGTGTAGAACTCGAGCCGTGCCACGATGCCGAAGCGGTCGCGCAGCGGATTGGTCAGCATGCCGGCACGCGTGGTCGCTCCGACCAGCGTGAACGGCTGCAGGTCGAGCTTGATGCTGCGCGCCGCCGGGCCTTCGCCGATCATGATGTCGATCTGGTAGTCCTCCAGCGCGGGGTAGAGGATTTCTTCGACGACCGGCGACAGCCGATGGATCTCGTCGATGAAGAGCACATCGTTGCGTTCCAGATTGGTCAGCAGTGCCGCCAGGTCTTTCGGCTTCTCGAGCACTGGCCCCGAGGTCTGCCGCAAGTTGACGCCGAGCTCCGCCGCGATGATGTGGCTCAGCGTGGTCTTGCCCAGGCCGGGCGGGCCGAACAGCAGCACGTGGTCGAGCGCCTCGTTGCGCATGCGCGCCGCCCCGATGAAAATTTCAAGCTGCTCGCGCACCTTCGCCTGGCCGACGTATTCGTCGAGCAGCTTGGGGCGCAAGGCGCGCTCGATCGCTTCTTCGTTCGGCGAGGCGGGCGCCGCAGACACCACGCGTTGCGGGGCCGGGGCGAAGTCGTCGGTCTGGATGGTCATGGGCGGTTGGCTGTAAGGGCAGTTTAGTCGGCCCAAGTGCGCTCTGCGCGCCCGATACTTACGGCGACGCAAGGCGCTTCTCGCGCCTGTCGATTACCGGGCCAATGCCTTCAGCGCCAGCTTGATGCCGTCGCCCACCGCCACATCCTTGGGCAGTGCCTTCAATGCTGCGGCTGCTTCTTTGTCGCTGTATCCAAGTGCCACCAGCGCCTGGAGGATGTCGCCCTGGGCGTCGTTGGCAGCATGCGCTGGCAGCGCGATGTCCGCGCCGAGTTTTCCTTTGAGTTCCAACAGCAGGCGCTCCGCTGTCTTCTTGCCAACGCCCGGAATCTTCACCAGCCGACCCGTGTCCTGCAGCGTGACGACCTGCGCCAGCTCGCTCACGCTGAGCCCCGACAGCACACCCAGCGCCATGCGCGGGCCAACGCCTGAGATTTTGATCAACTGCCGAAACGCCATGCGCTCCTCGGCCGTGCCGAAGCCGTACAGGATCTGCGCGTCTTCACGGACTACGAAGTGCGTGAGCAGCGACACCCGCTCCCCCGTCGGCGGCAGGTTGTAGAAGGTGCTCATCGGCACGTCGACCTCGTAGCCGACGCCGTTGCAGTCCACCACCACCTGCGGCGGGTTGCGTTCGGCCAGCGTGCCGGTCAGTTTGCCTATCATGGGTGCCCTTTTCTTGAAATGTCCGGCGTGATTCTGCGACACACCTTCGCCCCTCCCAACAACACCCGCCTCGGCCACCTGTGCGGCCCGCTCGATGCCCATCTGCGCCGAATCGAAGAGGCGCTCGACGTGAAAATCGCGCACCGGCACGAGCAGTTCAAGATCGACGGCCCCAAGGTCAACGCGCAACGTGCAATGGATGTGCTGCAGGCCTTGTACGAGATCGCGCAACGATCGATCGATGCGGCGGTGGTGCAGCTCACGCTGGCAGGCGACAGTTCGATGGACGAAGCCGACGACGAAGGGATGACGCTGGTCACGCGCCGCGCCGACTTGCGTGCTCGCACGCCGACGCAAAGCCTTTACCTCGAAAACATCGCCAACCACGACATCACTTTCGGCATCGGGCCGGCCGGCACCGGCAAGACCTATCTGGCGGTGGCCTGCGCGGTCGATGCGCTGGAGCGCAGCAGCGTGCAGCGCATCGTGCTGACCCGACCCGCCGTCGAGGCCGGCGAGCGGCTCGGCTTCCTGCCGGGCAATCTGAGCGAAAAAGTCGACCCATACCTGCGTCCGCTGTACGACGCGCTTCACGACCTGATGGGCTTCGACAAAGTGCAGAAAGCCTTCGAGCGCAACGCGCTGGAGATCGCACCGCTCGCCTTCATGCGCGGCCGGACGCTCAACAACGCCTTCATCATCCTCGACGAGGCGCAGAACACGACGCCCGAGCAAATGAAGATGTTCCTCACGCGGATCGGCTTCGGCGCCAAGGCTGTGGTGACCGGCGACGTGAGCCAGATCGATTTGCCCAAGACGCAGCTGAGCGGACTCGTCGACGCCGAGCGCGTCATGAAACGGGTCAAGGGCATCGCGGTAACGCACTTCACCAGTGCCGACGTCGTGCGGCACCCCCTCGTGGCGCGCATCGTTGATGCCTACGACAGCCAGCGCAAACGCGCAGCGCCCACGCGCTGACATGGCGCTCGCTGCCCTCTCACTGTCGTTGCAGTTCGTGCCGTTCAAAGGCGTCGAACGCCATCGCGCGGCGTTACCCCGGCACAGCGTGACGCGCTGGATTCGCCACGCGCTCGATGTCGACGGCGAGCTCACGGTGCGCATCGTCGATGTCGAAGAAGGTCAACGACTGAACCGCGAGTTTCGCGGCAAGGACTACGCCACCAACGTGCTCACCTTCGACTATGCGCAAGAGCCGATGGTGATGGCCGACCTGGTGCTGTGTGCGCCGGTGGTCGCGCGCGAGGCGAAAGAGCAGCGCAAAACGCTGGCTGCGCACTACGCCCATCTGCTGGTCCATGGCACGTTGCACGCACAGGGCTGGGACCATGAAACCGGCGAGGCCGATGCCGAAGAGATGGAAGCGCGCGAGATCGAAATCCTCGCCGGGCTGGGCATTCGCAACCCGTACTAGCGCCTTCTCAGCAGGCCAGCGCGGGCGTCATGCGCCGTCGAGCACCCGTCACGCACCCGGCGCCATCTGAACGGCGCGCGCTTCCATGTTGAGTGGCAGCAGCTGGATGGTCACCCGAAGACCCGGCACGTTGTCCATCAGCGCCTGCTCGAGTTCATCACGCAGAGTGGCCGCACGTTGCAACGGCCAGTCGCCCGGCACATGCATGTGCAGGTCGGCGAAGAGCCGTTGCCCCGCGCGCCGGGTCGCGATGTCGTCGAAGCGGATCGGCCCGGCCTTGACCGCACCAGCGCCACCACCGGCGCGCTCCAGAAAACCGTCGAGCGTGGCTTGCACCGCAGCCATGGATTCGGCCGGCATGGCCTCGTCCATCAGCCCTTGCGAGGAGCGCCAAACGAGTTTGCCGCCTTCGAAAATGATGTTGAGCGCCACGCCGATGCCCAGCAGCGGATCGAGCCACAACCAGCCGGTGAAATGCACGGCGACGATGCCGACGACGACTGCGACCGAAGTCCACACATCGGTGACGAGGTGCCGCCCATCAGCTTCCAGCGCGATCGAACGGTGCTCTCGTGCCGCCCTGAAGAGCGCCCACGCCAATGCGCCGTTGAAGCCTGTGCTGACGATGGACAGCGCCAGCCCCCAGCCCAGCTGCTCGATCGGTCGCGGCGCCATCAAGCGCTCGATCGAGACCCACATGATCGCCAGCGCTGCGCCGATGATGAGGATGCCTTCGAAGCCCGACGCGAAGTACTCGGCCTTGTGATGGCCGTAGGGATGGTCTTCATCGGCCGGCCGCGCGGCAATGGTCACCATCGCGAGGGCGAACATCGCGCTCGCGAGATTGACGAACGACTCCATCGCGTCGGAAATTAGCCCCATCGAATGCGTGATGTAGCCTGCCATTCCCTTCAGCACGATGGTGACGAGCGCCACCGCGATCGACAGGCGCAACAACACCTTTGGGGTCAGTAGACTTTGTATCGAAGAAGAGAAAGAGGAAGAAGGCAAAAGAGGCACCGAGCTTCAGCAATGCCGACGGGAGGTCAGCGGGGCGCAGGAATTATGGACGGCTCATGCGCGGAGCACGTCGCGTACCATCGGGCGCTCACCTTGATTCAGAAGAGGCCCGGATGAGATTCAGACCCTGGACGCGGCTGAGCGCCCTGCTGCTTGTGGCGGCCATCGCATCGATCGCTTCGATCGCACCGGCGGCAGCACAAGCCACCCCACCGCCAGAACGGGCTGGTTTCGTCAAAAGCGTGCGCGGCGACGTGCAACTGCTCAGCGCCACCGGCGTGATGCGTACCGCACATGCCGGCGACGAGGTTGCTCCCATCGAACGTATCGTGACTGGCGCGGACTCGGCCGCGAGCCTGGTGCTGCGCGATGGCACCGTGCTCGTGCTCGGCCCTTCGTCGCGACTCGACATGAAGGAGTTCAGCTTCGATCCGACCGCCCAGGACGGCGGCCTGTTGATCTCGCTGCTGCGTGGCTCGCTGCGCATGATTTCCGGCCTGATCGGAAAGGCCCATCCGGACGCGGTTCGTATCGAGACACAGACCGCGACGATCGGCATTCGCGGCACCGATTTCATCGTTCAGGCGGATCCGCAACCATGAACATGCCACGCTGCGTCATCTGGTTTTCGCTCTGCTTTTCGCTCCTATCAGCCGCGCTGCTCGCGGGCTGCTCGACGCCGGCCACGCGCGTCGTGTTGCTGCCGCAACCGGACGGGCGGCCCTCCGCAGTGGTGGTCGGAAGTAACGGCGGCGAAATCACGCTGGACAAGCCTTACCAGCGCGCCACCGTGAAAGCAGGCCGCACCGGCGCGCCTTCGCTCGACCAGACCGATGCAGCACGGGTCCGCACCGACAACACCATGCTGTTCGACCTCGTTCCGCCCGCACCTCAGCGCTACGCGGTGTACTTCGACGCAGGCAACACGTCGCTGATGCCCGAATCTCAACGCGAGATGACCACCGCGTTGATGGTGGCAATGGCACGTGCCGGCAGCGATATCGTGATCACCGGCTACACCGACACGGTTGGGGCCGTCGTGTCTAACGACGAGTTGTCGATGCGCCGTGCGCAGCAAGTGCGCCAGATGTTCATCGACAGGCAGTTTCCGGCGGCACGGATCGAAGCGGTCGGCCGCGGCGAACGCGAACTCGCGGTATCGACCGCCGACGAGACGCCGGAGCCTCGAAATCGACGGGTGACGATCGAAGTGCGCTGAACGGCGGGCGGGGCTCGAACCCGGCGCAGTCTTTACTCAGCGCAAGGTCAAGCGGACGAACTTGCGCTTCCCGACCTGCACCACATAACTGCCCGCTGGCAGTTTCAGCGCCTTGTCGCTGACGACCACCGAGTCGAGACGAACGCCGCCGCCTTCGATCAGGCGGTTGCCCTCCGAGGTCGATGGCGCCAGACCGGCCTGCTTCAGCAGTTGGGCGATGCCGAGCGGAGCGCCTTCCAGCGTCGTTTCAGGAATGTCGTCGGGCACGCCACCTTTGCTGCGGTTGACGAAATCCCGCTCCGCCGCGTCGGCTGCCGCGGCGCTGTGAAAGCGCGCGGTGATTTCCTTGGCGAGCGCGACCTTGGCATCTTTCGGGTTGCGCCCACCTTCGACCTCGCCCTTCAGCGCCGCGATCTCGGCGAGCGATTTGAAGCTCAGCAAGGTGTACCAGCGCCACATCAGCACGTCGGAAATCGACAGCACCTTGGCAAACATGGTGTTTGGCGCTTCGCTGATGCCGATGTAATTGTTCTTGCTCTTCGACATCTTTTCGACGCCATCGAGCCCTTCGAGCAAAGGCATAGTGAGTATGCACTGCGGCTCTTGGCCATACTCTTGTTGAAGGTGCCGTCCGACCAAGAGGTTGAACTTCTGGTCGGTGCCGCCGAGCTCGAGGTCCGACTTGAGCGCCACGGAGTCGTAGCCCTGCATCAACGGATACAGGAACTCGTGCACCGATATCGACTGGCCCGCCTTGAATCGCTTGCTGAAATCGTCGCGCTCCATCATCCGGGCGACGGTGTATTTGGCCGCCAGCTGGATCATCCCGCGCGCGCCTAACGGGTCGCTCCACTCGGAGTTGTAGCGAACCTCGGTTCTGGACGGATCGAGCACCAGGCTGGCCTGACGGTAGTACGTCTGCGCGTTGGCCTCGATCTGTTCGCGCGTGAGGGGCGGCCGGGTCGTGTTGCGTCCGGACGGGTCGCCGATCGTCGTCGTGAAGTCGCCAATCAAAAAAATCACGGTGTGGCCCAGATCCTGCAGCTGCCGCAGCTTGTTCAGCACCACCGTATGACCGATATGAATGTCCGGAGCGGTCGGATCGAGGCCAAGCTTGATGCGCAGCGGCTGGCCGGTGGCCTCGGCGCGCTGAAGCTTTTTGATCCACTCTTCCTGGGGCAGCAATTCGTCAGCCCCACGCAGCGAGATTTCGAGAGCTCTTCCTACGCCATCGGAGAGGACTTGGGATGTAACAGAACCGGCAGTCATTGGGCTTTTGTGGCTGATTTGGGTATTGCCGAAGCTATACTGAGCCCGACTTTGCAAGCGCCGAATTCTAAGCGGCGCTTTTTTCCGCGCCGTGTTGCCGCCTCCGTCTTGAGGCCTTCTGCTTCACGGATTCGCTGAAACCTGATCTGGATTTTTGAGCTTTGATTGACAGATTTCTTGCCGCCGAGGAGCTGTTTGCTTCCCGTGTGGCCTACACATTCCGGACGTACCCAAGGCAGATCACCGCAGTGATTGCTGCGGTCTTGATGTCCGCAGGCGGTGGTGCATTCGCGGTTGCTTCGCTTGGCCCCGACGCGGCCAAGATTCCGGTAAAGCAAGTGCTTGAAACGGTAACACCGCTTGCTGTTTCAACACAGACCGACGCGCTGGATGCTTTCAGCTTCACACTGTTCCGCAGCGAAACCACGCGCTCGAGCGACACCGCCGAAGCGCTGCTCGGGCGCCTTGGCGTAAGCGATCCGGCCGCATCGGCGTACATCCGCGGCAACGCCGAGGCGCGCTCCGCGCTGTTGAGCCGGGCCGGCCGTACTGTCACTGCCGAAGTCACGCACGAAGATCGGCTCAAGAAGCTGAGTGCACGCTGGATTCCTGACGGCGACGGCTTCAAGCGCCTCGTCGTCGAAAGCGCGGGCGTCGGCTTCATCGTGCGTTCCGAAGCCGACACACTGACCGCCGGTACACGCCTGGCGAGCGGCGTGGTCCGGACGTCGCTCTTTGCGGCAACCGACGATGCCAACATTCCCGATGCTGTCGCGAGCCAGTTGGCCGACGTCTTCGCGGGCGATGTCGACTTCCGTCAATTGCGCAAGGGCGATCGATTCGCTGTCGTCTACGAAACCTTCGAAGCCGATGGCCAGTCCATGCGCAGCGGCCGTATTTTGGCGGCGGAGTTCGAAAGCGGCGGCAACATCCACCAGGCGCTGTGGTTCCAGGAGCCGGGCCGCAAGGGTGGCTACTTCAGGCCGAACGGCGACAGCTTGCGTCACGCGTTCCTGAGTTCGCCGGTCGAGTTTTCGCGCATCTCTAGCGGTTTCGCGATGCGGATGCACCCGATTTTGAACACCTGGCGTCAGCATAACGGCATTGACTTCGCGGCACCTTCGGGCACGGCGGTTCGAGCCGTCGGCGATGGCGTTGTCGAATTCGCTGGGCAGCAAAGTGGCTACGGCAACATCATCATCGTCAAGCACCGAAACGACCTGAGCACCGTGTATGCGCATCTGAGCCGCATGGACGTCAAGGTCGGGCAGAGCGTGGCCCAGAGCCAGTTCATCGGTGCTGTCGGCAGTACGGGCTGGGCGACCGGCCCGCATCTGCACTTCGAGTACCGAGTGAACGGTGAGTACACCGATCCGGCGGTCATCGCCAAACAGGACGGCGACATGACGCCGATCGCGGCAGCATCGCGTCCCGCGTTCGAGAAATTGGCGGTCGCAACGCGCACCGAATTGGCAGCCGCGTTCTCTGTGGTCCAGGCCAGCGCCGACTGACCGACCGCACCATCGAACACAACAAAATGGCCGATCTGCAGATGGCCAACCTGTTCATCGGCTTGATGTCGGGAACTTCACTCGACGGCGTCGACGGCGTCATAGCCGATTTCTCGGCCGGCGGCATTGCGGTCAAGGCGCACGCCACGGCGCCTTTCTCGGTCGGACTGCGCACCGAATTGCTGGCGCTGAACACACCCGATGGCGTCAACGAGCTGCATCGTGCGGCGCTCGCGGGCAACGCGCTGGCGCGGGTGTACGCAGCGGTCACGCAGGATTTGCTCGGCCAGGCCAACGTAGGTGCCGAAGCCATCGCCGCCATCGGGGCCCATGGCCAGACGGTGCGCCATCGGCCAGGCGAATTCGACGATATTGGCTACACGCTTCAGCTCAACAACCCCGCGCTGCTCGCCGAACTGACCGGCATCGACGTCGTTGCTGAATTCAGGACCCGCGATGTCGCAGCCGGCGGTCAGGGCGCACCGCTGGTGCCAGCGTTCCATCGCGCGCTGTTCGCGCTAGAAAACGACGCCGTTGCTGTTCTGAATCTCGGTGGTATTTCCAACCTCAGTTTGCTGCCTGCCACATCGGGCGAAGCGATCACCGTGCTCGGCTTCGATTGCGGCCCCGGCAATGCGCTGCTGGACCACTGGTGTCAAACCCACCTGGGCCAGCCATATGACGCTGGCGGCGCTTGGGCTGCCAGCGGGCGAGTGCTACCCGACTTGCTCGAGCGCCTGCTGCGCGATGCCTACTTTGCCAAGGCACCTCCGAAAAGCACCGGGCGCGACCGATTCAATCCCACCTGGCTCGCCGCGCAGTTGCAGCACGCCAGCAGCGCTGATGCCGCGGATGTGCAGGCAACGCTTGCCGAGCTGACTGCCAGTTGCTGTGCCGCGGGCGTAATCCGCTACGGCATCGACAGCAAGACCTTGATCGTGTGCGGCGGCGGAGCGCTGAACGACCACCTGCTCGCCCGGTTGCGCGCACTGCTCCCCGGTGTCGAGCTGAAGTCGTCGGCTGAACGGGGACTGCCACCACAACAGGTCGAAGCGGCAGCATTTGCGTGGCTGGCCCGTTGTACGGTGCGCCGAGAGACGGGCAACCTTGCCAGCGTGACCGGCGCCAAGGGCGCGCGGGTGCTAGGCGCCACCTACCCTGCTTGACTGGAGGCCTGCCTGGCCTGGACTTGCTGGTGGACCCAAGCGGCAGCGTGGCGGGTAGCTTGTGCTAGTTGCTGGTCGCTGGTCGCAGCAGTCGGCGCTTCAGCCTTGGCCGGACACCTCGGGCTGTGCCGGTCGAATGGCCCTGGCTTCCGCGGGCAGATGCCAAAAGATCAGCGTCGATGCCAGCGTGATCAGTCCCATGCTAGCGAACGTCGCCTGAAAAGCATGCAGCGTTTCGATCGACGTGATCGGCGCAGTGCCGCCGAAGATGCCCGTATAGCCCGCAAGTACAGCGCTCGCAGCGGCCACGCCGAGGCTCATTGCCAGCATCTGAACCATCGACAGCAAGCTGTTACCGCTGCTCGCCATGCTGCCGTCGAGATCTTTCAAGGTGATCGTGTTCATGGCAGTGAACTGCAATGAATTGACCGCGCCAAAAGCCAAGAGCTGCAAGATGTTCAACACGATCGGCTGGCCCGGCGCGGCAAGCCCGAAGGACGCCATCGTCACGCCGACCAGCGCCGTGTTGACGACCAGCACCTTTCGGTAGCCATAGCGCGTGATGAGCACCGTGGTGAAGCGCTTCATCGCCATGCCTGCCAGCGCGATCGGCAACATCATCAACCCCGCCTGCAATGGCGAATAGCCCATCGACACCTGGAGCAGCAACGGCACCAGAAACGGCATGCAGCCGCTGCCTAGGCGCGAAAACAGATTGCCGAGCAAGCCAATGCTAAGTGTCTGGACCTTGAATAGCGACGGCGCAAAGAGCGGATCGGCGCGCCGGCTAGCGTGCAGCCAGTAAGCGACGATGCTGGCGAAACCGAAGATCAACAACATCAGCACACCGACTTGCCGCATGCCGACACCCGAGACGCCGTCGAGCGCCAGCGAAATTGCGACCATGCCAAAGGCGAGCATCGCGTAACCTGCCCCGTCGAAGCGATGCCGTACGGCGCCGCGCAGATCGGGCATGAGCCTGAGCGTTGCGATGCAGCCGACCAGACCCACGGGTACGTTGATCAAGAAGATCCAGTGCCACGACGCGTACTGCACCAGCCAGCCGCCCAGCGTCGGGCCGAGCAACGGTCCGATGAGCCCCGGAATCGCGACGAAGCTCATCGCCTGCAAAAACTCGGCGCGCGGCACCGTACGCAGCAGCGACAACCGTCCTACCGGCAGCAGCAAGGCGCCTCCGAGCCCCTGCAGCACTCGTGACGCGACGAGTTGACCGATGCCTTGCGATGCGGCGCAAAGCACCGACCCGAGCACGAACAACAAGATGGCGGAGAAGAAGACGCGGCGCGTCCCAAAACGGTCGGCGATCCAGCCCGAGGCTGGGATCAGCATCGCCATCGTGAGCGCATAGGCCACCACGACCGACTGCATCCGCAACGGGCTTTCGCCCAGGCTCGCCGCCATGGCGGGCAATGCGGTATTGATGATGGTTGCGTCGAGCGTCTGCATGAAAAAGCCGATGGCGACGAGCCAGAGCAGACTTTTGCGATAGCCCGGTGCTGGCGCCGAAGGAGGCACCGGAGAAATGGGCGTCGAATTAGATCCGACAGGAAGCGTCATCGCAAAAACTCAGGCAACAAAAAGCCGCCCTTAGGCGGCTGTTCAAACAAACGCGAAGAACTTCTGCAAATCTCAGGCTGAGAAGCTGGAGCCGCAGCCGCAAGTGCTGGTCGCGTTCGGGTTCTTGATCACGAACTGGGCGCCCTGCAAATCTTCCTTGTAGTCGATCTCAGCGCCTACCAGATACTGGTAGCTCATGGCGTCGATCAGCAGCGAGACGCCGTTCTTGGTCATCGTGGTGTCGTCCTCGTTGGTGATCTCGTCGAACGTAAAACCATACGAGAAACCAGAACATCCGCCACCCTGCACGAAGACACGCAGCTTGAGTTCAGGGTTGCCTTCTTCGGCGATCAAGTCAGCCACCTTCGCGGCGGCGCTGTCAGTAAACAAAATCGGTTCCGGCATATCCGGAACGGGCATTTCAGAAACGATATTTTCGGCAACGGCGCTCATGTGAGTACTCCTGTAAGTGCGGCCAAACGTGCGAGCACGTGCAACCAATGAAGGTAATGCTACTGCAACAAACAAAAAACCGCCCGAAGGCGGCGTTTTGACTGCGAGGGCAGTAAGCCCAAACAGCAGCTCCAAAAGCGAATTAACGCTTCGAGAATTGCTTCCGGCGGCGAGCAGAGTGCAAGCCGACCTTCTTCCGCTCGACTTCGCGCGCATCGCGCGTCACGAAGCCAGCCTGGCTCAACACCGGCTTGAGCGTCGCGTCGTAGTCGATCAACGCACGGGTGATGCCGTGGCGCGCCGCGCCGGCCTGGCCCGATTCGCCGCCGCCATTCACGTTGATCATGATGTCGAAAGCTTCGACGTTGTTCGTCAGGAACAGCGGCTGCTTCGCGATCATGATGGACGTTTCGCGGCCAAAGTAGGCCTGAATGTCCTTGCCATTGATCGTGATCTTGCCGGTACCCTTTTTCATGAACACACGGGCGACGCTCGATTTGCGACGGCCGGTGCCATTGTTCCATTCACCGATCATTTGGCGGCCTCACGTTGGGCGTTGGTGGACAAGCCTGCAATTTCCAGCACTTTGGGCTGCTGCGCGGTATGCGGGTGCTCTGCGCCACCGTAGACCTTGAGCTTCTTGATCATGGCGTAGCCGAGCGGGCCCTTGGGCAGCATGCCCTTGACGGCCTTTTCCAGCGCGCGGCCGGGATGCTTGGCTTGCATGTCGCGGAAGTTCGTAGCCGAAATACCGCCTGGGTAGCCTGAGTGACGGTAGTAGATCTTGTCGATCGGCTTGGCACCGGTGACACGAAGCTGGGCTGCATTGATGATGACGATGAAGTCACCGGTATCGACGTGAGGCGTGTAAATGGCCTTGTGTTTGCCGCGCAAACGGAGAGCAACTTCGCTGGCTACTCGTCCGAGGACCTTGTCGGTCGCGTCAACCACAAACCACTCGTGCACCACGTCAGCGGGTTTGGCGCTGAAAGTTTTGGTCATGAGATTCTCTTTAAAAGAGGGGTTTGGCGGGCCCTTTTCCACGGTCGGCGTTCCTCTGACGGGAATCTCTTAGGTGGGGTTCAGGCTTCGCCGCGGGGCCACAAAAGCGCTGCGAAGCCTTCGATTATATAAAGATTCCGCGCTGGCGGGTACCATCGACCCATGTTCAGTTACCGCCACGCCTTCCACGCCGGCAACCACGCCGACGTGCTCAAGCACACGGTGTTGATCGCCACGCTCACTCATTTGCTCGAAAAAGACGCGGCGCTGACCGTGGTGGACACGCATGCCGGCGCCGGCTTGTACCGTCTGGATGGCGACTACGCCGACACCAGCGGGGAGGCCGCGGAAGGTCTGTTGCGACTGATTGCAGCCAAGCCGAAAGACGGCGCGCCCCTCGCGGACGCCATCGCCCGCTACCTCGGCGTCATCGCCGACTTCAACCCGAAAGGCGGCGCCAAGGTCTATCCTGGCTCGCCTTTCATCATCCAGCACCTGTTGCGGGACCATGACCGGTTGAAACTGTACGAGTTGCATCCTACCGATGCCAAAACCCTCGACGCCAACATCGCGCAACTCGATGCAGGTCGGCAGATTGCCGTCCTGCGCGAAGACGGTTTCTTGAGCGCCAGCAAATTCTTGCCCCCACCGTCGCGTCGCGCATTGGTGCTGATGGACCCAAGCTACGAGATAAAAAGCGACTACGGCCGCGTGCTCGAGTTTGCGGCCGAAGCGCTCAAGCGATTCGCCACCGGCACCTACGCCGTCTGGTATCCGATCATTCCGAGGCCTGAAGCGCACGATTTGCCGCGCCGCCTCAAGACGATGGCGACCAAGGCCGGCAAGTCGTGGCTGCACGCGACGCTCACCGTAAAGTCCAGCAAGCTGACATCTACGCCCACTGGCGAGACCAAGCGACCCGGCCTGCCTGCCAGCGGCATGTTTTTGATCAATCCGCCGTTTACCTTGAAACCGCAATTGGCCGCGGCGTTGCCTCAGTTGGCAGAGCTTTTGGCGCAAGACCGCCACGCGGCGTTTTCGCTCGACAGCGGCGGCTGAGTTCCGGCGCTTCTGCGACCGTTCATTCAACGCCGATATCTAGCGGCGTTTGCGATTCGATGATTTGACCGGTACCTTCCGCGTGCTCGAAGGCGACGGCGCAGAATCACCCGCCATTGGCGCATCGGCGAAGTCGACGGCCGCACCGCTGCAACGCATGTCTTTCTTGTCGATCACCGACAACGCAACCTGCTTGATCCCCATTGCCGTCAGCCCGATCTGATCTGCTGCGGCGCGGCTCAGATCGATGATGCGACCCAGCGCATAGGGCCCCCGATCGTTGATGCGCACCAACACCTCCTTGCCATTCACCAGGCTTCGCACGCAGACACGCGTGTTGAATGGCAGTGTCTTGTGAGCGGCCGTGAATGCGGTCATGTCGAAGCGCTCTCCGTTGGCAGTTTTGCGCTGGTGAAACTGGATGCCGTACCAGGAAGCGCCACCGCGCTCGAAGATTTCGCGAAGGCTTCCGTCACCGGGGACGCCATCGTCCGGCGAGAGTTCGCCAGTTCCTGAGATGGAGAGCTCGTAGCGCACCGAGGGCACTTGCGAACGTGGAGCGGCACCGGCCGGCACCGCAAGCTCGCGTGGCAACGGCCGTAACCGAAAGCGCCCCGATGAATCCGCTCCAGCGTCAGGTTTGGGCGCATTGGCATCGGGCGGCGGTGTGCCGCAGGCCGCAAGCAGACACAGCAAACCGGCCAGCGCGCCTCGCAGCGCGCGACGCGATCCGGTCCACCCCGCATGGCGGGCGGCCGGGCACGCGACATTCACTCGATGCGCTCCAGAACTCCCAAAGTCGCAGCAGCCTGATTCATCGTGTAGAAATGAAGGGCAGGTGCACCGCCGTCTCGCAGTCGCACGCACAGGTCGGTGACGACATCGAGGCCGAACGCCTTGATCGACGCCGTATCGTCGCCAAAACCCTGCAGCCGAAGACGAATCCAGCGAGGAATCTCAGCGCCACAGGCGTCCGAGAAACGCATGAGTTGGGTCGAGTTAGTGATCGGCATGACGCCCGGCACGACAGGCACGTCGAGCTTCAACTTGCGGGCTTCATCCACGAAGCGGAAGTAGGCCTCGGCACTGAAAAAATACTGCGTGATGGCCGAATCGGCGCCCGCTTCGACCTTGGCCGCATAAGCCCGCAAGTCGGCCTCGGGCGAGCGCGATTGCGGGTGCACTTCAGGGTAGCAAGCGACCTCGATATGAAAGTCGCGACCTGTCTCTTCGCGAATGAACGAGACCAGATCGCTTGCGTACAAAAACTCGCCGCCAGCGCCGTAGCCGCTGGGCAAATCGCCGCGTAATGCGACCAACCGCTTGACGCCCATCGCCTTGAGTTCGGCCAACTGCATGCGCACGGTTTCCTTGGTCGATCCGATGCACGAAAAGTGGCTCGCTGCATCCACGCCCTCGCCCAGAATTTCACGCACCGTGTTGAAGGTGCCGTCGTGCGTCGAGCCTCCGGCGCCATACGTAACCGAACAGAACTCGGGCTTTCGCGTGTAGAGCTGCTGCCGGACTGCACGCAGTTTGGTCGCGCCCTCGACCGTCTTCGGCGGAAAAAATTCAAAGCTGAGCGGAAGGCGCATCGCCGGCTCCTGGAGCGCCGTCCGCGCGAACGGCGTGAACGAAAAACTCATGGTTGCCATCGCCGCCGACGATCGGGCTGTCGAACCACTGCACAACACGCAGTCCCAGCGCAGCGCAGGCTTCTCGCAAGCGTGCCTCCACGATCGGGTACATCGCCGCATCGCGCACGATGCCGCCCTTGCCGACCTGGCCCGGCTGCAGTTCGAACTGCGGCTTGACCAGCATCAGCATGCGGCCATCGGCTGCTAGAAAAGGCACCACCGCCGGCAACACCAGCGTCAGCGAAATGAACGAGAGGTCACCCACGATCAGGTCGAAGCGCGGCTCGAATTCGATTTCCATCGTCTCGACATCGTCTTCGGCGTCGACACTCGAAGCGATCAGGTCGACCGCGGTCAGCGCTCGCGCATTGACCTTTTCGACCGCGATCACACGCTCGTCTTCGCGCAGCTTCGCGTGCAACTGGCCGTGACCGACGTCGACGCCGACCACCTTCGCCGCACCGTGCTGCAGCAGGCAATCGGTGAAGCCTCCGGTCGACTGGCCGATGTCGAGGCACTGCAGCCCCGTCGCATCGATGCCTGCGGTCTTCAAAGCCCCTTCGAGCTTGAGTCCTCCGCGCGAAACGTAGCGTGCTTCAGCGCCGTCGACCAGGTCGAGCTCGGCCGATTCAGGCAGGTCGTCGCGGTTCTTGACTACGTCACGCCATGCGTCGCTGCTGCCCGCATCGCGCCAGCGCAAACCGCCCGCAATCAAGCGAACGGCCTGCGATCGGGACGCGGCCATGCCGCGCTCCACCAACAATTGATCAGCGCGCATGCGCTATCAATAGCGGTAGGTGTCAGGCTTGTAAGGGCCGTTTTTATCGACACCGATGTAGGCCGCTTGCGCTGGCGTCAGTTCGGTCAGCATGGCGCCGACCTTCTTCAGGTGCAGGCGCGCGACCTTCTCATCGAGGTGCTTGGGCAGCACGTAGACCTTGCCGGCTTCATACGCGTCGGGCTTGGTGAAAAGCTCGATCTGCGCGATGACCTGATTGGCGAATGACGACGACATCACGAAGCTCGGGTGGCCCGTGCCGCAGCCCAGGTTCACCAGGCGACCCTTGGCCAGCAAAATGATCTTCTTGCCGTCCGGGAAGGTGATGTGGTCGACTTGCGGCTTGATCTCTTCCCACTCGTACTTCTCGATCGACACGACATCGATTTCGTTGTCGAAGTGACCGATGTTGCAAACGATGGCCTGGTCTTTCATGGCGACCATGTGGTCGTGCGTGATGACGGACAGGTTGCCGGTCGCCGACACGAAGATATCCGCCTTGTCGGCAGCGTATTCCATGGTCACGACCTTGTAGCCTTCCATTGCAGCCTGGAGCGCATTGATCGGATCGACCTCGGTGACCCATACCTGCGCCGACAGGGCGCGCAGCGCTTGTGCCGAGCCCTTGCCCACGTCGCCGTAGCCCACCACGACCGCCACCTTGCCGGCGATCATCACATCGGTCGCGCGCTTGATAGCGTCGACCAGAGATTCACGGCAGCCGTACAGGTTGTCGAACTTGCTCTTGGTGACTGAATCGTTCACGTTGATGGCGCGAAACTGCAGCGTGCCGTTCGCCGACATCTCGTTCAGGCGATGAACGCCCGTGGTCGTTTCTTCGGTCACGCCGATGATCTCGGCGGCTTTGCGGGTGTACCAGGTACTGTCGACAGCGATCTTGGCCTTGATCGCGGCGTACAGGATGCGCTCTTCTTCGCTGGTCGGGTTCGCGAGAACGCCCAGGTCTTTTTCAGCGCGCTGGCCCAGATGCATCAGCAACGTGGCGTCGCCGCCGTCGTCCAGGATCATGTTGGGGCCTTCGCCCTTAGAGCCCTTGGGTCCGAAATCGAAGATGGCGTGGGTGTAGTCCCAGTAGTCGGTCAGCGTCTCGCCCTTGACGGCGAAAACCGGCGTGCCGGCGGCTGCGATGGCAGCGGCTGCGTGGTCTTGCGTCGAGAAGATGTTGCACGATGCCCAGCGGACGTCGGCACCGAGGGCTTGCAGCGTTTCGATCAGCACCGCGGTCTGAATCGTCATGTGGATCGAGCCGGTGATGCGCGCGCCCTTGAGCGGGTGCGACTTCGCGAACTCGGAGCGAATGGCCATCAGGCCCGGCATTTCGGTCTCCGCGATGCGGATTTCCTTGCGGCCCCAAGCGGCCAGCGTGATGTCGGCGATGGCCTGATCGGTCAATTTGAGAGGGATTGCGACGGCGGATGCGGATTCGAGAACAGCGCTCATGAGAACTCCAAAGCAAGTTTGAGAATTGCCGCCGCGCTCGGGAAGGTAGACCTGTAGATCGACTCACCGCGAGAACAGCGGTTGAGCGTGGTTGCGATGTGGTCCGAGCCTCACGCCTGATGGCGCTGCAACGCTCCTCGGAACGACGGATTTTAGCGCAGACGCCCGATTGCGTGCGTCACCGCCCGGAAGGGTCGGCGTTACCGCCGACAAGCCGAAATTCCTGCGGCGTATTACGCTCGTACGATATGAACACACCCTCCGCATCGTCTTTCCGCAAGCTCTCGCCGCTTGCGTCTGTGCTTCTGGCTTCGGCCACCCTGCTCGGCGCAGCCGTGCTGCCGCTCGCCGCCGCTGCGCAGAGCCCGGCGGCCACGCCATCTGCCGCTCCCGCCGCCCCGACCGTCCGAATTCGAGGCACGGTCGTCTATGTAGACCCAAAGAAGGTGGTCGTGAAGGACCGCAGCGGTGAGGTCGTTTCGCTTGCACGGGTCGCCGACATGCCGATCTCCGAGGTGTATCGCATCAAGCTGAGCGACATCAAGCAAGGGAGCTTCATCGGCACTGCAGCGATGCCGCAGGCAGACGGCACGCAAAAGGCGCTCGAAGTTCTGGTCTTCCCCGAGGCCGCGCGTGGAACCGGCGAAGGCCATTTCCCATGGGACTTGCAGCCGCAGAGCACGATGACCAACGCGACCGTGGCCGACCTCGCCGCGGCGCCGAAGAACGTGCGCGGCGGCCAGCAGCTGAAGCTCAGCTACAAGGGCGGTGAAAAGACGCTCATCGTTCCGCCGAACGTGCCCGTCGTGACCTTTAAGCCCGCAACCGACGCCCTGCTGGTCCCCGGCGCGAAAGTGCTGATCAACGCGCAAGAGCGCAACGGCACCCCGACGGCACTGCGCGTGCTGGCCGGCCGCAACGGCTTCACGCCGCCGATGTAATCCAAGGGAAATCCCGGAAGTAAATTGGCGCAGAGAACCGCCGCAGCCGCGCCGCTGCGGCGTATCGTGGCAACGGATTTCCGCATCGACAGGCGCGGCGTCCGCCTTCCTCAAACCTCAGGAGACTCCCATGGCCACCGCCAAGAAAGCTGCCGCCCAGCCCACCGCTTCGCAGGGCAACACCAAAATCCCCAACCCGGCCGACATGCTCAAGGGCATGGCCGAGCGTCTGCAGAGCGTCAACCTGACCGGCGCCGGCAGCAAGCTGCTCGACAGCGGCCGCAAGGATCTTCAAGCCGTGATGCAGGCCAACGAAAAGTCGTACAAGGGCCTGCAGACGGTGGTGCAGCGTCAGACCGAGATGATCAAGAGCGCGATTGCCGAATGGCAGTCCGCAGCCAAGGCGGCCCCAGGCAAAGACCCGAAAGAAAATCTTGCCAAGCTCGACGAACTGGGTCGCGCGTCGTTCCAGCGTGCCATCGACGACATCAAGGAGCTGGCCGACCTGGCGGCCAAGTCGCAGAAGGACGCTTTCGAAGTCGTGCGCCAGCGGGTGCAGGACAACGTCGACGAAGTGACCAAGCTGCTGCAGCGCAAGTGAGAGGGCTGCCGGCGCGCTCGACGCGACCGGCATGACCACGGCTTTGTGGCGTCGCGCTAGCCCCGTGCGAGAGAAGCCAGGAGCGCATCCGTAAAATCGGGCAATCCCCCCGCAGATTGCCCACTTTGTCTTTCGCCTCCGAAACCCGTCGCCGTCGCACTTTCGCGATCATCTCCCACCCAGACGCCGGCAAGACCACGCTCACTGAAAAGCTCTTGCTGTTCTCAGGTGCGATCCAGATTGCCGGTTCGGTCAAGGCGCGCAAGGCCACGCGGCACGCCACCTCCGACTGGATGGAGATCGAAAAGCAGCGCGGCATTTCGGTGGCCTCATCGGTCATGCAGATGCTGTACCGCGACCACGTCATCAACCTGCTCGACACGCCCGGCCACAAGGACTTTTCAGAAGACACCTACCGCGTGCTGACCGCCGTCGACTCGGCTTTGATGGTGATCGATGCGGCCAACGGCGTCGAAGCCCAGACGCGCCGCCTGATCGAAGTTTGCCGGCAGCGCGACACGCCCATCATCACGTTCGTCAACAAGATGGACCGCGAAGTGCGCGAGCCGCTGGACATCATGGACGAGATCGAACGCGAGCTCGGCATGCCCTGCGTGCCGATGACCTGGCCGGTCGGCCAGGGCAAATCCTTCGGCGGCATCATGAATCTGCGCACCCAGACCATGACGGTGTTCGACTCCGGCAAGGAGCGACTGCCGCAGGAGTTCGAAACCATTCGCCTCGACAACCGCGCCGAGCTCATCAAGCGCTTCGGCAGCGAGTTCGAATCTGCCGAGCAGAGCATGGAACTGGCAGCCGGTGCCTCGCCGACGTGGGATCGCGAAGCCTTTCTCGCGGGCAAGCAGACGCCGGTGTTCTTCGGCTCTGGCGTCAACAACTTCGGCGTGATGGAAGTGCTCGATGCGTTGGTCGATCTGGCGCCGCCGCCGCAGTCGCGCACCAGCACCACGCTGGTCAATCGCCAGCCTGTGGTGAAGGAAGTGCAGCCGGAAGACAAGGACTTCGCCGGCGTCGTGTTCAAAGTCCAGGCCAACATGGATCCATCGCACCGAGACCGCATCGCCTTCGTGCGCATGGCCTCGGGCAAGTACACGCCGGGCATGAAGCTGAAGGTGCAGCGCACGTCGAAAGAACTGCGGCCGACCAGCGTCGTCACCTTCATGAGCCAGCGCCGCGAGGCGGTCGAAGAGGCCTATGCCGGCGACATCGTTGGCTTCACCACGCATGGCGGCGTGCAGCTCGGTGACACGATCACCGATGGCGCCAACCTGATGTTCACCGGCCTGCCCTTCTTTGCGCCCGAACTCTTCATGACGGTGATCCTGAAGAACCCGCTGCGTACCAAGCAGCTTCAACAAGGCCTGGCGCAGCTCGGAGAAGAAGGTGCGATCCAGGTGTTCCGCCCCGAGATCGGCGGGCCGATGTTGCTCGGCGCTGTCGGCCAGCTGCAGTTCGAAGTGGTGCAGCACCGGCTGAAGGGCGAGTACGACGTCGACGTACGGCTCGAAGGTTGCCAGTACACCGGCGCCCGCTGGATCACGGCCGACACGCCGGCGGAACTTAAAGACTTCGTCAACGCCTACCCGGCACGCATGGCGCTCGACGCGGCCAACACGCTGGCCTACCTCTGCACCTCGCCCTACGACGTGCGGCTCGCGCAGGAGCGTTTTCCGAAGATTCATTTTCATCCGTTGCGCGAGCACGCAGGGCTGGCGCTGCAAAGCGCCGGCTGAAGCTGGCGCAGGCCGCCATGCTGCCGTTGGCGCGATGGTCGTGGAACGCCCGGCGCGGCCTGCTGGGTGTTTTGACCGACATCGACGACACGCTCACCACCGACGGCGCCATCACGCCCGACGCCTTGCAGGCGCTGCTCGACCTGAACGCCGCCGGCCTGCACGTCGTCGCCATCACCGGTCGCCCGGTCGGCTGGAGCGAGCCCTTCGCGGCTGCATGGCCGGTCGATGCGATCGTTGCCGAGAACGGTGCGGTGGCGCTGACCGTCGATGCCGATGGGATGTTAATCAAGCGCTACCAGCAAGACGCCACTACGCGCGCCGTCAACTTCACGCGCATGCAAGGCGTGCTGGCGCGCATCGAGCACGAGATCCCCGGCGCGCAGCGCGCCAGCGACTCACCGGGCCGCGAGACCGACATCGCGATTGACCACAGCGAGTTCACGCGATTGAGCGAGGCGCAGATCGCCGCCGTGGTCGCGCTGATGCGCAGCGAAGGCCTGCACGCGACGGTCAGCAGCATCCACATCAACGGCTGGTATGGCAACCACAACAAGCTGGTCGGCGCGCGCTGGATCGTGCGGGAGCTATGGGGCCGCGCGCTGGACCCCGAGATGAGCCGCTGGGCCTACGTCGGCGATTCGACCAACGACCAACTGATGTTTGAAGCCTTTGCGCACAGCATCGGCGTGGCGAATGTGCAGCGCTTCGTGCCAAAGCTGACGCACCTGCCGCGCTACATCACGCAGGGAGAACGTGGGGCGGGGTTTGCTGAAGTGGCGCGGGCGGTACTGGAAAGTCGGGTCGTGCGCTGAGGTTCGGACTTGGCCACGCGGCGGGCCGAGTCAATCGAGCAAGCCGGGACTTGTTGAGCGCACCCCGGCTTTGGCGTTCACGCACCTTCGCCCTGCAGGATCGCGGTGAGCGCCAGATTGACGTAGTAGTTGCTGCGACCGATCTTCTGCTTTTGCACGAAACCGCCCTCGGCCAGTCCGTCCAGGTACTTGGTCGCGGTCAGGCGTGACAGCTGCAAATCGCGCTGGATGAAATCGATCTTGGTATACGGGTGCATGAACAGGTTGTTGATCAAATCCTGGCTGTAGAACTTGTAGCCCGCGCGGATGCGTTGCTTGTAGTCTGCCAATGCGGCCTTGATCGCGTTGATGGTCCCGATGGTCTGCGCCGCCGTCTGTTGCACCGCCTCCAGCAGGTACAGCACCCATTCTTCCCATCGGTTTTCGGTACGCACTGTTTGCAACAAGCGGTAGTAGTCGGCCTTGTTGCGCATGATGTAGCTGCTCAGGTAGAGCACCGGACTATCGAGCAGCCCCTCCTTGACCAGGTAGAGCACGTTGACGATGCGCCCGGTGCGGCCGTTGCCGTCGCAAATTGGGTGTACCGGGCCGAGGACATGAGGGAGACTCCTTGACTGGGCCCACATTGGACCGAGCCAGCTTCCGGCCAGCAATCGGGAAGTCCCGCCCGCGACGTGCGCACCCTGATGCGCAGCGGCAGGTACGCCGCCGGCGCAAACCCCTCCAGCGCAGCGCCACCCAACGCGCCTATGCCCGCGCCAGCACAGGCGCCAGCGCCACGCCGGTGTGCGTGCCCAAACGCACCACTTCTTCCGGCGGCGCCGCCGCCACGACGCGACCACCAGCGTTGCCGCCTTCGGGCCCGAGGTCGATGATCCAGTCCGCCTCGGCGACGACATCCAGATCGTGCTCGATCACCACCACGCTATGCCCGCCGTTCACCAGCCGGTGCAGCACATGGATCAGCTTCTCGACATCGGCCATGTGCAGCCCGACGGTCGGCTCGTCCAGCACGTACAACGTGTGCGGCGCCTTCTGACCGCGCCGCGTGATGTCGTCGCGCACCTTGCTCAGCTCGGTCACCAGCTTGATGCGCTGCGCCTCGCCGCCGCTCAGCGTCGGAGACGGCTGGCCCAACGTCAGGTAGCCGAGCCCCACGTCTTTCAGCAACTGCATTGGATGGCTGATGTTCGGCATGGCCGCGAAGAATTCGACGGCATCGTCGACCTCCATCTGCAGCACTTCGCCGATGCTCTTGCCGCGCCAGCTCACCGCCAGCGTCTCGGGATTGAAGCGGGCGCCGTGACACACCTCGCACGGCACCTTCACGTCGGGCAAAAAGCTCATCTCGATGGTGCGCACACCAGCACCGTCGCATCCAGCGCAGCGGCCTTCGCCGGTGTTGAAGCTGAAGCGCGCCGGACCGTAGCCGCGGGCCTTGGCTTCCAGCGTGTCGGCGAACAGCTTCCGGATGGTGTCCCAGAAACCGATGTAGGTGGCAGGGCAGCTGCGCGGCGTTTTGCCGATCGGCGTCTGATCGACCTCGAGCACGCGGTCGATGGTTTCGTAGCCTTCGACCGCGCTGCAGCCGGCCCACCTGGCGCGCTTGCCTGCGGCATCGTTGTCGCGGCCGGCCTTGGTCATGCGCTGCACCACGATCGCATACACGTTGGCCAGCAGCACGTCGCGCGCCAGCGTCGACTTGCCCGAGCCGCTGACGCCGGTGACCGCCACCAATCGATGCAACGGCAGCGACGCCGTCACCTCCTGCAGGTTGTGCAGATTGGCACCGCGCACCGTCAACCAGCCGGGGGCACCCACTTCGGGCGCCGGCACCGGGCGGCGCTTCTGCAGCGGATGCTTGATGGCATCGCGCAGATAGCGGCCAGTCTGCGAATCGGCCGCTGCCTCGATGTCGGCGACCGAGCCCTCGGCAACCAATCGCCCACCGCGCTTGCCCGCGCTCGGGCCGATGTCGATGATGTGGTCGGCGCGCCGGATGGTGTCTTCGTCGTGCTCGACCACCACCAGCGTGTTGCCTTTTTCGCCGAGCTTGTGCAGCGCGTCGAGAAGGATCTGGTTGTCGCGTGCATGCAGTCCGATGGTCGGCTCGTCGAGTACATAGCAGACGCCCTGCAGGTTGCTGCCAAGTTGCGCCGCCAGGCGAATGCGCTGTGCCTCGCCGCCGCTCAATGTGGGCGCGCCACGGTCGAGCGTGAGGTAGCCGAGTCCGACTTCCTTGAGGAACTCGAGGCGGCTCTTGATCTCCGGCACCAGGTCACGCGCGATCTCCGCTTCGCGCCCCACCAGCTGCAGTGTCTCGAACCACTCGCGCACTTCGATCACGCTCATGCGCGCGAGTTGCGTGATGCCGATCCCACCGATGCCGAACGGGTTCACGGCGCCTGTGGCCGGCGCGTCGGGCGCGGCTCCGAACAGCACGGCACGCGCGATCGCATTCAGACGTGTGCCTTCGCAGGTCGGGCAGGCCACGTCACCGACGTCTTCGGCCTCCGGCTCCGCAAAGGTTTGCTCGCGGCCCTTCTGGTCGGCGCCGAGCACCGAGTCGTCGAACACCTTGCGCTGGTCCTTGTTCAGCTTGACACCGGTGCCGACGCAATCGGGGCACCAGCCGTGCTTGCTGTTGTACGAGAAGAGCCGCGGATCGAGTTCGGTGTAGCTGGTGCTGCAGATCGGGCAGGCCCGCAACGTAGAGAACACATGCACGTGGCCGATGCCATGGGTCGGCGCGTTGGCCATCATCGCGGCGCGCAGGCCGGTGAGTTCGCTCAACACATGCACCACGCCCTTTCCGTGCTCCAGCGCGCGTCGCAGCGCGTCGCGCAACTCGGCTTCGTTCTCCGGCAGCACATCGAGACTCGCCACCGGCAGTTCGATGCTGTGCTCCTTGAAACGGTCGATCCGCGGGAAACCGGTCGTCGGCAAGAACCCACCGTCGACACGCAGGTGCGTGAAGCCGCGCGGCCGGGCCCAATCGGCCAGTTCGGTGTACACGCCCTTGCGGTTGCTCACCAGCGGCGCGAGCAGGCCGATGTGCTGGCCGCGAAAGTTCTTGAGCAGTTGCGCCGCGATGCTGTCGGGCGTTTGCGGCTGCACGGCTGCACCGTCGTTGACGCAATGCTGGATACCGAGCTTGACGTACAGCAGCCGCAAAAAGTGCCACACCTCGGTGGTGGTACCGACCGTGCTCTTGCGGCCGCCACGCGACAGACGCTGCTCGATCGCCACTGTGGGTGGAATGCCATACACCGCATCGACCTCGGGCCGACCGGCCGGTTGCACGATGCTGCGCGCATACGCGTTGAGCGATTCGAGGTAACGGCGCTGGCCTTCGTTGAAGAGAATGTCGAAAGCAAGCGTTGACTTGCCAGAGCCGCTGACGCCGGTGACCACGCTGAACTTGCCGCGCGGAATGTCGACGGAAAGATTCTTCAGGTTGTGCTCGCGCGCATTCACGATCTGGATCGCGTTGCTGCCCGGTGCCTTGGTTTTCGTCTTGCCCGAATAGCGGCGCGCATTGCGCTCGGCCACCTTGTAGGCGTCGGGACCGATCGCCAGTTCATAGTCGGCCAGCGCTGCGCCGGTGAGCGATGCGCGGTCTTCGCGCAAGGCCTCGGGCGTGCCGGTCGCGACCACTTGCCCACCGCCCTCGCCGCCTTCGGGGCCGAGGTCGATCAACCAGTCGCTGGCGCGGATCACGTCCAGGTTGTGCTCGATCACGACCAGCGAATGGCCGGCGTCGAGCAGCTTGCGCAAGGCTCGCATCAGGCGCGCGATGTCGTCGAAGTGCAGGCCGGTGGTCGGCTCGTCGAACAGGAACAGCGTGCCCTTGCGCGCGACCGCCTGCTTGCTCGATGTCGCGCTCTTGGCGGCTTCGGCCAGGAAGCCGGCGAGTTTGAGCCGCTGCGCTTCGCCGCCCGACAAGGTCGGCACAGGCTGGCCGAGCTTCACGTAGTCGAGCCCCACGTCGATGATGGGTTGCAGCACGCGCAGCACTTCGCGGTCGGCTGCGAACACGGTGGCCGCCTCGGCGACGGTCAGGTCGAGCACGTCGGCGACGTTGTAGTTCTTGCCGCCGCGCTCGATGGTCACCTCGAGGATCTCGGGCCGGTAACGCTTGCCATCGCAGTCCGGGCAACGCAGGTACACGTCCGACAGGAACTGCATCTCGACGTGCTCGAAGCCCGAGCCGCCGCAGGTCGGGCAGCGCCCATCGCCTGAGTTGGAGCTGAACTTGCTGGCCGTGTAGCCACGCTGGCGCGACAACGCCGCCGTCGCGAAGATCTCGCGGATGGCATCCCACGCGCCGACATAGCTCGCAGGGTTGGAGCGCGCGGTCTTGCCGATGGGCGATTGATCGACGAAGACCACGTCGCTCAGGTAGTCCGCACCGAGCATGCGGTCGAACGCCCCCGGCGATTCGGTCGTCTTGCCGAAGTACCGCATCAACGCGGGCGCCAGCACGTCCTGCACCAGCGTCGATTTGCCCGAACCGCTGACGCCGGTGATGCACACCAGCCGCTGCAACGGCAGCTCGACTGTGATGTTCTGCAGGTTGTGCTCGCGCACACCTTCAAGGATGAGCCGGTGCGTGTTCTCGCTCACCAGTCGCTTGAAGCCCATGCCGATCTTCTTGCGACCGCCGAGGTAGTTGCCGGTCAGCGTGTCGGCATCGCGCAGCTGGTCGGTGGTGCCGTCGAACACGATCTGCCCGCCGCGGATGCCGGGGCCCGGCCCCATGTCGATCACGCGATCGGCCGCCAGCATGACGGCCGGATCGTGCTCGACCACCACCAGCGTGTTGCCCGCGTCGCGCAGCCGCAGCATGGCTTCGGTGATGCGGTTCATGTCGCGCGGATGCAGGCCGATGCTGGGCTCGTCGAGCACGAACAAGGTGTTGACCAGCGACGTGCCGAGTGCCGTCGTCAGGTTGATGCGCTGCACCTCCCCGCCGCTCAGCGTGCGGCTCTGTCGATCGAGCGTGAGGTAGCCGATGCCGACGTCGTGCAGGTAGCGCAGGCGGGTGGTGATTTCTTCGAAGAGGAGTTTGAGGGCCTGGGCATCACCGTGGCTTGCTCCTTCACCCTCTGGGGAAAGGTTGGCGAGGGGGCGTTCAGCCGAGGGCTGCTGCCCATCGAAAAACCGCCGCAGCCGCTCGATCGACAGCATCATCAGATCGTGCAGGCACAGCCCCGGCAGCGACTCGAGCTGCGCGCGCGACCACTTCACGCCCATCGGCATGAAGCGCTTTTCGGGCGGCAGCACGGCATCGGCATCGGCCTTGCTGCCGATTCGCCACAACAGGCTGTCCAGCTTCAGCCGGGCGCCGGCGCACGTCGGGCATTGCGTGTAGCTGCGGTACTTCGACAACAAGACGCGGATGTGCATCTTGTAGGCCTTGCTTTCCAGATAGGCGAAGAAACGCTTGACGCCGAACCACTGCTGGTTCCACTTGCCCTTCCAGTTGGGCGAGCCTTCGATGACCCATTGCTTCTGCTCGTCGGTCAGTTTGTTCCACGGCGTGTCGCGCGGAATGCCGGCGGCTTCGGCGTGGCGCATCAGATCGTCCTGAGCCTCCTTCCACGCGGGCGTCTGGATGGTCTTGATGGCACCCGCGCGCAGCGTCAGCCGGTCGTTCGGAATGACCAGCCCGAGGTCGACGCCGATCACTCGGCCGAACCCGCGGCAGGTTTCGCAGGCGCCCACCGCAGAGTTGAACGAGAACATCGACGGGATCGGGTCGGTGTAACGAATGTCGCTCTCGGGGCAATGCAGGCCGGTGGAGAACTTCCAGATCTCTTGCGCCGGCTCGGGAACGACAGCGCCGTCGACGACGCCCTCTGCCGCGAGGACGGGCGCGGGCAGCGATGCATAAACCGTCAGCCGCCCCGCACCGCGTTTGAGCGCAGTCTCGATGGCTTCCAGCACGCGCGCCCGTTCGGCACCGGCGATGCGAAAGCGGTCGGCCACCACGTCGAGCACCTTGCGCGGGCCGGTCGGCGTTGCCACTTCGCGCTCGGCCTGCACGCGGGTGAACCCGCTGGCCGACAGCCATTGCGTCACTTCTTCGGTACTGGTCGCCGCCGGCAGTTCGACCGGAAACGTCAGCACCACGCGCGGGTCGCCAGCAGCGGCCGCGCGCACGGCCAACGCGGTGTAGATCGAGTCGGGCGAATCGTGCCGCACCGGCAACGAGGTCTCGCGGTCGAACAACTGCGACGCGCGCGCGTAGAGCAGCTTCAGGTGATCGTTCAGCTCGGTCATGGTGCCGACCGTCGAGCGCGACGACCGCACCGGGTTGGTCTGGTCGATGGCAATGGCGGGCGGCACGCCCTCCACCTTGTCGACCGCCGGCTTGTCCATGCGGTCGAGGAACTGGCGCGCGTAGGCAGAGAAGGTCTCGACGTAGCGGCGCTGCCCTTCTGCATAGAGCGTGTCGAACACCAGGCTCGACTTGCCCGAACCGCTGGGGCCGGTGACCACCGTCATCTCACCCGTGTGGATGTCGATGTCGATGTTCTGGAGATTGTGCTGGCGTGCGCCGCGGATGCGAATGGAGCCCTGTGTCATTGCTTGCCTGGAGGTGGGGCAAACATTATGGGCAGCGTGCCGTGGCAGCGCCGTGGCAGGGTCTTGCGCACGCCCCTGTCAGCCGCGACGCCATATAAAAAGCCCCGCGGCCTTTCGGTCGCGGGGCTCTCGCGCATTCAGCGTGAATCAGTCGTTCGCGTAAATGTCGACGTCCTTGGTTTCGCGGACGAATATGACGCCGATCACCAAGGTGATCAAAGCGATCACGATCGGGTACCAAAGCCCGTTGTACATATTGCCCGTCTGCGCCACGATCGCCAGCGCGGTGGCCGGCAGCAGTCCGCCGAACCAGCCGTTGCCGATGTGGTACGGCAGGCTCATCGAGGTGTAGCGGATGCGTGTCGGGAACATCTCCACCAGCATGGCAGCGATCGGGCCGTACACCATCGTCACGTAGATCACCAGGATGGTGAGCAGCAGCACGATCATCGGCTTGTTCATCTTCTCGGGGTCGGCCTTGGTCGGGTAGCCATGCTCCTTCAATGCAGCGCCGATGGCGGCCTTGAAGTCGGCGTCCTTTTTCTTGGCTTCGTCGGCCGGCAGGCCCTTGCTGGCGTAAGACTCGATGACCTTGTCGCCGATCGAGATCTTGGCCGTGCCGGTGCCGTCAGCCGTGTCGTAGCTCACAGAACGCGTGGCCAGCACCTGCTTGGCGATGTCGCACGAGCTGGTGAACTTGGCCGTACCGGTCGGGTTGAACTGGAACGAGCATTCGCTCGGGTCCGCGGTCACGACGACCTTCGATGCGGCTTGCGCTTTCGCCAGATCCGGGTTGGCCGCTTCGGTCAGCATGCGGAAGATCGGGAAGTACGTCACCGCAGCGATCAGCAGGCCGGCCATGATGATGGGCTTGCGGCCGATCCGGTCGGACAGCGAACCGAAGATCAGGAAGAAAGGCGTGCCGATCAAGAGGGACAGTGCCACCAGCACGTTGGTCGTCGCACCGTCGACCTGCAGCGAGCCGGTCAAAAAGAACTGCGTGTAGAACTGGCCGGTGTACCAGACGACCGCCTGGCCCATGGTCAGACCGACGAGCGCCAGGATGACGATCTTCAGGTTCTTCCATTCGCCGAACGATTCCGACAGAGGCGCCTTCGAGGTCTTGCCCTCGGCCTTCATCTTCTGGAACGCCGGCGATTCGGACAGCGACAGGCGAATCCACACCGACACCGCCAACAGCAGCACCGACACCAGGAACGGAATGCGCCAGCCCCAGGCAGCGAACTCGGGCTCGCCGAGCAGGGTACGCACACCCAGGATGACCAGCAGCGACAGGAACAGTCCCAGCGTCGCCGTGGTCTGAATCCACGATGTGTAGGCACCCCGCTTGCCGTGCGGCGCATGCTCGGCAACATACGTCGCAGCACCGCCGTACTCACCGCCGAGCGCAAGGCCCTGCAGCATGCGAAGCGCGATCAGGATGACCGGCGCGGCAACGCCGATGGTGCCGTAGCTGGGCAGCAGGCCGACGATGAAAGTCGACAGGCCCATGATCAAAATGGTGATCAGGAAGGTGTACTTGCGGCCGATCATGTCGCCCAGCCGGCCGAACACGATGGCGCCGAACGGACGCACCAGGAAACCGGCTGCAAAGGCGAGCAGCGAGAAGATGACTTGCGAGTTGGGGTCGAGGTTCGAGAAGAACTGGCGACCGATGATGGCGGCCAATGTTCCGTACAGATAAAAGTCGTACCACTCGAACACCGTGCCAAGGGACGAGGCGAAGATCACCTTGCGTTCCTCGGGAGTCATGGGCCGGGGGGCCGGATGCGGAACCCCCTTCGAATCCAGTGTGGCTGCCATTGCGTCGTCTCCTGTTTGAAATTCGGATGCGGCCTCGTCACGAGACCGCACCGCATTCTTGAAGCGACGACTGACCCGAGACTTTCACCAAACTGAACCGACGCTGACAGTTCGAGGGGAAACCCGCGGGGTCGGTTTCAGGATGCAAGAAAACCCGCCTCGGCGGCGTCCTTCACGCTTTTATTTCGCGCGGACGATCCCGGGCCGGTCGGCCGCATCGCGCCACGCCGCGCTGTCGAACCAGGGGTCGCCCTCGACCATCGCGCGCAGCATCGGCAAGCTGTCGAAGCCCCACACCGCCTGACCCTCGACCGAGTACGCGGGCACGCCGAACACACCGGCAGTCGCCGCCTCTTCGGTATTGGCACGCAACTGAACCTTGGCCTCTTCGCCTCTGCTGTCTCGCACCAGCGTCAGCCGCGATGCCAATGAGGCCAGGCGTACCGGGTCCGCCGCATCGCCGCCACCGCGCCACACGTCATGAAAAATCGTCTCTGCCACATAGCGGCTGATCTCGCCCGTGTGCGTCGTTGCCAGCGCGAGCCGCAGGTGCGGCAGCGGGTTGTACGGATGGCTGGCCGGCATGTCGATGGGAATGCCGTTCGCGCGGCCGAGCCACAGTGCCTGCCGATAGACCCAGGCGCGCTTGGACGGCACGTCGGCAGGCGCCACATGACCGTGGTGCATGAACAGCGCGCCGAGCAGCAGCGGCTTGTAGCTGACGCTGTAGCTGAGCCCTTCGAGCGCGTCGGGCAGTCGCTCGAACGCCAGATAGGCATAGGGCGAAATAAAGTCGAGATAGAAAGTGATGTGCTTCATGTCGATGTCTTGTCCTTCTCGTTCTCTTTTGCTTTCACTTCTGCTTCTGCGTCTGCTTCTGCTTGCGTTCTCGTTCCCGAGGAGCGTTGATCGATGAGTCCCCACACGGCGCACTTCTCGACGTCGCTCATGTGCCGCCACCCAGCGATCTCGGGAATGGTCCGAAAACATCCTTCGCAGAGGGCCGTTTCGGTCACCATGCGACAGACCGAAACGCAGGGCGAAGGCACGACCGGCTCAGGCAGCACTTCGCGTACTTTCATTGCGCAGGCGCCGCGACATCCACCGCCGTCACCTGCACCGTCACGTCGGCCACTGGTGCACCGGTGAAGCGCTCGATGTCTTGCGGTGCCAGTCGCACCACCGAATGCGGATGGCCCGCGGCCACCCACACTTCGTCGAAGCGAAACAGTTCGCGATCGATCAACGTCACGGACGGCGTGGCATGCGCGAAAGGCGACACGCCGCCAATCGAGAAGCCGGTCTTCGCCTTCACGAAATCGGCATCGGCACGCCCGGTCTTGCCGACGATGGCATCGACCTTTTTCTCGTCCACCCGGCGATCGCCCGAGGTGATGATCAGCACCGCTGCATCGTCGCTTTTGCGCCGGAAGATGATGCTCTTCGCGATCTGTCCGACCGCGATGCCGAGTGCATCGGCCGCCTGTTGCGCGGTGCGTGCAGCGTCGTCGAGCATCTGTGGCTCGTGCGCGTGACCGGCGTCCTGCAGCACCCGCGCGACGCGCTGTACCGACTCGGGCAGCGCGTGCAGTTCAGAGCCGCACATCAGGCTTCCCGCTTTGTCCGGATCGCCTTGGACGCCCGCGAATTCGGCTCTCGCCCCAGCGCCTGGCTGATGTACACGCCGGCATCGATGAGCTTGTCCAGATCGATGCCGGTATCGATGCCCATGCCCTGCAGCATGTAAACCACGTCTTCGGTCGCGACATTGCCGGTGGCGCCCTTGGCATACGGGCAACCGCCGAGTCCGGCCGACGAAGTGTCGAACTGCCACACGCCCATCTCCAGACTGGCCAGCGTGTTGCCGAGTGCCTGTCCATAGGTGTCGTGAAAGTGCCCGGAGATGTCGTCGATGCCGTAGTGCTGCAGCGTCGCTTCGATGGCGCGCTGCACCTTCACCGGCGTGCCCACGCCGATGGTGTCGGCCACGCCGAGGTGCTGCACGCCGATGCCACGCATCAGCCCGGCCAGGCGGCCCACCGCTTCGGGCGCAACTTCGCCTTCATAAGGGCAGCCGACGGTGCACGACATCGCGCCGCGCACATAGATGCCGTGCTCGCGGGCGGCCGCGACCACCGGCGCAAAGCGCTCGATGCTTTCGGCAATCGAGCAGTTGATGTTCTTCTGGCTGAAGGCTTCGCTGGCGGCCCCGAACACCACGATCTCGTCGGGCCACTCGTTGCGCGGCGCCGCGATGGCGGCCTCGAAGCCTTTCATGTTGGGCGTGAGCACCGAGTAGCGCACGCCGGCCTTGCGCTGGATGCCGTGCATCACCTCGGCGTTGTCGGCCATCTGCGGCACCCACTTCGGGCTAACGAAACTGGTGACCTCGATCTCGCGCACGCCGGCGTCTTGCAGGCGGTGCACGAGGCCGATCTTGACCTCGGCCGACACCGGGCTTTTTTCGTTCTGCAAGCCGTCGCGCGGGCCGACATCGACGATTTTTACGTTGAGGGGAAGCTTCATGGGGTCTCCTGGAAAAGTCAGTATCCGCGTTCGAGGTCGACCACGCCCGCCATCCCGTCAAAACCCGCACCCCCTTCGACGGCACGGATTTTCGAGACGATCTGCGCGATAGATTCTTCGCGCAACGTGCGCGCCGACGCATGGGGCGTCACGGTGATCTTCGGATGCCGCCAGAACGGATGGTCGGGCGGCAGCGGTTCGGTCTCGAACACGTCGAGCGTCGCGCCGTCGAGCTGCCCTGCGTCCAGCAGCGGGATCAGGTCGGATTCGACCAGATGCGCGCCGCGTGCCACGTTGATGACGTAGCCGCCCGGCGCGCCGCCGTTCAGCTTGGTCAACGTCTCGCGCCGCAGGATGCCGCGGGTGTCGGGCGTGACCGGCAGCAGGCACACCAGCACCCGGCTCTCCGCCAGAAATGCATCCAGACTTTGGTGCCCCGCGAAACTGCGGACGCCGGCGATGTCCTTGGGCGAGCGGCTCCAGCCGTTGACCGGAAAGTCGAATTGCGCCACGGCCTTGGCGACCCGCTCGCCCAGCACGCCGAGCCCCATGACGCCGACCGAAAATTGCGAGCGCAGACGCGGCGCCCGATAGCCCCAGCGGCCTTGCCGTGCATCGACCTCGTAGGCATCGAACTCCCGAAAGTGACGAATCAGCGCGTGGCAAACGTACTCCGCCATCTGCACCGCCATGCCTGCATCTTCGACTCGCACGATGCGCGTGTGCGGCGGCATCCTGAGTTTGAGCAGTGCATCGACGCCGGCCCCGATGTTGAAGAGGCCCCGCAAGCCGGGCTGCTCGTCGAGCATGCGCTGCGGCGGTGACCAGACCACGGCATGGTCGGCCGGCGGCGCGCCGGATTGCCAGACGGAAACGTGAGCCTCTGGAAATTCGTGTTGCAGGCCCGAGACCCAGGCGTCGGGTTTGAGATCGGTAAGGCAGACGGTGATGTGCATGATCAGGAAGCCTCTGGAGTGGCGATGCGCAGCAGCTCCGACCCTTCAGTCACCTGATCGCCCGGCGCATACAGCAGCTCTTCGACCGTGCCATCGGCCGGTGCCGCGATGGTGTGCTCCATCTTCATCGCTTCCATCACGGCCAACGGCTGCCCCTTGGTCACCTTGTCGCCAGCCTTCACGGCGAACGACACCACCTTGCCCGGCATCGGCGCGGTCAGCCGGCCGCCTTCGGCCTGCGTTTCGCCCGCATGCGCCAATCGGTCGATGGTGGTGATCTTGCTCGCGCCCTGCTGCGCGAAAACGTGTGCGGTGCCCTGGCTCTCGTAGACGTTCAACGTATGGCGCCCGCCGTTGAATTCGACTTCGAACTCGCCGGTTGGAAACTGGCCGATGACCAGCGCGCCTTCGACGTCGCCGACTTTCAGCCAGAGGCTGCCGTCGCGCTTGTATGTCACGAAGGCCGACGCGTCTTCACCCCGAAACTCGAAATCGAAGTGACGCGTGTATTCGCCCAGCGCACGCCAGCCATCGCGACGCGCAAACGGATCGGGCATCTTCGACGGCCATTCGCCGATCAACGTGCGTGTGATGGCCGCAGCCGCCGCCAGCGGCAGGCCGAGCGGTTCACGGTCGAACAGCACGGCGCGTTCGCGCTCGATCAATGCGGTATCGAGCTTGGCGTTGGCGAACGAATCGGTCGCCAGCACACCGCGCAGGAACTGCACGTTGGTCGCCACGCCGACGATATGCACCTGCGCCAGCGCTGCATCGAGACGCGCCAGTGCTTCGGCACGGTCCGCGCCATGCACGATGAGTTTGGCGATCATCGAATCGTAGAACGGCGAGATCTCGCCGCCTTCGCGCACGCCGTCGTCGATGCGGACCGCGGCACGCGGGTCGCTCAGCTTCGTTCTCTCGAATGCCGTCGCCTGCGGCTTGCGATAGACCAGCAGCTTGCCGGTCGCGGGCAGGAAATTGTTGTCCGGGTTCTCAGCGCAAATGCGCGCTTCGATGGCATGGCCATGGATCTTGAGTTCGCTCTGCTTCAACGGCAACGGCTCGCCCGACGCCACGCGCAGTTGCCACTCGACCAGGTCGAGGCCGGTGATGGCTTCGGTCACGGGATGCTCGACTTGCAGTCGCGTGTTCATCTCCATGAAGAAGAAGTTCATTTCGCCACCGTCTCTCTGCTCGACGATGAACTCGACTGTCCCCGCCCCGACGTACTTCACCGCCTTGGCAGCAGCGACCGCCGCCGCACCCATTTCCTTGCGCATCGCCTCGGTCATGCCGGGTGCCGGCGCTTCCTCGAGCACCTTCTGATGGCGCCGCTGCACCGAGCAGTCGCGCTCGAAAAGATAGACGCAATCGCCTTGCGTATCGCCGAACACCTGGATCTCGATGTGGCGCGGACGCTGCACGTATTTTTCGATCAACACCGCGTCGTCGCCGAAGCTGTTGATCGCCTCGCGCTGGCACGACGCCAGCGCAGTTGCAAAGTCTTCGCTCTTGTCGACCACCCGCATGCCCTTGCCGCCGCCGCCTGCGCTGGCCTTGATGAGCACCGGGTAGCCGATGCGATCGGCTTCGCGCTGCAGCAGCGCCGGGTTCTGGTCGTGGCCGTGGTAGCCAGGAACCAGCGGCACGCCGGCCTTTTCCATCAACTGCTTCGATGCAGCCTTGAGACCCATCGCCTTGATGGCCGAGGGCGGCGGCCCGATGAAGACGAGGCCCGCCTCAGCGCAGGCCCGTGCGAACTCTTCGTTCTCGCTCAGGAAGCCGTAGCCCGGATGCACCGCTTCAGCACCCGTGGCCTTGGCTGCTTCGAGAATCTTTTCCCAGCGCAGATAGCTGTCTTTGGGCGCGCTGCCGCCGAGGTAAACCGACTCGTCGCAAGCGCGTACATGGTTGGCATGCGCGTCGGCATCGGAGTAGACGGCGACGGTGCGGATCGCCATGCGGCGCGCCGTCGCGGCGACACGGCAAGCGATCTCGCCCCGGTTCGCGATCAGGATCTTTTTAAACATGAGGGCTGTCTTCCGAAGGTTTCTTCTTGAACTGGAAAGCGGAGGTCACGCCCGGGTCGGGCTTGCCGCTGAAGATGCGCGCGACGCGGCCGAAGAGCGACCTGAGAAAGCGCCAGCTCTTGCGAATGAGCCACACGCTGCCGATGAGCACGATGACGAACAGCACGCCGAACACCAGCGGATGCGCGACGGCGAGCCACAGACCGGTCGGCACCGCAGCGTCTTCAACCAAGGACGCGCCGACATTGCTGAACGGCTCGGGCGAGGTGTTGATGGCCGCGCGCGTGGTCGCCTTGGCGGCATGCGCGGTGGCCGCGAAGCCGCCGCCGACGAGTGCCGCGACCAGCGCCATGGCGGTGTGGTCGGCGCCAAAAACGCCGGCGGCCAATGCCGCGCCGGCCGGGATGCGGATGACGGTGTGCACCATGTCCCAGAGCGAATCGAGGCCCGGAATCTTGTCGGCGAAGAACTCGACAAACACCATGAAGCCGCTGGCGATCAGCACCGCCGGATGCGCCAGCAGTTGCAACCCGCCGGGCAAGGCGAACCAGCCGAAGTAGCCAACGAGCCCGGTCAGCAACACCACCAGATACAGCCGGATGCCGCTGGCCCAGCCGATGGCGGCGGCCAACGCCAGCAGTTGCGGCATGTCGAGCGCGCTCATGTCAGCGGGTCATCCCATGCGGTTGTTGTGATTGCAGAAAGGTCGGCACGGCCATCACGCTGCCGCAGCGGCGCGCCCAATGTCGCCGGCATCGGCCAAGTCCCAGGCTTTCCAGCACAACGCCATCAGTTGGCGGCTGCGTTCCGGGGCCAGGATGCCGTCGGTCAAACCGGTGAACTTGTCCTCCAGCTGGGCATCGGACATGGGATGGTCCTGACTGCCCACGGCGTGCTCGATGAACTGGTGCAACTTACGGCCGTCGGTGAGCGTCACGGTCATATCGACCTGGTCCGGCTTGATGGCGTTGTCGACGCTCACCGCCACTTTGTTGCGCACCGCCAGCACCGTCGGATCGTTGACGGCCGAGTCCCTGAACGCCTGGTCGCCGCCCCGCCCCGTCACCAGGGCCACGGCGACAGCGTGATAGACGCTGAACTTGCCTTCGAGGCCGGTGCGCGGTTCCGTCTTGCCCATCAGGTTGAGCACCAGCGGATGCGCCTTCAGTTCCACCGACGCGATCTGCTCGGGCTTGAGCGCATGGGCCGCGCGCAACTGGATCGCCGCATCGATAGCGGGATGCGCCACGATGCCGCACGCGAAGGGCTTGTAAGTGTTGAGCGCCAGCTCGTAACGCTCGCCCAATCCCCCGGTGACCTGGGCCCAGTCATGGCGCGTGCTCATGGCTTGGCCCCAGCCATCGAAACCCTCGATGGCGACTTCAGAGGCGGTGAAGCCTTGTTCTGCCAGCAGTGCCGACAGCATCCCGTTCTGCGCCGCCTTGCCAGGATGAAAACTCTTGGTGTCGGAACCGAACTGCACCTTGAGACCGACCGGTTGCGACGCGGCGTTGCCCAGCGCCCAGGCCATGCGTTTTTCGTCGAGCTTGAGCAGGCGCCCGATGGCGGCGGCAGCGCCGAACACGCCGGTGGTGCCGGTGATGTGCCAGCCCATCGCATAGTGTTCGGGATAGACAGCGTTGCCCATGCGGCATTCGATCTCGCAGCCCAGCACCAGCGCGTTCATGAAGTCGGCGCCGGAAACCGGCCGGTATTCAGCAAAGGCCGTCAACGCCGAAGCGACCGGACCGGCCGGATGGATGATGGTCTTGAGGTGCGTGTCGTCGTAGTCGAGCACGTGCGAGCTGATGCCGTTGACCAGTGCAGCCTGCATCGCGTCCAGACGTTCTGTTCGACCGAACAGGCTGGCCTGCGGCGGACCGGAGAACGGCTTGAGCGCCGCTGCAGCGTGCGTGGGCGCATTCTGCTGCGAGCCGCCGACCGCGCAGCCAACCCAGTTCAGCAGCGTCCGAGTCGCCTCCTTGCGCACCACTGCCGGTATCTGGTCGGCCGTGGCTGTTGCGGCGTAGCGTGCCAGGATGTGCGTCACCGGCGATGCCGCCGGACCCTTGGGCGCCGCGCTCAATGTCGGCGCGGGGGCTGGCGCCGGGACGCCCGCCGATGCTGCGGCCGGCTGGGCGCGCGATGTCGAAGCGGCCAAGCCGGTGAGCAATGCGGTACCGGATGCAAGCAGCAACTGGCGTCGGTCTTTCAAGATCATGCGATGTTCCCTAGGGCGTTTGATGTCATCGAGTGGGCGATGCTCACTTGCATCAGGCTTTGGCTTCGAGCCACGACGGTTTGCGCTTTTGCAGAAAAGCCTGCACGCCCACGCGCCCCTCTTCGCTGGCGCGGATGTCGGCGATGCCCTCGACCGTGTGGGCGATCAGCGCAGCGTCGATGTCACGACCCGCCACGTCGGCGATCAGTTGCTTGCCGGCGCGCACGGCGGCCGGGCTGGCGCCGAGCAAGGCCTTGAGCAACTCGTCGACCTTGGCGTCGAGCGCATCGGCCGCCACCACCTCGTGCACGAAGCCGATGCGATGCGCCTCGGCGGCCGTGAAGCGCTCGGCCGTCAAGAAGTAACGCTGCGCCGCGCGCGTCCCCATTGCGCGAATCACGTAGGGGCTGATGGTCGCGGGGATCAGGCCGATCTTCACTTCGCTCAGGCAGTACCAAGCCGTGTCCACGCTCACCGCCATGTCGCAAGCCGCGACCAGTCCCATGCCGCCAGCGTACACATCGCCCTGCACCCGCGCGATGGTCGGCTTGGGGCACTCGGCCATCACTCGCAACATTTCGGCCAGCTTGCCTGCATCGGCGATGTTTTCATCGCGCGAGTAGTCGGCCATGCGACGCATCCAGTGGAGGTTGGCGCCGGCGCAAAACGCCGGTCCGTTGGCGCCGAGGACGATGGCCTTGACGTTCGCCATCGCGCCGGCTTCGGCGAAAGCTTGCGTCAGCTCGGCGATCACGACGTCGTCGAAAGCGTTGCGCGTGTCGGGCTGGTCGAGCCAGATGCGGGCGATGGGGCCGTCTGTCGTGAGGGTCAGTTTGGTGAAGGTCATGTCTGGAAATTCAAGGACGTGCGCGATGAAACGTAGGTAGCCATCTCACATCCGGAAGATGCCGAACTTCGGTTCCGGTATCGGCGCATTGCGCGACGCCGCCAGCCCGAGGGCAAGCACACGCCGCGTATCCGCCGGATCGATGATCCCGTCGTCCCAGATGCGCGCCGTCGCATAGTAGGGATGGCCCTGCACTTCGTATTGCTGGCGCAGCGGTGCCTTGAAGGCTTCTTCTTCGTCGGCGCTCCATGTGCCGCCTTTGGCTTCGATGCCGTCGCGCTTGACGGTCGCCAGCACGCTCGCGGCCTGTTCGCCTCCCATCACGCTGATGCGCGCGTTCGGCCACATCCACAGGAAGCGCGGCGAGTAGGCGCGGCCGCACATGCCGTAGTTGCCGGCGCCGAAACTCCCGCCGATGATGATGGTGAACTTGGGCACATTGGCGGTCGCCACCGCCGTCACCATCTTGGCGCCGTGGCGCGCGATGCCTTCGTTCTCGTACTTGCGGCCGACCATGAAGCCGGTGATGTTCTGCAGGAAGACGATCGGCGTCTTGCGGTGGCAGCACAGCTCGATGAAGTGCGCACCCTTCTGCGCCGACTCGCTGAACAGGATGCCGTTGTTGGCGATGATGCCGACGGGCATCCCTTCGATCTCGGCGAAGCCGCAGACCAGCGTCGCGCCGAAGCGCTGCTTGAACTCGTGGAACTCGCTGCCGTCGACCACGCGCGCGATGATCTCGCGCACGTCGAAAGGCTTGCGCGTGTCGGTCGGGATGACACCGTAAAGCTCTTCTCGCGGGAAGTCGGGCGCACGCGGCGTGGCCGGTTCGGGCATTGCAGGCCGCGCCGCTTTGGCATTCAGATTAGCCACCGCCGACCGCGCCAGCGCCAGCGCATGCAGGTCGTTCTGCGCCAGATGATCCACCACGCCCGACAGCCGCGTATGCACATCACCACCGCCCAGGTCTTCGGCCGTCACGACCTCGCCGGTCGCGGCCTTCACCAGCGGCGGGCCACCCAGAAAGATCGTGCCCTGGTTCTTCACGATGATGGATTCGTCGCTCATCGCCGGCACGTAGGCGCCGCCCGCGGTGCACGAACCCATGACCACGGCGATCTGCGGAATGCCCTGCGCGCTCATCTGCGCCTGGTTGTAGAAGATGCGGCCGAAGTGATCGCGATCGGGGAACACCTCGTCCTGGTTCGGCAGGTTGGCGCCGCCGGAATCGACCAGGTAGATGCACGGCAAGTGGTTTTGCTCGGCGATCTCCTGCGCGCGCAGATGCTTCTTCACCGTGAGCGGGTAGTAGGTGCCGCCCTTCACGGTCGCGTCGTTGCAGACCACCATGCAGTCGACGCCGTTCACTCGGCCGATGCCGGCGATAAGGCCGGCGCCCGGGGCCGACTCGTTGCCCTTGGCGTCGAGGTACATGCCGTACGCGGCAAGCGGTGCGATCTCCAGGAACGGCGTGCCGGGATCGAGCAGTTCAGCGACGCGATCGCGTGGCAGCAACTTGCCGCGCGCGACGTGCTTGGCGCGAGCGGCTTCTCCACCGCCGGCCTCGACTTTGGCGAACTGTGCGTGCAGGTCGTCGACCAATGCGCGCATCGCGACGGCGTTGGCCTGAAAGTCGGCGGAACGGGCGTTGAGTTTGGTTTCTAGCTTGCTCATGCGGTCTTCTCTTCGTTGAGGCCGAGGCGCTCTTTCATCTCATCGCGGATCTTGAACTTCTGAATCTTGCCGGTGACGGTCATCGGGAACTCGGTGACGAACTGGATGTACTTGGGCACCTTGTAGTGCGCGATCTGGCCTTTGCAGAAATCGCGGATCTCGTCTTCGGTCGCGCTCTGGTTCGGCTTCACGATGACCCACGCGCACAACTCTTCGCCGTAGCGCTTGTCGGGCAGGCCGACGACCTGCACGTCCTGTACCTTCGGGTGCCGATACAGAAACTCTTCGATCTCGCGCGGGTAGATGTTCTCGCCGCCGCGGATCACCAGGTCCTTGATGCGACCGACGATGTTGACGTAGCCCTCGTCGTCCATCACGGCCAGATCACCGGTATGCATCCAGTGCTCGGCGTCGATGGCTTCGCGGGTTCGAGGCTCGTCTTCCCAGTAGCCGTGCATGACCGAATAGCCGCGCGTGAGCAGTTCGCCCGAGGTGCCGCGCGGCACCGTGGCACCCGTCTCCGAGTCGATGATCTTGACTTCGATGTGCGGCTGCACCGTGCCCACGGTCGAAACGCGCTTGTCTTGCGGCGTGTCGGTGCTGCTCTGGCAACTCACCGGGCTGGTTTCGGTCATGCCGTAGGCGATGGTGATTTCGCCCAGGTGCATCTGGTCGACCACGCGCTTCATGACTTCGGTCGGGCACGGCGAGCCGGCCATGATGCCGGTGCGCAAAGTCGACAGGTCGAACTCGGCGAAGCGCGGATGGTCGAGCTCGGCGATGAACATCGTCGGCACGCCGTGCAGGCCGGTGCACTTTTCAGCCTGAACGGTTTCAAGCACGGTGAGCGGATCGAAGCCGTCGTTCGGATACACGATCGTCGAGCCGTGCGTCAGCGCCGCCAAGTTGCCCAGCACCATGCCGAAGCAGTGGTACAGCGGAACCGGAATGCACAGCCGGTCGTGCGGACTGAGCTTCATGCACTCGCCGATGAAGAAGCCGTTGTTCAGGATGTTGCGGTGCGTGAGCGTCGCGCCCTTGGGGAAGCCGGTGGTACCGCTGGTGAACTGAACGTTGATCGGATCCGTAGCCTTCAACGTCTCGGCGATCTGCGCGATGCGCGGGTCGTCGGGGTTACCGCTGGCGAGCAGGGCTGAGAAGCGCTGCATGCCGGGTTGATCGGCATCGCTTGACTTGTCGATCCACACGGTGTGCTTCAGCAATGGCAGCCTGGCTGACCCAAGTTCGCGCAACATGCCGAGGTAGTCGCTGGTTTTGAACTGCGCCATCGTGACCAGCGCCTTCACGCCGACCTTGTTGAGCGCGTATTCGAGTTCCGACGTGCGGTACGCCGGGTTGATGTTGACCAGGATGAGCCCGACCTTGGCGGTCGCGATCTGCATGAGCACCCACGGCACGTTGTTGTGCGACCAGATGCCGATGCGGTCGCCCGGCACCAGGCCGAGGTTCAGCAGCGCGCTGGCGAGGCGGTTCGATTCGGTCTGCAGTGCGCGGTAGCTGAAGCGCCGGGCTTCGTGACGGCTGACCAGGGCTTCGTGGTCGGGTTGCGAAGCGACCATGTTGTCGAAGAACGCGCCGATGGGCTGCTCGATCAGCGGGACATCGGTCGCGCCTTTTGCATAACTCAGGTTCGATGTCATGGCCCGCCCTCAGGAGGTCTCTGCGAACAACTCGCGCCCGATCAGCATTCGCCGCACTTCACTCGTCCCCGCGCCGATCTCATACAGCTTCGCGTCGCGCCACAGCCGCTCCACCGGAAAGTCCTTCGTGTACCCCACGCCGCCCAGCGCCTGGATCGCCTCGCCGGCCATCCACGTCGCCTTCTCGGCCGAATACAGAATCGCGCCGGCCGCATCCTTGCGAAAGGTGCGGGCGTGCTCGTTGCGGTCGCAGGCCTTGCCGACCGCATAAACATACGCGCGCGTCGCCTGCCAGGTCGAGTACATGTCGGCCAGCTTGCCCTGCATCAACTGGAACTCGCCGATGCTCTGGCCGAACTGCTTGCGGTCGTGGATGAAGGGCAGCACCGCGTCCATGCACGCAGCCATGATGCCGAGGGGGCCGCCGGACAGCACCGCACGCTCGTAGTCGAGGCCGCTCATCAGCACCTTGGCGCCCATGCCTTCGCCGCCCAGCACGTTCTCGGCGGGCACTTCGCAGTTGTCGAAGAACAGCGGGTAGGTGTTGCTGCCGCGCATGCCCAGCTTGTCGAGCTTGGTGCCGGCGCTGAACCCCTTGAAGTTCTTCTCGACGATGAAGGCCGTCATGCCGCGTGCGCCCATCTCGGGTTCGGTCTTGCCGTAGATGACCAGCGTGTCGGCGTCGCCGCCGTTGGTGATCCACATCTTGCCGCCGTTGAGCACGTAGTAGCCGTCCTTCTTGTCGGCCTTGAGCTTCATGCTGATGACGTCGGAGCCAGCGTTGGGTTCGCTCATCGCCAGCGCGCCGACGTGCTCGCCGCTCACCAGCTTGGGCAGGTACTTGTTCTTTTGAAAGTCGGTCCCGTTGCGGTGGATCTGGTTGACGCACAGGTTGGAGTGCGCGCCATAAGAGAGGCCAACGGACGCCGAGGCGCGCGAGACTTCCTCCATCGCAACGATGTGCGCGAGGTAGCCGAGTTCGGTGCCGCCGTATTGCTCTTTGACCGTCATGCCGTGCAGGCCGAGAGCGCCGAGCTTTTGCCACAGGTCGTGTGGAAAAAGGTTCTCGCTGTCGATGGCGGCGGCGCGTGGCGCGATTTCTGCGGCGGCGAACGTCTGGATGGCGTCGCGCAGCGAATCGATGGTGTCGCCCAGGTCGAAATTGAGGCCGGGATCGTGCATGGGGTTTGTCTCCTGTGACACCGCAGCTTACGCCCGCACGATCCTCAATTGGCGCCACAATGGTTGCAAATCGTGCCACATGAAGGCATCCATACCATGTCCTCCCCTTCGTTCCTGAGCCCCGCCCGCGCCGCCACGCCGATGGCCTTCGTGCGAGCGATCGTGCGCGGCTACGAGCGCTATGGCGTCGATCCGTCCGGCGCCCTGCGCGCGGCACAGATCGCGCCGCGCGATGTCGCCAAACCTGGTGCCCGCGTCACGGCAGTGCAGTTCGAAACGCTCAACGCGCACGCGATGCAGGAGCTCGACGACGAAGCGCTCGGCTGGTTCACCCGCAAGCTGCCCTGGGGTAGCTACGGCATGCTGTGCCGTGCCTCGCTGGGCTCGCCCGACTTGGGCCTGGCCATCAAGCGCTGGTGCCGTCACCATCGGCTGCTGACCGACGACATCGCGCTCGACCTGCAGGTTTTGGGCGGCGTGGCGACCTTGTCGATCACCGAACAGCGGCCGCTCGACAAGGCGTTCCGCGAGTTCTGCCTGGTGTCGAGCCTGCGTTTCCTGCATGGCTACGCTTGCTGGGCGATCGACTCGCGCATCTCGCTGCGCCACGCGACCTTTCCTTTCGCAGCGCCATCCCACCGCGACGCCTACGCGTTGATGTTCGCTGGCGACGTGCGGTTCGATGCGGCCCGTGCCAGCTACAGCTTCGACGAGCGCTACCTTGCGTTGCCCCTGCAACGCGACGAGCGCGCGCTGCGCACCATGCTCAAGCGTGCGCTCCCGCTGACGGTGCTGCAGTACCGGCGCGACCGGCTGCTGGGACAGCGCGTGCGCGAGCTGATGCGCGGGCCGGCCGATAGTGAAGCGAGTTCGCACGCTACGGCGCCGCGTGCTGCATCGAACACCGCCGACGCGCTGGCATCCGCGCTCAACGTATCGGCCCGCACCTTGCATCGCCAGTTGAAGGACGAAGGCACGTCGCTGCAGGCGATCAAGGACGAGGTGCGTCGCGACGAGGCGCAACGGCAATTGCGCCGCACGACAAAGCCGATCAAGCAGATCGCGCTGGCGGTAGGCTTTCGGAACGAGAAAAGCTTCGCGCGCGCGTTCCGCGACTGGACCGGCATGACACCCGGAGCGTTTCGGCGACCCGCCGAATAGTCGGATTACGCCGTCCTGATGTCTTCAGGCGATCGGGTCGATGCCGGCGAGCGCGTCGGCGATCGGTTGCGCCTCGGTCGGCCGCACCAGTCGCGCCACTTCGCGTCCGTCCTGCAGAAAGATCAGCGTCGGCCAAAGCCGGACGTTGAACGAGCGGCCGAGAGGCCGGCCGCTGCCGTCTTCGACCTTGATGTGTTCGACATGCGGATGGCCGGCGAACGCTTCGACGATTACGGGCTGCGCCGCCTTGCAGATGCCGCACCAGTTGGTGCCGAACTCGACGACCGCAGCGCCCTTCAGCGCATCGATGCCGGTGCGCTCGGGTTGTTCGGTCTGGTAGGCGGAGGGGGTGGTCATGACGGTCCTTTCTGGCAACGAACTCATTGCACCAGAAAGGCGGGGGCTCCGCACGTCAGCGGGGCGCCCGCCAGGCGGCCAGCACATCGGGTAATTGCGACATGTCGGTGAACACCACGCTGGCCCCGACGGCGCGCATCGCGTCGGGGTCGCTGTGGCCGAGCCCCGCCATGCCGGGCGGGCTGTAGCCGAACACCGTGGCACCGGCCGCTACGCCCGCGGTCACGCCGGTGACGGTGTCTTCGACGACGGCGCAGCGGACCGGGTCCGCGCCCAGCGCGGCGGCCGCCGCCAGGTAGACATCCGGAAACGGCTTGCTGCGCGGCGTGTCGTGGCCACTGAAGACGTAGCCGGTGAAGAAGTCGTGCAGACCGACCTTGACCAGCTGGAACTCGACCTTGTGCAAGTCGGCCCCTGAAGCGCAGGCGATACGCCCGCCCGCCAGCGCATGCACCCGGCGCACAGCATCGACCGCGCCGGGGATGGCGAGCAGATCGGCATGCAGCGCGATGTTGCGGCGCTCGCGAAAGCCTGCGAGCCATTCGGGCGTGATGGCGAAGCCGGTGCGCGCCTCGATCAGCGCGGCTTCATCCCTGACGGCCTTGCCAGTGAAAGTCCGCATCGATTCTTCGGTGCTGAGCTTCCAGCCGAGTTCACCGAGCATTTCGGCGAGCACGCGATTGGTGATGGGCTCGGAGTCGACCAGCACGCCGTCGCAGTCGAACAGCACCGCATCGAAGGGGAGGTCACTCATGGAGCGATGACCGATCAGTACCGCGTGCCGTCGACGTAGTACCAGCGCTCTTCCTCGCGAACGAAGCGGCTGCGCTCGTGCAAACGGGTGGCGACGCCGGCAGCGTCGCGCTGGCGCGCCACGAACTCGACTTCGGCATGGTCAGCGTCGAGCACGGAGCGCGAGCGCACGTCGAGTCCGAGCCATTTGACGCCGGGCTCGAAGGTGACTTGCGACGGCCGGTGGCCCTGCGCCCACGTGGCGAGCAGGTAGTCGGCGCGTTCGTTGACGAAGGCGGTGTAGCGCGAGCGCATGAGCGATTCGGCGTCGGGCGCGGGCGTGATGTCGAAGTCGTCGAGGTAGCGCCCGCAGCACAGGGCGTAGGTAAACGGCTTCTCGCGGCGGTCGCGACGGCCGCAAGGACAGGGGGCGGGAGGGGGCGTGGAGGCGCTCATGAGGTCCTCCATTGGAACACCCCGCGCACCCTGCTCGCCAGCCACCCCGTCGGGTACCCGTTAAAGCTCAGGCCAATGCCCGCTGGATGATCAGCTTCTGGATGTCCGAGGTGCCTTCATAAATCTGGCAAACGCGCACGTCGCGGTAGATGCGTTCCAGCGGAAAGTCGTTCACATAGCCGTAACCGCCGAGCGTCTGGATGGCCGCGCTACAGACTTTTTCGGCCATTTCGCTGGCGAAGAGCTTGGCCATCGCGGCTTCTTTCAGGCACGGCAGGCCGGCGTCGCGCAGGCTCGCTGCGTGCCAGATGAGCTGGCGCGCGGCTTCGAGCTGCGTGGCACATTCGGCCAGCCGAAAGCCCACGGCCTGCTGTTGGAAGATGCTGCCGCCAAAGGCCTGGCGATCCTTGGCATAGGCCAGCGCCACGTCGAACGCGCTTCGCGCCATGCCGACGCTCTGCGCGGCAATGCCGATACGACCACCTTCGAGCCCGCCCAGCGCGATCTTGTAGCCCTCGCCTTCTTGCCCGATGAGGTTTTCAGCCGGGATGCGGCAGCCGTCGAAATTGATCTGCGCCGTGTCGCTGGAGTGCTGGCCGAGCTTTTCTTCGAGCCGCGCGACGTTGTAGCCCGGCGCATCGGTCGGCACGATGAACGCGCTCATGCCGCGCTTGCCGGCACCCTTGTCGGTGACCGCGATGACGATGGCCAGCTGGCCGTTCTTACCGCTGGTGATGAATTGCTTGACGCCGTCGATCACGTAGCCGTGGGCATCCTTGCGCGCCGTGGTGCGCAGGCTCGACGCGTCGCTGCCAGCCTGCGGCTCCGTCAGGCAAAAGGCGCCGAGCATGTGGCCCTGCGCCAGTGGCTGCAGCCACTTCTTTTTTTGCTGCGCGTTGCCGTAGCGCATGAGGATGGCGTTGACCGGGCAATTGGTCACGCTGATGGCCGTGCTGGTGCCGCCATCGCCAGCCGCGATTTCTTCGAGCACCAATGCCAGCGTGACGTAGTCGAGCCCGGCGCCGCCGTCTTCTTCGGGCACGCAGATGCCGTAGGCGCCTAGTGCGGCGAGGCCGGCGTGCGCCGCCTTGGGGAAGGCGTGCTCGCGGTCCCATGCAGGCGCGTGCGGCCACAGTTCGGCCTGCGAAAAATCGCGTACCGCGTCGCGGATCGCTTCCTGGTCGGGGGTCAGCAGCATGTCGTGTCTCCGAGATCTGTTATTTGCCCGCGCCGAGATCCATGATCATCCGCGCGGTCATGTAGAGCCGGCGCGGAATGGCGTCGATCATCACGTACTCGGCCTTGTCGCTGTGATATCCGGAGCCTGGCAGTCCCATGCTCTCGATCACCGGCTTGCCCGACAGCGCTGCGTAGGCCGCATCGGTGCCGCCGCCGGTACGCTCTTCGATTTCGACCATGCCACCAGCTTCGCGATAGAAGCCGGCGGCCTTGTCGACCAGCTTCTTGCCGCCCTCGCCCGCGTTGAACGCCGGGCGGCCGCGGGTGACGACGATTTCAACCTCCGAGCCGGACACCTTCTTGTTCTGAGCCCGCTCTTCGAGCGTCTTCATCGCCGCTTCGAAATCTTCGTTGCGCGCATAGCGCACGTCGGCATTCAGCGTGGCGCTGTCGGGGATGACGTTATTGACGGTGCCGGCCTTGGCGATGGTCCAGTTGAAGCGAAGGCCTCTGGATTTGTCGTCGATGTCCATCGTGCGCAGCACCAGGTCCGATGCCTCGACCAGCGCGTTGACACCCGCTTCTGGCGCCTCGCCCGCGTGCGAGGTCTTGCCCTTGATGTTGGCCTGCACATAGGCGATGCCCGAGGTGCCGAGCGTCATCTTTTCGACCTCGGCGCTGGTCGGCTCGAACGACAGCACGTAGTCGGCCAGCCGCGCCTCCTGCTCGATCAACTCGCGCGACCCGAAGGAGCCTTTTTCTTCGTCGGTATTGAACAGCACGGTGATGGTGCCGTAGTCGCGCACGCCGTAGTCCTTCAGCAGTTTGAGCGTGTGCAGGATGACAGCGGTGCCGCCCTTGTCGTCGGCGATGCCGGGGCCATAAGCGCGCGCGCCTTCGAGGCGAAACGGCGACTTGGCCAACGTACCTTTCGGGTAGACGGTGTCCATGTGCGAGAGCAGCAGAAGGTTCTTGCCGCCCTTGCCTTTCAGCTTGCCGACGAGGTTGTCACCGACCACGCCAGCGGCCGCCTTGCTGCGCGTCACGCTGAAACCCAGCGCTTTCAGTTCGCCTTCGAGCAGATTGCCGACCGCGGCGATGCCCTGGGCATCACCCGTGCCGGTCTCGATGTTGACCAGGCGCTGCAAGGTCTTGAGCACAGCCTGCTGCTCTGCCGTGGCGGCATCGAACAGTACGTTGTCTCGCCTCTGCGCGAACGCCGTTGTCTGCACGAACACGCCCGCAAGCACGATGGCGAGGATGGCGGCCAGGCTTCGCTTCAAGCACGAACCCATTCAGATCAGTTCGATCGCGACCGCGGTGCCTTCGCCTCCGCCAATGCACAGCGTCGCGACACCGCGCTTCTTGCCGCGCGATTGCAGCGCATGGATGAGCGTGACCATGATGCGAGCGCCGCTCGCGCCGATCGGGTGGCCCAGCGCGCAGGCGCCGCCGTGCACGTTGACGATGTCGTGCGCGACGTCGAGCTCTTTCATGAGCGCCATCGGCACCACGGCGAAGGCCTCGTTCACTTCCCACAGATCGACGTCTTTCACGCCCCAGCCGGTCTTCTTGAAAAGCTTGGCGACAGCACCGACTGGTGCGGTCGAAAACCACTCGGGTTGCTGTGCATGGGTCGCGTGACCGACCAGCCGTGCGATCGGCCTGGCGCCGATCTTTTTCGCATGCGACTCGGTCATCATGACCAGCGCCGCAGCGCCGTCGTTGATCGAAGAGCTGGATGCGGCGGTGATGGTGCCGCCGTCTTTCTTGAAGGCCGGCTTGAGCGTGGCGATCTTGTCGAGCTTGACCTTGCCCGGGCCTTCGTCGATGGCGACGATCGTTTCACCGCTGCGGCCCTTGACCGTTACCGGTGTGATCTCGGCCTTGAACAAGCCATCGGCCGTGGCGTGGCGCGCGCGCTCCACGCTGGCGGTGGCGAAGGCATCCTGCTGCCCTCGGGTGAAGTTGTACTTGGCTGCGCAGTCTTCACCGAAGGTGCCCATCGAGCGACCCGGCTGGTAGGCGTCTTCCAGGCCGTCGAGCATCATGTGGTCGAAGATGCGGTCGTGGCCCATGCGGTAGCCGCCACGACCCTTGAGCATCAGGTAGGGCGCATTGGTCATGCTCTCCATGCCGCCCGCGACCATGACGTCGTGCGTGCCGGCCAGCAGCATGTCGTGCGCGAACATCGCGGCCTTCATGGCCGAGCCGCACATCTTGCTGAGCGTGACGGCCCCCGCGCTATCGGGCAGGCCGCCCTTGTAGGCCGCCTGGCGTGCCGGTGCCTGGCCTTGGCCAGCCATCAGGCAGTTGCCGAAGAGCACTTCACCGACCGTGGCGGCGTCGATGCCGGCACGCTCGACAGCTGCCTTGATGGCGGCACCACCAAGATCGTGCGCGGCGAGTGAAGAAAAGTCGCCTTGAAAGCCGCCCATGGGGGTGCGGGCGGCGCCGACGATGACGATGGATTCGGACATGAGGATCTCCTTGGAGGAACGGCCAGCCAGCCGCGGGTTTATGGATCGAGTAACAGGCCGCGTCGCGCTGATCGGCAGGATGCGGTCAGCCGAAAGAGCGCGAGTGCGTCGGCCGGCGGATCAGCCGGTCGCCTTGGCCGTGTCGGGCGCCGGCGCAGTGCTGGCCTCCGGCGGCCTGCTCCACTTGTAGCGAATACGCTGCACCGCCGCGCGGTACTGATTGTCGAGTGGCTTGCTGCCGTCGACGTCGAAGCCCAGGTCTTGCAGCAAGCCGTCGTGCACGCCGAAGGTCCAGCCATGCACCCGCACCGACTGGCCGCGGCTCCAGGCATCGACCATCACGGTGCTGACCGACACGTTGACCACCTGCTCGGCGACGTTGAGTTCGCACAGCGCATCGGCCCGGACTTCCGGCGGAAAGGTTTCGAGCATCACGCGGTGCCGGTCGCGCACGTCCTGGATGTGGCGGATCCAGTTGTCGGCAATGCCGATGCGCGCGCCCTCTAGCGCGGCCTGTACGCCCGAGCAACCGTAGTGACCCACCACCATGATGTGCTCGACCTTCAGACGCTCCACGGCGAACTGGATCGCCGACAGCGCGTTCAGGTCGGAGTGGACGACGATGTTGGCGACGTTGCGGTGCACGAAAACCTCGCCCGGCTCCAGCCCGGTGATCTGGTTGGCCGGCACCCGGCTGTCGGAGCAGCCGATCCACATGTAGCGTGGCGTCTGCTGCTTCACCAGGCCGGTGAAAAAGCCGGGCCGGTCGCGTTCCATTTGTGCAGCCCAGGACCGGTTGTGGGCAAAGAGGTCTTCGAGTGATTCAGGCATGGCGATATTGTGGCTAAGGTAAGGGTTCAACGGGAAGGTTCAGCGGCCAGGAACTTTGCGGGAACGTGCCAGGGTGGCCCGCGCTTTTTTCTCGTGGGCACGCACTTCTTCGAGGTTGGCCTGCAGCTCACCCAGTTGCGCTTCGAGCTGCTCCCGGTGGCTGCCGAGCACACCCAGGAACTTTTCGAGTTGCGCCTCGGTGTCGCGCGGGCTGTCGTACATGTCGAGAATGTCTTTGGCCTCCGTCAGGCTCAGGCCCAGGCGCTTGGCGCGCAGCGTGAGCGTGAGCCGGGCCCGGTCGCGCGCGCTGTAGATGCGTTGCAAGCCGGAGCGCTCCGGTGCGAGCAGGCCCAGGTCCTCGTAGAAGCGGATGGCTCGCGTCGTGAGGTCGAACTCCTTGGCGAGCTCGCTGATGGTGAAGGTCTGCGTCGGCATGAAGAGAAAAGGACGTTCCGGCGGCGACAGCGGGATGGTCGCGCACTGCCTACAATGTGGCGTCACATCATGACGTTTACGTAAACGTCAATCTTACATGAACCTCCTAGAACGCGAACTCCATTACACCCTGGGCGACACCCTCCCCGAAGTCGGCGAGGCGCTCGCAGTGGCGCCCGGCGTGCGCTGGATTCGCATGACGCTGCCCTTCGCGCTCAATCACATCAACCTCTGGCTGCTGCGCGATTCCATCGACGGGGTCGAGGGCTGGACGGTGGTCGATTGCTGCATCGCGCGGGACGAGTCCCGCGCGCAGTGGGAGCAGATCTTCGAGACGCAGTTGCAGGGTATGCCGATCCTGCGCGTCATCGTCACGCACATGCACCCCGACCACATCGGTCTGGCCGACTTCATCTGCAAGCGCTGGAACGCCCCGCTCTGGATCAGCGCCACCGACTACAACGTGGCCCGCTTGCTCACGAGCAAAACCAGCAGCGACAGCGGTGCCGGCGGCGACATGGCGGCTGACTTTCTCGTCATGCATGGCGTGACGAATGCCGAAGTCATCGCAGAAATTCGCAGTCGCAACAGCTACTACGCCGACATGGTGCCCGCCGTGCCCGACACCTACGTGCGGATGATGGACGGCGACACCGTGATGATCGGCGGGCACGCATGGCGCTGCATCAGCGGTTACGGCCACGCGCCCGAACACATCGCGCTGTACTGCGCCGACCTCAACCTGCTGATCGGCGGCGACATGATGCTGCCACGCATCTCGACCAACGTCAGCGTGCATGCGGGCGAGCCGGAAGCCAACTCGCTGCGGCTCTTTCTCGACAGCATTGCCAAGTTCAACGCCCTGCCGGCCGATGCGCTCGGCTTGCCCTCGCACGGCAAGCCGTTCACCGGCATCCATCGCCGTGTCGAGCAGTTGCAGGAGCACCACCGCGACCGGCTGGCCGAGCTGATGGAAGGGTGCGCGGTGCGCCCGCTGAGCGCGGCCGAGGGCATGCTGATCATGTTTAAGCGCGAGCTCGATTCGCACCAGATGACCTTCGCGATGGGCGAGACGGTGGCGCATCTGAACATGCTGATGTTCGAAGGCCAGCTCAAGCGCACGCGCGGTGCCGACGGCGTCTACCGCTTCGGGCTTCCGACCACTTGAGTCCGCGCAACGCAGCCACCTAAACTCGCGGCATGGACATGCTTGCTCAGTTGCGCGCGGGCCGGCTGGCAGGTGCGCAGCGGCTGGCTTTGTCATGCGGACTCACCGAGTTTCCGCGCGAGATTTTTGCGCTTGCCGATTCGCTCGAAGTGCTCGACCTGTCGGGCAATGCGCTCGATTCGCTGCCCGACGACCTCGGGCGGCTGCACAAGCTGCGGGTGCTCTTCTGCTCGAACAACCGCTTCACGACGTTGCCGGAATCGATCGGGCAATGCCGCCAGCTCGACATCGTCGGCTTCAAGGCGAACCGCATTCGAACGGTGCCCTCGCATGCGCTGCCCCCGTCGCTGCGTTGGCTGATCCTGACCGACAACGCGATCGAGGCACTGCCCGCTTCTGTCGGCGCCTGCGCCCGCATGCAGAAGCTGATGCTGGCGGGCAACCGATTGAGCGCGTTGCCCGATTCGATGGCGTCGCTCCAGAGCCTGGAGCTGCTGCGCATCTCGGCCAATGCGTTCGAGACGGTGCCGTCGTGGCTGCTCTCGCTACCGCGTCTGTCGTGGCTGGCTGTTAGCGGCAATCCATTCTGCGAGCGTGCCGAGCATGACGTGGCGGCGAGCACTGCCATCCCGCAGGTCGACTGGCGCCGCCTGGCGCTGGGTGCCAAGCTCGGTGAAGGCGCATCGGGCGTGATCTACCAGGCCGCGCTCGGCGGCCAAGACGGTGAGCGCAACGACGGTGAAGGCAACGACCGAAAGCGACCCGTCGCGGTCAAGCTCTTCAAGGGCGCAGTCACCAGCGACGGCTGGCCGCACAGCGAGATGGCCGCCTCGCTCGCCGTCGGCTCGCACCCCAATCTCGTTTCGGCACAGGGGCAGATTACCGGGCACCCGGATGGCACCGACGGGTTGCTGATGGCGCTGGTAGATCCGGCGTATCGCAACCTCGCTGGTCCCCCCAGCTTCGCTTCCTGTACGCGGGATGTGTATTCACCAGATGCCAAGTGGTCGCTGCCGGCCGCGCACCGGATGGCACAGGGCATCGCGTCGGCGATGGCGCATCTGCACGCGCACGGCATCGTGCATGGCGACCTGTACGCGCACAACATCCTGTTCGAGGCTGATGGCACGGCGCTGCTCGGCGACTTAGGCGCAGCGGCCATGACCGGCAATCTGGCTGTGGCGCAATCTATCGCGCTGCAACGACTGGAGGTGCGCGCCTTCGGCTGTCTGCTCGAAGAGCTGGCCGAACGATGCGATGCGGCCGGTCCCTTGGCCGAAGGCTTGCAGATGCTTGCAAAGCGTTGCTTGCAGCCCGACGTCGGCGCGCGGCCGTCGTTCAGCGAACTGGAAACAGCACTCGCCGGGGCGAGCGTGTGAAGCCCGCATTACCGCTGCCCACGCGCGACGGCGTCGGCCCGAGTTGTGTCGGTTTGCCGACCGGCCCGTGGCCGACCATCACCGACTTTCTGGTCGAGCGTTTTCCGGCCATCGACCGCGCGACATGGATCGGGCGAATGAACGCCGGGACCGTCGTCGACGAGCACGGAGAGCGAGTCACGGCCGACCGGCACTACCAGGCACCGCTGCGCGTCTACTACTACCGCACGCTCGATGCAGAGCCCCGTATTCCGTTCGACGAGGCGGTGCTGTTCCATGACGAACACCTTGTCGTCGCCGACAAGCCACCCTTTTTGCCGGTCACGCCGGGCGGCAAGTTCCTGCAAGAGAGCCTTCTGGTCCGGCTCAAGCGCAAGCTGGGAATCGACGATCTGGCGCCATTGCACCGCATCGACCGCGGCACGGCGGGGCTGGTGTTGTTCTCTGTGCAGCCGCAAACGCGCGCCGCGTATACGAGCCTGTTCGCCGATCGCGCGGTTGAAAAGCGATACGAGGCAATCGTGACGTGGCCCGCAGGCGCATCGGTGCCAAGCGTGTATCGCAGCCAGCTGGTGGACGACGACGACCACTTCATGCGCGTGAAAGAAGTCGAAGGCGAGCCGAATTCCGAGACACATCTATCACTGCGCGAAGTGCATGGCGAGCGCGCTTTGCTCGACCTCGCCCCCGTCACCGGCCGCAAGCACCAGCTACGGGTGCATTGCATGGCGCTGGGCGTGCCGATCGTCAACGATCCGATCTACCCGACGCTGCTGCCGGCGGACAGCGACGACTTCGACAAACCGCTGCAACTGCTCGCGAAATCCGTCGCCTTCCGCGATCCGTTGACTGGCGAGCCCCGACGCTTCGAAAGCCCGCGCGCGCTGGCGCTTTGAACGACGAGAACGACGCCCGAAACGGCGTCTCGGGGGAGCGCTCTGGCGCCAAGGTGACGCGCCAGCGCCGCATCGCGCACTAAGCTTTGCCGGCAAATTTTTCAAACAAGTTCAGGAGACATCAATGGACACCAGCAACCTCTTTTCGCTCAAAGGGCGCACCGCGCTCATCACCGGCGGCTCGCGCGGCATCGGCCGCATGATCGCCGAGGGCTATCTGGCCCAGGGCGCACGCGTCTACATTTCGGCGCGCAAAGCAGCGGCTTGCGACCAGACCGCCAAGGAGCTTTCGGCCTTCGGCACCTGCATTTCGCTGCCCGCCGATGTGTCGACGCTGGCCGGCGCGCAGGCGCTGGTCGATGCCTACGCCAAGCATGAAAGTTCGCTCGACATCCTGGTCAACAACGCCGGCGCTGCCTGGGGCGCGCCTTATGACGAGTTCCCGGAGAGCGGCTGGGACAAGGTGGTCGACCTCAACCTCAAAGCCCCGTTCTTCCTGACGCAGGCGCTGACGCCGATGTTGAAGAAGGCTGCGACCGACCACTTGGCGAAGGTGATCAACATCGCGTCGATCGACGGCATTTCGGTCAACCCGCAGGAGACGTATTCGTATGCGGCGAGCAAAGCCGGCCTGATCCAGTTGACGCGCCGCATGGCATTGCGGCTCGCTCAAGACCGCATCGTGGTGAGCGCGATCGCGCCGGGCGCGTTTGCATCGGACATGAACAAGGATGCGCGTGACCACGGAGACGAGGTGAAGGGGCGCATCCCGGCCGGTCGCATCGGCACGCCGGAAGACATGGCGGGCGCTGCGATTTATCTGGCCTCGCGCGCGGGCGACTACGTGATGGGATCGACCCTCGTCGTCGACGGCGGCGTCACTCACGCCCGGTAGCCATAGGCGCTAAAGACGAGGGATCGTCTCGTCTTTGAGGTGCCGACGAAGCTGCTGGTAGTCGGGCATGACGCTCTCGACCGTCTCCCAGAAGCGCTGGCTGTGGTCCATCACGCGCAGATGACTCAGCTCGTGCGCGACCACGTAGTCGATCACGGGCAGGCGGAAATGGATGAGGCGCCAGTTCAGGCGGATCGAACCGTCGCTGCTGGCGCTGCCCCATCTTGTCGCAGCATTCGACAGCGACAGCTTTTTCCACCGCACACCGAGCTTCGGCGCGTAGGCATCGAGGCGCTCGGTGAACAGGCGGCGCGCCTGGCGCGTGAGCCACGCTTGCGCCGCGTCGCGGATCTGATCCGGATTGGCGTTGTTTGCCACCGCGAGACGCAAAGTTCGCGCGCCGTTCGCATCGAGTTCCGCATCGAGCACGGCGCCCACACCTTTGAAGCCGTGGCGCGGATCGAGTTGCACCACAACAGGCTCGCCTAGAAACGGAAAGGTCGCACCGTCTTTCCATTCGATGCGCGAAGCTTCGACGCGCGCGTGACGCTCTTGCGTTTCAGCCAGCTTGCGGACGATCCAGTCGGCTTTTTCCAGCACAGCCGCATCGACATCGCGCAGCGTGACCCAGCGCGGGGCGCGCACCGACAGTCCCTCGGCGCCGACCACGAAACCGATGGTGCCGCGCTTGCCACGGGTGAACTCGTAGCCGACGCGCGCATGGCCGACTACCACTTCGCGCGTGGCACGGGGGTGAATGAAACGGGCCTGGGACAACACGTCCCTGAGCGGCACAGGGGGAGTGGCCGGTGCGTGTGGCACCGAGTTCGACGGCGACTGCGACTGCGACAGTGGAAGCACCGGTGTGGACTGCTGCAGCTTCGGCGCTTGGGCTGGCGGCAAGTCATCGACAACCATATCGACGTCCGCCTCGGGCACGTTGAACAAATCGAGCGTGAACTGCAGGAGGCCGCGCATGGAGGTTCTTGTCAGGCGGCGGCTACGGCTGCGGCGTACGCTTCCGGGTCGAGCCGACGCATCTCGGATTCGATCCAGGCCTCGACCTCGCGCATCAGCTCGTCGGGTTTGCGGCCGACGCTCGGAATCGCCGGACCGATCGACACATCGACGATGCCGGGCCGCTTGATGAAGGCCTTGCGCGGCCATACCCTGGCCGAGGTGACGGCCACCGGAATGACTGGAACGCCAGTCTCGCAAGCGAGCCGCGTACCGCCGTTTTTGTAGGTGCCCTTCTGGCCTCGCGGAATGCGCGTGCCTTCCGGGAACATGATGATCCAGATGCCTTGTGCCAACAGCACACGCCCCTGGCTCACGACCTTGTTGAAGGCCTGCGTCTTCTGGCTCCGATCGATGTGGATCATGTCGAGCCGCGCCATCGCCCAGCCGAAAAATGGCACGTAGATCAGTTCCTTCTTGAACACGAAGGCGAGCGGGTGCGGCATCAGCGTCGGCATCAAAAACGTCTCGAGCGTCGACTGGTGCTTGACCAGCAGCACGGCGCCGGCAAGCTGATCGGTCGGCAGGTTTTCCATGCCGGTGACGCGGGTGCGAATGCCGAGCAAAACCCGCGCTCCGCCGATCGCCCAACGCAGCCAGCGCTCGGCCATCCAGTACAGCGGAATGCCGCGTTTCCACAGCGAGCTGACGCACATGATGATGCCCCAGGGGACCACGGTGACCAGCATCCAGAGGGCATGAAGCAGGGAGCGAACGAAAGCCATCAGATCGCCACCTGCAGTTCAGCCTGCTTCTTCGCTTCGCGCACCAGCAGGAAGTCGACGAAGGCGGCGAGATCTTCGTGCACCATCGTTTTGGCCGGGTACTCCGGCGGCAGTTCGACGCCGCGGCACGCAGCGCCCATGCCGGTCAACACCAGGTGCGGTTCGCAGCCGACCGACGCGCCGGCTTGCAGATCGCGCAGGCTGTCGCCGCAAGTCGGCACGTTGACCAGGTCGACGCCGTAGCGGTCGCCGATCTGCCGGAACAGGCCCGCCTTGGGCTTGCGGCAATTGCAGTTCTCGTCCGGGCTGTGCGGGCAATAGAAAACCGCATCGACACGACCGCCGACGCTGGCCAGCATCTTGTGCATCTTCGCGTGCATGAGGTTGAGCGACGCCACATCGAACAGACCGCGCCCCAGGCCCGACTGGTTCGATGCGATCACCACATGCCACCCAGCGTGGTTGAGCCGCGCCACCGCTTCGAGCGCGCCGGGCAGCGGCGTCCATTCGACGTCGCTCTTGACGAAGTCGTCGCGGTTCACGTTGATGGTGCCGTTGCGGTCGAGGATGACGAGTTTCATGGATTGGCTTTCGCCTCGCTGTGGCGTCGGTTGATCAAGACGCCGATGTGTTCAAGAGGCTCCGGATGCATGGCAGGGTAAAGGTCTACCTCGCGTGAAATCAGCAAGGCCGCCGGCGGCTCGTCCAGCAGCAGCAAGATCGTCTGGCTCCCGACCACCACCAGTGAGTTCTCTTGCGTGATAGCGGCCGCAGCCCGGAGGACATGTTGGAGTTCTTCCAGCTTCATTGCGACAGCGCTACATATCCGCGCGACTGCGAAAGCAACGCGGTGCGCTCGCGCTGCGTTACAAGCACGCCCAGCGGAGAAACACTTCGCATGAGCTGCCCGTGATCGGTTTCCGACAAAGCGGCCCGCGCCAATGCATCCGGCTCGTCAGACAGCAGTTGTTCCCATTCGGACCACAGAGCATCCGAGCGTGTTTCGCCGGCCTGTGAGCGCCAGCGCGTCAAAGTTTGCCGAACACGGGCGTTCAGCGTCGGATCGGCGCGCAACGCATCGATGGCCCGCCTGTGCAAAGCGAGCGAAAAGTGGTCGAGTTGCAGTTGGCGGTTCATCGAGACGATTATCGAGCGCTCGGCCTTACGCCGCCAGCCGTTCCAGTTGCGCCACCCGGTTCATTGCCTCGTGCAACGACTTCAACAGGCCGAGCCGGTTGAGGCGCAGGTCGGCTTGCTCGGCGTTGACCATCACGCCGTCGAAGAAGGCATCGACCGGCGCGCGCAGCGCGGCCAGCGTCTGCAATGACGCGGTGTAGTCGCCTGCATCGAACTGGGCGTTGGCTGCCGGGACAACGTTTGCCATGGCGGCGTAGAGCGCCTTTTCTGCCGGCTCCTGCAGCAACAACTCGCTGACGTGCGCGTCTGCGTCGGGCGCCTTCTTCAGAATGTTGCCGATGCGCTTGTTGGCGGCGGCAAGTGCGGGGGCCTCAGGCAGCGCGGCGAAGGAGCGGACGGCGGCGAGTCGAGCGGGAATGGTCGACCACTCGCCGAGCTTGTGCGCGTGCAGCGCGGCGTCGACTTCGACCGCCGTATAGCCTTCATCCCTGAAGTAGCCCTTGAGCCGTTCGATGATGAATTGGTCCAACTCGACCGATCGGTCCTCGAGCAAGCCGGGCTTGAATGCAGCGAATGCGAGCCGCGTCAATTCGTAGAAGTGCAACGGCAATGCGCGCTCGACCAACATGCGTCCGACACCCAACGCATGCCGCCGCAGCGCGAACGGATCGCGATCACCCGTTGGCAAATTACCGATGCCGAACATGCCGACCAACGTCTCCAGCTTGTCCGCCAACGCGACCACTACGCCGACATCACCGCGCGGCAGCGTGTCGCCGGCAAAGCGCGGCTTGTAGTGGTCTTCGATGGCGTCGGCCACCGATGCGTCGAGTCCGTCGTGCAGCGCGTAATAGCGCCCCATCGTGCCTTGCAACTCGGGGAACTCGCCGACCATGTCGGTGACCAGATCGGCCTTGGCCAATTGGGCGGCCTGCACCGCGCGCGCCGGCAGCGTGGCGTCGCCGGTCGATGCAGCGAGCAGCTTGGCGATGCCCTCCGCGATCTGCATCACGCGCACGACTCGCTCGCCCTGCGTCCCGAGCTTGTTGTGATAGATCACCTTGCCCAGCGACTCGACGCGCGAGGCCAGTGATTTCTTGCGATCCTGGTCGAAGAAGAACTTGGCGTCGGCCAGGCGCGGGCGAATCACGCGCTCGTTGCCTTGCACCACCGCGCTCGTGTCGTCCGGGCTGATGTTGCTGACGACGAGAAACTTGTTCGTCAACTTGCCGGCGCCATCGAGCAGCGGAAAGTACTTCTGGTTGGCCTTCATCGTGAGGATGAGGCACTCTTGCGGTACGTCGAGAAACTCCGGCTCGAAGCTGCAGACCAGCACATTCGGCCGCTCGACCAGGGCCGTCACTTCATCGAGCAGCGCGTCGTCGTCGATCGGCACCGAGTCGCTGCCGACCTTGACGGCCGCTGCGGCGAGTTGTCGCTCGATCTCGGCGCGGCGCTGGTCGAAGCCGGCGATGACCGCGCCTTCTTCGGCCAACTGTTGCGCATAGCTGTCGGCATCGCGCAAGACAACCGGATCGGCCGAGGCTTCGAAGCGGTGGCCATGCGTGTCGCGACCGGACTTGAGGCCGAGCGCTTCTATGGCGACCACATCCGCGCCGTGCAACGCCACCAGTCCATGCGCGGGGCGCACGAAGCTGACGCTGGTCCAGCCGGGCATCGCGCTGCCTTCTTCTAGCTGGTAGCTCATGACCTTGGGGATCGGCAGCTTGGCGATCGCTTCGGCCAGTGCCTTTTGCAGACCTTCGGCCAGGCTCGCACCTTTGGCGGTGCTTTCGTAGAACAGCGCTTCGGCCTTGCCGTCGACCGCGCGCTTCAATCCCGCCACGGCAGACGCGTCGGCGCCCAGCGCGGCGAGGCGCTTCAGCAGGGCCGGTGTGGCATTGCCCGCTGCATCGATGCCGACCGCGACCGGCATCAGCTTCTGCGAGACAGCCTTGTCGGCGGCCACCGCGGCCACCTGCGTCAAATGCGCAGCAAGGCGGCGCGGCGAGGCGTAAGCCGTCAGGGTCGAAGCTGCCTCCGCCAAGCCCTGCAAGACCAGTTGATCGCGCAGCACGCCGGCGAACGCATCGCCAAGCTTCTTCAATACTTTCGGCGGCAGCTCCTCGACGAACAGTTCGACGAGCAGATTGCGTTTGTTGTCAGCACTCATTGCTCAGGCCGCCTTCTTCAGGACGGGCATCTGCGCGACCCATTCGCGCGGCGCCATCGGAAAACCGAGCCGCTCGCGACTCTCGTAATAACTCTGCGCCACGCTGCGCGCGAGGTTGCGAATGCGGCCGATGTAGGCCGCGCGTTCGGTCACGCTGATGGCACCGCGCGCGTCGAGCAAATTAAAGCTGTGTGCGGCTTTGAGCACTTGCTCGTAAGCCGGCAGCGCGAGCTGTTCGGTCATCAGATGTTTCGCCTGCTTTTCGTGCGCGTCGAATGCGGTGAACAAAAAGTCCGCGTCGCTGTGCTCGAAGTTATAGGTCGACTGTTCGACCTCGTTCTGCTTGTAAACATCGCCGTAGGTCAAGCCATCGGTCCATGTCAGGTTGTAGACGTTGTCGACGCCTTGCAGGTACATCGCAAGCCGCTCCAGCCCATAGGTGATCTCGCCGGTGATCGGCTTGCAGTCGATGCCGCCGACCTGCTGGAAGTAGGTGAACTGCGTCACCTCCATGCCGTTGAGCCAGACCTCCCAGCCCAGGCCCCAGGCACCGAGCGTCGGGTTTTCCCAATCGTCCTCGACGAAGCGAATGTCGTTTTTTTTCAGGTCGAAGCCGAGAGCGGTCAGCGAGCCCAAGTACAGCTCGAGGATGTTCGACGGGGCCGGCTTCAGCACGACCTGGTACTGGTAATAGTGCTGCAGCCGATTCGGGTTTTCGCCGTATCGACCGTCCTTCGGCCGCCGGCTCGGCTGCACGTACGCGGCCTTCCATGGCTCCGGCCCGAGCGCCCGCAAAAACGTGGCGGTGTGCGAGGTACCGGCACCGACTTCCATGTCGAGCGGCTGAAGCAACGCACAGCCCTGGTCGGCCCAGTACGACTGCAGTTTGAGAATGATTTGTTGGAAGGTCAGCATGTAGAACCGAGGCGCCCCGCGCGGTTGCGCAAGCAGCCACAGATTTTACGGGCCGGGCCAAGGCGAGCTAATACTCCCAGAAGATGCGCTGCAATTCCTTGGTGTCCGTGGTCTTGGTCATTGCCAGCATCGCCAGGATGCGCGCCTTCTGCGGGCGCAGGTCGTGCGCGACGACCCAGTCGTACTTGTCGTCCGGCTGCTCGGCATTGCGGATAACGAAGCCATCGGGAACGCGCGAAGAGCGGATCACGACGATGCCGTCGGAGCGCACCTTCTGCAGGTACGGCACGATGCGGTCGGCCACCGAGCCGTTGCCCGGACCGCCGTGGATCAGCGCCTTGATTCCGCTCTTCCCGAGCGCCTCGATGGCGGTCGGCGACACGCCTTCGTAACCCATAGCGATCTCGACATTCGGGATCGTCGTGATGGCGTCGATGTCGAACTCGGAGTTCATCGTGTGGCGCTTGACCGGCGCGCGGAACCAGTAGTTCTTGCCTTCGACCACCATGCCGAGCGAGCCCCATTGGCTGACGAAAGCGCTCGGCTTGATGTTGAAGTTCTTGCTGACGTCACGACCGCTTTCGATGCTGTCGTTCATGGTCAGCAACACGCCCTTGCCCATCGCGTCCTTGCTGCCCGCCACGCTGACTGCGTCGTACAGGTTGAGCGCGCCATCGGCCGACAGCGCGGTGCCCGGACGCATCGAGGCGACCATGACGATCGGCTTGTTGGTGTGGACGGTAAGCGTCAGGAAGTACGCCGTTTCTTCCACCGTGTCGGTGCCGTGCGTGATGACGATGCCATCGACATCGGCTTGCTTGGACAGCGCCGACACGCGCTTGGCGAGCGTGACCAGGTTCTCGTTGGTGAGGCTTTCGGAAGCCACCTGGAAGACCTGTTCGCCACGAACATTGGCGATCTTCGACAGTTCCGGCAAACCGGCGATGAGCTTGTCGACGCCGACCTTGGCCGCCGCGTAGGTCGCGCTGTTGACGGCCGATGCACCCGCCCCGGCGATGGTGCCGCCGGTGGCGAGTATCACGACGTTGGGGAGTGCCTGGGCCTGGACAAGCGCGCTGGCGGCGAGCAGCGCAGTGCCGGCCGCGAAGGCGCGAATTCGGGAAGAAAGGTACATGAGTTGGCTCCTTGGACGTTGCAGGGTTGCGAAGCAGATTTGACGGCCAAAGCGATAGGGAAAGCGTGCCGATGGCGCGCGCGGCCCATGCCGGCGTCGCATGCCGTCATGCGTGGCACCGACCGATCGATCGAGGGTTTACCATCGCCGAGGTCAGGCCGCAGCCACAATCCCCATGAACCCGGAAATTGCCAATGCAACCGCCGTCGGCACGCAGCAGATGCCTGCGCCCGAAGGCCCGCTGTCGCGTGCGCGGCCGGGACGCGAGCGGATCATGTCGGCGATTCGCGAAGCGGCGGTGGCCGAGTTCAGCCTGCACGGACTCAAGGGCACGTCGACGCAAGCCATCGCGGCGCGCGCCGGGCTGACCAAGCCCCAGTTGCATTACTACATCGCCGGCAAGGAAGAGTTGTACGAAGAGCTGTTGATGCAGGTGCTGCACGACTGGAAGGTGGTGTTTGCTTTCGAGGACCATGCCAAGGACCCGGGGCCGGTGCTCGGTGACTACATCCGCAAGAAGCTCGACCACGCCTTCGACAATCCGGAAATCTCGCGCATCTTCACGCGCGAGGTGCTCGATGGCGGGCGCAATCTCGATCGCTACTGGCCCAACGCCCGGGCCTGGACGCAAAAAAAGGTCGACATCATCAACGGCTGGATCGCACGCGGCCAGATGCGCCCACTCGATGCACGGCTGCTGCTGATGCACATCTGGGCGATGACTCAAAGCTATGCCGACTACGCACTGCAAACGCGCGTGATGCTGGGCCTGCCGCCAGATGCGCCGATCGATCGGGAGCCGATCGCGCGCGAGCTGGTGGCGTTCGTCTTGCACGGTTGCGGCCTGAACGAGACTTAAAGCCCCGGGACTTGGGGGCTCGTCAGCCCGGCGCTTGCCCCGCTTCGGTGCGCCCATCCTGGCACGGTGTTTGCGTAAACCTGACCGATTGCTCTGATTAATCGGTCAAATTCACCATGCGCGTGCTTGTCGTCTATTGCCACCCAGTCGAAACCAGCTTTCATGCGGCCCTGCACCAGGAGGTTCTGAAGAGTCTGCGCGCAGGCGGGCACGAAGTCGATGACTGCGATCTGTATGCCGAGCGGTTCGATCCGGTGTTGTCGCGCGAAGAGCGACTCGGCTATCACGAGGTGCCGAGCAATCAATTGCCGCTCAAGCGCTACGTCGAGCGACTGCAGTGGGCCGAGGCCATCGTTTTCTGTTTCCCGACCTGGTGCTTTGGTCTGCCGGCCATGCTGAAGGGTTACTTCGACCGGCTCTTCATGCCGGGAGTGGCCTTCGACATCAGCGATCCGGCCAACGTGAAGCCGATGCTGACCCACATCAAGCGGATTTCGGCCGTCGTGACTTACGGACGGCCTCGCTGGGTCGCCTGGTACATGGGCGATCCGCCACGCAGGATCGTCACGCGCTACATGAAGCGGCTGACCGGCCAGCAGGCACGCATCGACTACCACGCCCACTACCACATGAACGTGGCGACCGAGCCTCAACTCAAGCGCTTCATGGCGCGGGTCGGCAGCGCTATGGCTCGCTTCGCCTGAGGCTTGCAACGTTCCGAGATCGCACGCCCTTCTTCAAATTTTCGACACCAGGACAGTCACCATGCTGCACGGCTACATCCCTCCCCATCGCTTCCTGCCCTACCTGAGCTGGACCCAGATCAATGCGCTGCCGGACCGCGAGAACACGGTCATCGTGCTGCCTTGCGGCGCCATCGAGCAGCACGGGCCGCACCTGCCCTGCTCGGTCGACAGCGTGATCTCGTCGGGCGTGATGGGCAAGGCGCTGGAGCGCCTGCCCGCCGAGGTGCGCGCCTTCGCGCTGCCCACCATCACCTATGGCAAGTCGGAAGAGCACCTTCACTTTCCCGGCACCATGACGCTGACGGGCCCGACGCTGCTCGCCACGGTGACCGAGATCGGCGAGTCGGTGTACCGCTCCGGTTTTCGCAAGCTGCTGTTCGCCAACGGCCACGGCGGCCAGCCGCAAGTGCTGGAAATGGCAGCGCGCGAACTGCGCTTGCGCCATGGCGACTTCGTGGTGGTTCCGCACGGCGTGTCACGCCTGCCGAATGCGTCGAGCAAGCAGATCAGCGACCAGGAAAAGCGGCTGTCGATGCACGCCGGTCATTCCGAAACAGCGTTGATGCTGGCGTTGGCGCCCGACACCGTGCACATGGAACATGCGGCGGCCAATTACCCGCCGCCCTTCCCCATCAAGCTCCTGTCGCCCGATGGCCGTCCGGCCTGCGCCTGGACCGCGCGCGACTTCGGCCCGAGCGGCGTGATCGGCGACCCGACCAGCGCCACCCGCGAGCAAGGTGAAGAGATTCTCGACACGCTGGCGGCAAGTTGGGTGCAGGCGCTCACCGAGCTGTACGCATTGCGCTGGGTGGTGCGCGAAGAGGCGACCTGGGGCCGCGGCCACGAGCAGGGCTTCATTCAGTCGACGCCTCCGTCGATGGCACCTTCCGCTGCGCCGCTCGCTCACGCGCTCTGAGGCGCATTCCTTGCATTGCAGATTCGCTTCAAGTCCGCTTTTTTTCCACGCTCGAGAGGTTCACACCATGCGCAAGCAAATTGTTTTCCGTTCCGCATCGCTCGCCGGCGCCATCGCGCTGGCTGTCTGCGGCTTTGCCAATCCCGCGCAGGCGCAGGCCACCGAACCGTTCACCTATATGACCAACTGGTTCGCACAGGCCGAGCATGGCGGCTTCTACCAGGCGGTGGCGGAAGGCACCTACAAGAAGTACGGGCTGGACGTGACCATCAAGATGGGCGGCCCGCAGGTCAACATCACGCAGATGATGGCGGCCGGCCAGGCCGACTGCATCATGGGTTCCAGCGACATCCAGATGATGCAGACGCGCGAAGGCGGCGTGCCGGTGGTCAATGTCGCAGCCTTCTTTCAGAAGGACCCGCAGGTGCTGATCGCGCACGAGGACGTCAAGAAGTTCGAAGACCTGAAGGGCAAGACCATCCTGATCGGCGCGCAGGCCAACCGCGGCTACTGGCCGTGGCTCAAGACCAAGTTCGGCCTCACCGACGAGCAGACCCGGCCTTACACATTTAACATTCAGCCCTTCGTGGCCGACAAGAACACGGCCCAGCAGGGTTACCTGACCTCCGAGCCGTACGCCATTCAGAAGGCAGGTGTGAAGAGCACCGTTCTGATGTTCAGCGACTTCGGATTTCCCGCCTATGCGACCACCGTGTCGTGCATGGAAAAGACGGTGAAGGACCGCAGCAAGCAGGTCGCCGCCTTCGTCAAGGCCTCCGCCGAAGGGTGGAAAAGCTACCTCGCCGATCCGGCACCTGCCAATGCGCTCATCAAGAAAGACAACCCCAACATGACCGACGACCAGCTCGCCTACAGCGTGGCCAAGCTCAAGGAAATGGGGATGGTCACCGGTGGTGACGCAGCCACGATGGGCATCGGCGTGATAACCGACGTGCGCGCCAAGGCGAGCTACGACTTCCTGGTCAGCACCAAGTTGCTCGACCCGACCAAGGTCGAACTGTCGAAGACGTACACCACCAGTTTCGTCAAGGATGCCAAGGTGCTTCCCTGAACGGGACGCGTGCGGCAATGAAAGACATGTCCTCTACAGCTGAAGCGGCAGCGGTAACGACTGCAATACCGACTGCGGTACCGACTGAGGTACCGGCGGTGGAAATCCTGTCCGCCGAAAAGACATATCCGAACGGCACGCAGGCGTTGTTGCCGGTCGACCTGACGATCGCCGAGGGCGAGTTCGTGACCCTGCTCGGACCGTCGGGTTGCGGCAAGAGCACGCTGCTGAAGATGGTGGCGGGCATGCTCGATCCCAGTGACGGTCGCTTGCTGGTCTGGCGTAAGCCGGTGGCGCAAATCGATGCGAGCGGCCGCAAGATGGCTTTCGTGTTTCAGGCGCCGACGCTCATGCCCTGGGCCAGCGTGCAGACCAATGTGCGGCTGCCGCTCGACTTGGCGGGCGTGTCGCGCAAGGAAGCAGACGGCCGGGTGACCGAGGCGCTCGCGCTGGTCGGCCTCAACAAGTTTGCCGGCGCGTTGCCGAGGGCACTTTCGGGCGGCATGCAAATGCGCGTGTCGATCGCGCGCGGCCTGGTCACGCAGCCCGACCTCCTGTTGATGGACGAGCCCTTCGGCGCGCTGGACGAGATCACGCGGCACCGCCTTGATGCCGATCTGCTCGAGCTGTGGCGCAAGAAAAAGCTCACGGTGATCTTCGTCACGCACTCGATCCACGAAGCGGTGTTTCTGTCGAGCCGCGTGATCATGATGGCGGCACGGCCAGGACGGGTAGTGGAACAGTTCGAGATCGACGAGCCCTATCCGCGCAATGCCGACTTCATGGTGTCGCCACAGTTCAGCCGTCACGCCAAGCGACTGCAAGACAGCTTGCTGCGTGCCAGCCAGGCGCACGAGGAGCTGGCGCCATGAGCGCGGTCATCAGCGAGTCTTCGACTGCGGGCAAGACCACGCTGGCTCCGGCTGCCGCCGCGTCGCCGACCTTGCGGGCGAGCCCCGCAGCACCTGCTCGCAAGGCGGTGCCGCTGCGGCACGTACCCCTGCTCCGGCAACCGCGGGTGCAGCGGGTGTTCTATCCGTTGCTGGTGGGCGTGGTGCTGGTCGCGCTCTGGCAATGGCTCGTGACGGCGATGGAGCTGCCGGCCTATCTGGTGCCCTCGCCGTTCCTCATGATGCAGACGCTGGTGCACGACTGGGTGCCGCTCGGCATGGCGCTGCTGGTCACGTTGAAGATCACGGTGCTATCTTTTATCGTGGCGACCATTGCGGGCGTTCTGATCTCGTTTCTGTTTGTGCAGAGCAAGCGAATCGAGACCGCGCTGTTCCCGTATGCGGTGTTGCTGCAGGTGACGCCGATCGTGGCGGTAGCGCCCCTCATCATCATCTGGGTCAAGAACCCGACCGCGGCGATGACGGTATGCGCGGCCCTCGTGGCGCTGTTTCCCATCATCGCCAACACGACGCTCGGCTTGCGCAGCATCGACCCCGATCTGCAGAGCTACTTCAAGCTGAATCGGGCGACGCGCTGGCAGCAACTGGTGCGGTTACGCATTCCGAGCGCACTGCCGTACTTTTTTGGCGGCTTGCGCATCTCCAGCGGTCTCGCGCTCATCGGCGCCGTGGTGGCGGAGTTCGTCGCAGGCACCGGCGGCTCGGGTGCAGGGCTGGCTTACCAAATTCTTCAGGCTGGCTTTCAGCTCAACATTCCGCGCATGTTCGCCGCGCTGCTGCTGATCTCGCTGACCGGCGTGGCGCTGTTCGCCCTGATGGCCTGGCTCAGCAAGCTGGCCCTGGGCTCATGGCACGCCAGCGAACTTTCTCAAGATTGAAATGACGACCATGAACGCTCCTGTTTCCGCTGTCGAACAACTGCTGCTCGCACTGCCTGAACTCGACTGGATCACCGACGAGAGTCGCGTCGCGCGCCTGTCGCAAGACTTCGCCTGGTTCAGCCCGGTGCTGAACCGCCAGCTGAAAGACAAGCGCGCCGATGCCGTGGTGCGGCCGCGTACCGAAGACGAATTGCGCGCCGTGGTGAGCGCCTGCGTGCAACGCAACGTGCCGATCACGATTCGCGGCAGTGGCACCGGCAACTATGGCCAGACGACGCCATTGGCGGGCGGTGTGGTGCTCGACATGACCGGCTACAACGCGCTGCTGTGGGTGCGACCGGGCGTGGCGCGCGCGCAGGCCGGGATGCGGCTCGGCGAGCTTGAAAAACAGACCCGCCCGACCGGCCAGGAACTGCGCTGCATGCCGTCGACCTACCGCAGCGCCACGCTCGGAGGTCTCTTCGGCGGTGGCTTCGGCGGTATCGGCTCGATCAACTACGGCCCGTTCGGAGCGCCAGGCAACGTGCTCGGCGTGCGGGCGATGACGATCGAGGCCGAACCGCAAATCATCGAGCTGCGTGGCGCCGAGGCGATGCGAATGCACCATCTGTGGGGCACCAACGGCCTGGTGCTCGAGCTCGAAGTCGGCTTGGCGCCAGTACACGCCTGGCTCGAAACGCTGGTCACTTTTTCAGACTTCGACAAGGCGTTGGCGTTTGGCAATGCACTGGCGCATGCGCCCGGCATCGTCAAGCGCGAAGTGGCCTTCTTTGCCAGCCCCATACCCGACTATCTGACGCAGTTGGCCGAGTATTTGCCGAAGGGCTGCCACGCGGTGCTGTCGCTCGTCGCCGAATCAAGCGAAGAAGCGATGCACGAACTTGCCGCCCTGCACGCCGGCTCGATCACGTATCGCAAGACCGCGGCCGAAGTGCAAAAAAGCAATCGCACCCTGATGGAGTTCACCTGGAACCACACCACGCTGCATGCGCTCAAGGTCGACAAGACGCTGACCTATATTCAAAGCAGTTTCGTGTCCGGCAAGCAGGTCGAGCAGATCACAGAGATGGAGCACCTGCTCGGCGGCGAGGTACTGATGCATGTCGAATTTCTGCGCAACCTGGACGGGCTGATCGCCTGCAGCGCGCTGCAACTGGTTCGGTTCACCAGCGAAGAGCGGCTGGACGAAATCATCCGCATACATCGGGAACGCGGTGTACGCATCAACAACCCTCACACCTTCATCGTCGAAGACGGCAAGGCAGGGGGCGCTTTGCCGCCTGAGATCATCGCCATGAAAAACCGCTTCGACCCGCATGGTCTGCTCAATCCGGGCAAGCTGCGCGACTGGCCAGTGGTGCCCCGGTGAGCGTCATGATCGATACGACAGCGAGCGCGACGATGGGTGCGCCGATGGCCAATTACGCCGCGGCCAGGCGCGTGGGCGATTTCGTCTTTATGAGCGGCGTGGTTGCGGTCGACCCTGCGCGGCGTCAGGCCGTCACCTCTTACGACGACATTCCCGAAGCCGCGCGTGACGCCCTGCGGCCGCTCGGCTATGTGACCGGCCAGATGTCGGTCGACGTCTACGAAGCGCCTATCGTCGCGCAGAGCTGGTTCGTGCTCGAGCGCATCCGCCAGCTGGCCGTCGAACATGGCGGCACGATGGCCGACGTGGTGAAGCTGGTGCAGTACTTTCGCGACATTCGCCACTACCCCGCCTACAACCGCGTGCGCGGACTGTTCTATCCGGGTGCGCCGCCGGTGAGCACCGTTGTGGAGGTATCGCGCTTCTTGCCGGGAGACGCGCTGGTGATCGAGGTCGAGGCGACCGCCTATTTGCCGTTGCCGCGCTGACTGCCGCGACGGCGGTGCAGCACGATCGTGCAGGCGATCATCAGCAGCGACAGTCCCCAGAGCGGCCAGAGTCCGAAGCGGGACACCCACCACGCATAGGGTGTAATGCCGCCACGTCCTTCGACCTCGGCGAGCAGCACGCCGCGCGTGAGGCGCGGCAGCGATTGCGCAACGCGGCCACGGTGGTCGATGACCACCGTGGCGCCGGTGTTGGTCGCACGCACCATCGGCCGCTGGAACTCGAGCGCGCGCATCCGCGAAATCGACAGGTGTTCGTCGATAGCAACCGAATCGCCGAACCACGCGATGTTGCTGACGTTGAGCAGGATGGTCGGCGCATTGCCGGCGTCACGAAAGTTCGCGCCGATCTCGTCGCCGAACAAGTCTTCGTAGCAAATGTTGGGCGCGATGCGCTGGCCTTGCCAGACGAACGGCGGCTGCGCGAGCCCGCCACTCCTGAAATCGCCCAGTGGGATGTTCATCAGGTCGGTGAACCAGCGGAATATCGATGGCACGAATTCGCCGAACGGCACGAGGTGATGCTTGTCGTAGCGATACGTGGCGGACGCACCCGGCTGAAACCCGAGCACTGCATTGCTGTAGGTGGTGCCGTTGCCGATCGGCAGGCCCACGATGGCTGCCCGTGTGCCGGTGGCGTACCGCGCGGCGATCGATTCGAGGTAGCCCGGTGGCAACTGCGAGGGCAACAACGGGATTGCCGTTTCGGGCGTGATGGTAAGCGAGGCTTTCGGGTCATTGAGCTGTTCGCCGTACCAGCGCAGCGCTGTCGCGACGCCACCGCCCGGGATGAACTTTTCGTCTTGCGGGATGTTGCCTTGGAGCAGCGCGACATCGAGCTTGCCGCGAGCCAGTTCCGGCGTGTCGTTGGCGTCTCGTGAGGCGCCCAGCGCCCAGGCGGCGATCAGAACAGCAACGGCGGACACGAGCGGCGCAAATCGTCGGAAGGTCAAGCGACCCAGCGGCTTCGTGCCGACGGTAGCGGTTGTGATGACGGTCATGGCGGAGGCGACTGCTGCTGCGAGCGCAGCGGCAATCGCCCCGACGCCATAGACGCCGACCCACGGAGCGGCCACGGCCAACGGCCCGTCGACATGCGCATAGCCAATGGCTCCCCACGGGAACCCGGTGAACCAGCTGCCGCGAAGCAATTCGGCCGCGGTCCAGAGCGAGGCGAAAAGCACAGCCGCTGCGAACCGATTGACCGGCGCAAATCGGACGAACAGGCCGCATGCCAGCGCGTAGTAGAGCGCGAGCGCCGCTGCCAGCGCCAACACGGCGCTCACGGCCAGCGGCGCAGCAAGACCGCCGTAGGTGTGCAGCGAAATGAAAAGCCACCAGAACGTGCCGCAAAGCCAGGCCGTGGCAAAGAGCCAGCCGAACCCGAAAGCGTGATGTGCGGACTTCGATGCGCTGCCGGTGCGGATCGCATCGAGCTGCCACACCAGAAAAACCATTGGAACAAGCTGCAGCCACCACAGCGGTTGACCGCTCCACGGCGCGGCGATCGACAGCGATTGAGCGAGCCCGGCGGCAGCGAAGCCCACCCCTCGCAAGAGCGTCTTCAAGGCTGGTTCAATCCGACGCGCCGTTGCCACGCGCCGGTGAGACCTTGAACCAGCGCACGGCGCCGCCCTTGGTGTGCAGCACCACGAAGTCGAACCCGCCGAGCGCGTGATGCTCGCCGCGCTTCGGCACGTGGCCCATCTCGTGCGCGACCAGGCCGCCGATGGTGTCGAAGTCTTCGCTGAGCTGCTCTTCGTCGAAGGTGATGCCAAAGGCTTCGGCAACGCGCTCGATGGGCGTGTCGCCGCTCACACGGTAGGTGTGGTCTGCCAGACCGAAGATGTCGCCTTCGTCTTCGGCGATATCGAATTCGTCTTCGATCTCGCCGACGATTTGCTCCAACACGTCTTCAATCGTGATGAGTCCGGCCACACGGCCGAACTCGTCGATGGTGATCGCCAGATGATTGCGGTTACCGCGAAATTCGCGCAGCAAATCGTTCAGGCCCTTGCTCTCGGGCACGAAGGTGGCGGGCCGCAGCAAGGCGCGAATGTTGAGACCCGGTGCACGCTGCAGCTTGAGCAGATCTTTCGCGAGCAGGATGCCGATGATGTTTTCTTTTTCGCCCTCGTACACCGGAAAACGCGAGTGCGCTGTGTCGATGACGACGTGCAACAGCGTGTCGTAGGGCGCGTCGATGTTGACGAGGTCCATGCGAGGTGCGGCCACCATCACGTCACCAGCGGTCATGTCGGCCATGCGCAGGACACCTTCGAGCATCACGCGCGACTCTGCGCCTATGACGTCGTTGTCTTCGGCATCTGCGAGCGTTTCGATCAGCTCGTCGCGGGAGTCCGGTCCGGGATGGATGAACTCGGCGAGCTTTTGCAGAAAACTGCGTTTGTCTTCCCGTTCGACGGGGACGCGTTCAGAGTGAGGGTCGGCCACTGCGGCGGGGCGGAGTTAGGGAAGGACAAGGATAACCGGATGTAGCGCGCGCCCGGTATCGCCGTGACAGCGCGATCACCAGAGATTCACTGCGCCGTGCGGTCACGCGCGTCGCGAACGCCACGCCGGATTTCCTGCACGCCTGCAAGAAATCCCCAAAACTGCTTGGCGCGCGTCTTGAGTTGGAAGTCGACTTCGGCAAAGTGGTCGAGCGCGATCTCGCTCATTCGGCTATCGAACGTAGCAGCCGGCAGCTGCAGGTGAGCCTCCGACTCGGAGCCGCTGCGAACCACCGTGGCGCCGGCATTGCGCGCGATCTTGAGCATGGCCGCGTTTTCGCTGAGCGCATGGATGAAAAGTGCGCCGACGCCTTCGTTGCGGGCCGTGACCATCGCGCGCTCGAACAATCGCGCGCCGTAGCCGCGGCTGCGTGCATGGCGCGAGACCGACACGCCGAATTCGGCGCAGTCGCTCAGTTGTCCGGCTGGCGCGAAGGCCACATGGGCCATGGCGATGAGTTCGAGTCGACGGTTGTAGATGCCGAACAATTCGTCGCGCTCGAAGTCCAATCCGTCGACGTAGCGCTGCACTTGCTCGTCGGAGGCCGAATAACCAAAGCGCAAGTAACGATCGTGCTGCTCGAGGGCAAGCAGATGCGTGGCGATGCGCACGCGCTCGCCGGGACCAATCGCACGAATCGGCACCAGTACAGGCTGGGGCGCCGTAACGGAGCGGGGCTGCGCTTCAACCATCGGCGCCTTCAAGAAAGAGCCGACGCCGAGCGAGGCTTTCAATAGGGCCTTGGCGTTCATCATTTCCCGAATTTAAGGGTTTTCCCTTAGCAGACAAGCCCACGGGTCTTTCGGCTTCGTTATTTAGTGAATAAGGACCAACGCCCGTGGCACGGACGCAACCAACCGTTGTCATACCGAAGAGGGGAGAGAACAAGGCGGCCAGATTCAGGCGTACCTGGACACGTACCGGGGTGAAAGCGTCCAGCACATCGCGATGGGTTCGGCCGATCTCTGCAAAATCGTCGATGCCTTGCGCGGCAAGGGCGTGACGCTGGTCGACAAGCGGATTCCTGAGCATGGCGAAAGCGTGGTGGAGCTGAAGTGTCGAAAAAGCCTGATCGACGGCAAGAAAGACGCTTTGTTGCTGCGGATCTTCAGCGAGGACCGGTTGGGTCCGATCTTCTTCGAATTCATTCAGCGCAAGGGTGATGAAGGCTTTGGCAACGGCAACTTCAAAGCGTTTTTTGAGCGCATTGAGCTCGTCCAGATGCGCCGTGGCGTGTTGCGCGCAGCACAATAAACGCACTCTTCACTCTCTTGGGGTTCGGCATGCGTCCTGTGTTTTTGAATCGATTGGCATTGATCGTGGGATCGACTGCGGCGGCCGTATTGTTGGCCGGTTGTATGACAACGCCGGTGCCGGTCACAGCGGTGCAGTCCCCGTCTGCATTTTCTTTGCCGTCACATCTGGATGCCGTGCAAAAGGCTGCCACGCTGCGGATTTGCACGCCGGGAGACTACAAGCCTTTCAGCTTCCAGAAGGCAGATGCCAGTTACGAGGGCATCGATGTCGACCTGATGGCGAGCTTCAGTGCGAGTCTGGGCGCGAAGCCGGAATGGATCAAGACGACGTGGGCCAATCTGCTGCCCGACCTGTCGGCGGGCAAGTGCGACATTGCTGTCGGCGGTGTGTCTGTGACCACGGAGCGCCAAAAGCGCGCATTTTTTAGCGCGCCATACATGGTCAATGGCAAGGTGCCGATCGCGCGTTGCGTGGATGTCGCCAAGTACCAGACGGTTGCCGACATTGACAAAACCTCGGTGCGTGTGATCTTCAATCCGGGCGGCAGCAACGAGCGCTTTGCTCGCGCCAACTTCAAGCAGGCCAAGCTGATCTTGCATGGCGAGAACGTCACGATCTTTGACGAGCTCCTGTCGAATCGTGCCGACGTGTTCGTTACTGAATCGGCCGAAGCGCTGACGCAGCAAAAGCTCAAGCCGGGACTGTGTGCCGTCAATGCAGACAAGCCGTTGCAGTACGGCGAGATGGGCTGGATGCTGCCGCGCGATGATGTGGCGTTCAAGTCGTATGTCGATCAGTGGCTGCACTTGTCGCAAGCCGGCGGCGAGTTTCAGCGAGTGATGGACCGCTGGCTCAAATGAACGGGGATTTCGACCTCTGTTGCGACGCCCGCGGTGTACGGCGCGTCGGATCGGCCGCCCGGGGGGTGACTACTCGCGCGCCGGTGCTGTGTGCGCGGCTACACGTGTCCCCGGGCTAGTCTTGTGATGCCTTTTATCGCTGTACTGCTGTCACTCGTTCCCGGTGACCGACTGGATTCGAAAGCCAGAAAAGCTCGACTACATCGTCGAGCCCGATGTGTTCCACGATTGGTTCGGGCACGTGCCAATGCTGTCCGACCCGGCCTTTACCGACTACGTTCAGCGTTAGGGCGAAGACGGACTAAAGGCGCACTCGCTCGGTGCGTGCGAGATGTTGGCGCGGCTTTATTGGTACACGGTGGAGTGCGGGCTTATTGGGCAGCCTGAAGGATTTCGACCGTACAGCGCGGGCGTCCTGAGTTCGTTGGCGAACGCAAGCATGAAGTACGCAGTCAAGCGCCCTATCGGTCACCACTCGATCTTGTGCGCGCCCCGCGGACGCGCTGCAAGATCGATACCTACCAGGCCAACTACTTTGTCATCGACAGCTTTGCGCAACTGTTTGAACCTACCGCACCAGACTTCACGCCGCTGTGCGCCGCGCTGATGGCCCGGTCGGACATCGACGCGGGTGTGCTGCCTGCCAAGAGCAATATCGGCCCTGACTCCCGGACTTTCTAAGCGGCTTCCCAGAAGATCTGCAGGCGGTTACAACCATCGAGACGCCTTTGCTTCCGAGTAAAAACCAACTCCGCTGAGTCTGTTTAAAAACTCGGTGAAGGACTGCGGTTTCCAAGGGCAAGCTCCCTGCGCAGCTTTCACATGGATACCTTTGGGCTACGCTTTGTCGCGCAAGACGGCCCGACACATGGCGCGTGGATGCTTGCAAAGTCCAACAAGCGAAAAGAAAGACCCATGGCTAAGACCAAACGGCGCCAGGCGTCCCTGACTGGCAGCATTCGCCATCTCGTCATTATGTTAGGTGACCAATTAGATCAAGAATCTTCTGCCCTGGAAGGCTTCGATCCATTGCAAGACCTTATCTGGATGGCCGAGGTGGCGGAGGAGTCGACCCATGTCTGGTCTGCCAAACAGCGTATTACGGTGTTTTTGAGCGCGATGCGCCACTTCGCCGATCACCTTCGCGGGCAAGGACTGCCCATGCACTACACCCGCCTCGACGACGCTGACAATTTGGGCACGCTGACACTCGAGGTCGATCGAGCGATCAAACAAGTCAAGCCCGCTGGACTGGTCTTGACTGCCCCGGGGGACTGGCGCGTGCTGCAAAGCATTCGCGCCATTGCAGCCCAACACCAGTTGCCGCTGGAGTTGCGTGACGACACGCATTTTTTCAGCACTTTACGGGACTTTGCCGCTCACGCTAAAGATCGAAAGCAACTGCGACTCGAGTACTGGTACCGCGAACTGCGACACAAGAACGGCATCTTGATGGAGGGCTCGAAACCCGTGGGTGGTCAGTGGAACTTCGATGCGGACAATCGTGAGTCTTTCGGAAAGGCGGGGCCGCAAAACGTACCACCGCCCACACGCTTCGAGCCGGACATCACCACGCAGGAAGTGATCGATTTGGTCAACACCCGGTTCGCAAGTCACCCGGGTACGCTCATAAGTTTTGGCTGGCCAGTCACGCGAATCCAAGCTCTGCAGGCACTGCAGACGTTTATTTCGGAGCGGCTTCCGCTGTTCGGCCAATACGAAGACGCCATCTGGGCCGGCGAGGCCTGGCTTTATCACTCCCACCTCAGCAGCGCACTCAACCTCAAGCTTTTGAACGCGCGCGAGGTGGTGCAAGCGGCCGAAGATGCCTGGCGTTCTGGTCACGCACCGTTGGCCGCGGTGGAGGGTTTCGTTCGGCAAATTCTGGGCTGGCGTGAGTTTGTGCGTGGTGTTTACTGGACGCAGATGCCCGACTACGTCGAGCGCAACGCATTGAATGCCCAAGGCGACTTGCCAGCCTGGTACTGGACCGGCGAAACAGAGATGGCGTGCCTGAAAGACGCCATAGGTCAGACGTTGGAACACGGTTACTCGCACCACATTCAGCGCCTGATGGTGACGGGCCTGTACGCGCTGCTTTTTGGAGTTAAGCCACAGGCGGTACATGCTTGGTACCTCAGCGTGTATGTTGATGCAGTGGAATGGGTCGAGTTACCGAACACGCTGGGTATGAGCCAGTTTGCTGATGGTGGGTTGATGGCCAGCAAGCCCTATGTGGCTACCGGCAAATACATTCAGCGAATGAGCAACCACTGCAAGGGGTGCAAGTACGACCCCGCGCAGTCGACTGGCGATAACGCTTGCCCGTACACCACGCTGTACTGGGATTTTCTAATCCGCCACGAGGTCTTACTGAAAAAGAATCCTCGTATGGCGATGCAGCTCAAGAATCTCGCACGGCTGGACCTACCTGCTCGAGTAGCCATAGAAAGCCAAGCTACAGCACATCGCAATGCCCAGCTTTGAACCGACGTTGGATGCGGCGCACGCGCGGCTCGCGGCTGTGAGCCCTGACGACTACGCACGCACACGCAACGCACTAGAGGGCGCGGTCACCCGACTCTCGCCTTACCTGACCCACGGCTTTCTGAACTTGGCCGATGTTTTTGCGGCCGTGAATGCGCGCCACCCCTTGAACAACAGGCACAAGTTTGTTTTCGAGCTCGGCTGGCGCGCCTATTACCGTCATGTGTGGGCTCACGTGGGCGATGGTATTCACCTGTCCCTGCACGGCGGGTTGCTGCCCAATGACGTCTACAGCCGCGACTTTCCAGCTGATGTGGCGCAGGCGCGTACCGGTATTCCCGCGATCGACCTAGCGGTACGCACCCTGTACGGGACGGGCTACTTGCACAATCACGCCCGCATGTGGCTGTCCAGCTACCTCGTGCACATCCGCAAAGTGCACTGGCACACTGGTGCGCAATGGATGTTGGGCCACTTGCTGGACGGTGACTTGGCCAGCAACCACCTCAGCTGGCAATGGGTGGCGGGAACCGGGAGCAGCAAACCCTATCTTTTCAATGCCGAGAATGTAGCGAAGTACGCTCCCGCGGACTGGCACAGCGCCGGCACAGTGTTGGACACCAGTTACGAGGCACTGAACGAAATTGCCCGCGACTCCCCCTCGATTTCCGCCGAGGATGTGCTGTCTAACCCAACGGTAGGAATGGATGAGCCAATTCGACGGGTGGTACCAGCACCTCACACCGGTTGGTCAGCGCCCGACAACGCCACAGCCTCTGGACGCGATGTCTGGCTCCAGCATCCCTGGTCGCTCGGTGTTAGCTCACACGCTCTGCCAGCGGGTGTGCTGCGAATCGGTGTGGGCTTCGATGTTTCTCATGCTGCGTCACCGTGGAGCGAGCGGCGTTGGGACTTCGTCACACGCGGATTAAAGAAGCAAACAGCGCATCTCTGGTGGGGCGGGGTTGAACACTTGGCGCTCGCCCTGCAAAGTGCCAAATCCGTGCATTGGCAGTGCGATCCACACGCAGACTCGGCGCTCGAAAGTCTTCGAGGCCGACTTTGCGCCTCAATGACAAATCCACCTTCTTCGTACCAGCCGCTGTGCCTATTCGACCCGGTTGATGTTTATTGCGGCAGCTTTTCTGAATGGTGGAAGCGGACCAGTCTCAAGACTCTTCGATAGCCGACATTCTCAAATCGACTAAAGCGCGGAACAAAAAAAAGCCCAACCTTTCGGTTGGGCTTTTTTAGGCTGTAAGAGCCTGACAATGACCTACTTTCACACGGGAACCCGCACTATCATCGGCGCTGACGCGTTT
>NZ_JBJXIA010000017.1:0-85898 GCF_046115955.1 Variovorax sp. GrIS 2.14
GGAGAGCTCGAACCCACTGGTGCCAAGGCTGATTTGACTCATCTGTGGTCAACGTTCAAGCAGATGTTGCGGTGGACTTATGCAGACCATCCCTAAGTGAATTGGGCTGAAAGATCTTTGCTGACCCACACCTTGGCATCGATGCTGCCAACGCGCGACAGCTCGAGTTCATAGGTGTAGCGATCAGGGCGGTAGAAGCCGTGCAGCCATTGCACGGGACGCTCCGCGTCGTCGTAGATCAGGCGGCGCACGGCGAGCAGCGCGGTGCCGACGGCCACGTCCAGACGCTCCGCCAGAATGTTGTCGGCGAGGCGTGCCGAGATGGTCTGGTGCGCGCGCCCGACCCGCACACCGGACTCTTCGAGCAGCATCAGGATCGGCTTCTTCGCCAATTCCCGACGCCCGAACTTGCGTGCGATCTCGGCCGGCACATAGGTGGTGATATGGGACAGCGGGCCGGCGCCGGTGGAGCGCACCCGCACCGCTTTCTGCACGGGATCGCCGAGCTTCAGCTGAAGCGCCTCCGCCACCTGCGTGGAAGCCGTGATGGTGGCCACCTCGATCACCTTGACGGAGGTGTGAAGGCCCATCGTGACCAGGTTTTCAAGCAGGCCGCGCAGATTGGCTCTCGCCATGCCCGGACTCCCGCCATTCGCGCCACTGCCCCCTGACGCTGGCGCCGCAGCCGGCACCACGAGCCGCGTGCGCCGCCCCGGCGTGCGTGAGATCAGCCCTTCGGAAGAAAGCCGCTCCAGTGCGCGGCGCACCGTGACGCGCGCCACGCCGAACTGCGCCATCAAAGCGAGTTCGCCCGGCACGCTGTCCGCGAAACGTCCTTCGTCGAGTTGCTCCCGCAAAACCAGGTAGACCTGGTGGTACTTGGGCAACGGCATCGGCGATGTCTGCGACATACCGCCGATGTTTTGCCACTTCGAATGTTCTGTCAATAGGACATTTAAAGCAGCGTAGCGCCGGAGCGCAAGGCCGCGACCGACGCGAGAGTTCAGCGAACGACGATAGGCTCGAACTTGCGCCGCGCCTTCAACTGCGCCGGGTCCCATTCGATGCCGAGGCCTGGCGTTTCGGGCGCGACCGCGTGGCCGGCCTCGATCTGCATGCGGCTGCTCGTCAGGTCGTCGAGTTGCGGGATGTACTCGACCCAGCGCGAGTTGGGCACCGCGGCGCACAGGCTCACGTGCAGCTCCATCAAGAAGTGCGGGCACATGGCGATGTTGTGCGCCTCGGCCAGGTGCGCGACCTTGAGCCACGGCGTGATGCCGCCGATGCGCGCCACGTCGGCCTGCACGATCGAGCAGGCGCCCTGCTTCACGTACTCGCCGAACCGCGACAGATGGTACATCGACTCGCCGACCGCGATCGGCACGCTGGTGCTGGCGAGCAGTTGCGCATGCGCCGCAACGTGCTCGGCGGGCATCGGCTCTTCGAACCATGCGAGGTCGAGCTCGGCGTACTGGTGCACGCGCCGGATCGCTTCGGCCAGCGAGAAAGCCTGGTTGGCATCGACCATCAAGTCGAAGCCCGGACCGACCGCTTCGCGCACCGCCGACAGCCGCGCCATGTCTTCGGCCACATGCGGTTTGCCGACCTTGATCTTGGCGCCGAGAAAGCCTTGCGCCTTGGCCGCCAGCGTTTGCTCGACCAGCTCCGAAGGCGCCAGGTTCAGCCAGCCGCCTTCGGTCGTGTAGACCGGAATGCGCGCCTTGGCACCGCCCGCCATCCGCCACAGCGGCAGGCCCTGGGTCTTGCCGTTTCGGTCCCACAGCGCAGTGTCGATGGCGGCCAGAGCGAGGCTGGTGATGGCGCCGACAGCGGTGGCGTGCGTATGAAAGAACAGGTCACGCCAGATCGCTTCGTACCGCTGCGGGTCACGCCCGATGAGCTGTGGCGCCAGGTGATCGCGCAGCAGCGCGACGATCGACGAGCCGCCGGTGCCGATGGTGTACGTGTAGCCGATGCCTTCCGATCCATCGTCGCAGCGCACGGTGACCATCACGGTCTCCTGCGTCACGAAAGACTGTATGGCGTCGGTGCGAACCACCTTCGGCGGAATGTCGATCTGGGTGATCTCGACCTGGTCGATCTTTGCCATCGCGTGCACCTTCGTGATTCGGCTCGCTGGCTCAGGCGCCGTTCTTTGTCACCTCGTCAGGCAGATCGGCACCGTGGAACTTCTTGTAGATCGCGTTGAGCTTGCCGTTCTTGAGGTTGGTGCGCACCCAGGCGTCGACCTTGTCCTTCAGCTTCGTTTCGCCCTTCTTGAAGCCGACCGCAAGCATGTTGACCTTCATCACAAACTTCACTTCCATCTGCTTGGCTGGGTTCTTTTCGTTGATGGTTTTAAGCAGTGAAGGAGCGGTCGCGAAGATGTCGGCCTGGTTGCTGACGATGGCCGTGATCGATGTCGCATCGTCGTCGAAGCGCACGATGGTCGCGTCCTTCGGCAGGATCTTGGTCACCTCCTGATCGTTGGTGGTGCCACGCGTCGAGATCACTTTCTTTCCCGACAGATCGGCCGCGCTGGTGATGGCCATGCCCTTGGGGGCGCCCACGACGGCAGCGATGCCGGCATAGGGAATGGAGAAGTCGACGACCTTCTCGCGCTCGGGCGTGATCGACAGGCTGGAGATCACGATGTCGGCCTTGTCGGTCTGCAAGAACGGAATGCGATTGGCGCCCGTGGTCGGCACGATCTCGAGTTCCAGCCCAAAGTCTTTGGCGAGCAACTGCGCCGTCTCGACATCGGAGCCGGTGGAATTCAGCTTGTCGTCCTTCATGCCGTAGGGCGGCACCGCCATGTCGATCGCGATGCGGATCTTCTTGGCGGCGGTGATGGTGTCGAGCTGGTCGGCGTGCACGGTGACGGCGCCGAGTGCGGCGCCTGCGAGCAGCAGGCTGGACAGCAGGACGTTGAGGTGGCGGCGTTGCAGGTTTTTCATGTCTCGTGGTCTCGGTTTTTTTTGAAAGTGGTTTGAAGAATCAGGAGCGGCCGCAGTGGAACGGCCGGGGCGGAGCCGCTACAGCCCGTTGCCCAGAAACTGCCGCAGCTCAGGCGTCTTGGGGTCGGCGAGCATCGATGCGTCGCCCTCCTCCCAGATCTGGCCCTGGTGCATGAAGATGATCTTGTCGGCCACGCCGCGCGCAAAGGCCATCTCGTGGGTGACCAGCACCATCGTCATGCCGTTGGCAGCGAGTGCCTCGATCACGCGCAGCACCTCGCCTGTCAACTCCGGGTCGAGCGCGGATGTCACCTCGTCGAACAGCATCAGTTGCGGCTTCATCGCGAGCGAACGCGCGATGGCCACGCGCTGCTGCTGGCCACCCGAAAGCTGTTCGGGATACGCATTGGCTTTCTCAGCCAGGCCGACCTGTTTCAGCACTTCCATCGCGACGACACATGCATCGGCGGCGCTCATTCGCTTCACCGATGTCGGCCCGAGCGTGATGTTCTGCAGCACGGTGAGGTGCGGGAACAGGTTGTAGCTCTGGAACACGATGCCGACATCGCGGCGCAGTGCGCGCACGTTCAGGGCTGGGTCGTGGACCGCGTGGCCGCACACGTTGAGCGTGCCGCTGTCGACGGTTTCGAGCCGGTCGATGCAGCGCAACGCGGTGCTCTTGCCCGATCCGCTCTTGCCGATGATGGCGACCACCTGGCCGCGCTCCACCGAGAACGACACGCCGCGCAGCACATGCAGCGCGCCGAACTTCTTGTGGACCCGATCGAGTTCAACCACGGCTGGCATTGAGCTTCCTTTCCAGTGTGCGACTCCAGCGCGAGAGCGGGTAGCACATGGCGAAATACATGAGGGCGGCGCAGCCGAAATAGATGAAGGGCTGAAAGGTCGAGTTGTTCAGCACCTTGGCGTTGTACGAAAGCTCTGCAAAGCCGATGACCAGCGAAGCGATCGAGGTGTTCTTGATGATCTGCACCATGAAACCGACCGTCGGCGGCGTCGCGATGCGCAGCGCCTGCGGCAACACGATCTTCTGCATGCGCTGCCAGCGCGTGAGGCCGATGCACTCGGCAGCTTCCCATTGGCTCTTGTGGACCGACTGGATGCAGCCGCGCCAGATCTCGCCGAGAAAGGCGCTTGAATAAATGGTCATCGCCAGCGCGGCCGCGATGAGCGCGGGCATCGAGCCGATGCCAACGATGCTCGGGCCGTAGAAGCACAGCCCCATAAGAACAAGCAGCGGCGTGCCCTGCACGACCTGGATCCAGGCGGTCGCCGCCACCCGAACGCCGCGCATCGGCGCGATGCGGGCCAGTGCCACCGCCAAACCGGCGAGGCCGCCGCCGACAAACGTCAGCACCGACAAGGCGAGCGTGCCGAGCATGCCCATGAAAAGAAAAGTTGCCTGCTCGCGCGTCATGAGGACTGATCGAGTGAAGTCAAAGCGGCGTGCCGAGCTTGCGGCGCCGCGTAAAAACGAACTGGCCCAGCAGCCAGAAACCCGCACGCATCATGTAAGACAGCGCGAGGTAAACCACCCACAGCACGATGAAGATCTCGAAGTTGCGAAAGGTGTCGGACTGGATGCGGTTGGCGATGCCCAACAGCTCTTCGGCGCCGATCGACGACATGATGCTCGACGCCAGCATCAGCAGCACGAACTGGCTGGTGAGCGACGGGTACACACGCTCCACCGCCGGCCGCAGGATGACGTGCCAGAACACCTGCACCGGCGACATGCCGAGGCAATCGGCCGCTTCGAGCTGGCCCTTGTGGATCGACTCGATGCCGGCGCGAATGATCTCGCAGGTGTAGGCGCCGATGTTGATGACGAGCGCCAGCGTGGCGCCGACCATGATCGGCATCGTGATGCCGATGCTCGACAAACCGAAGATCAAGAAATAACTCTGGATGAGCAGCGGCGTGTTGCGAATCGCTTCGACATACGCACTCACTGCCCAGCGCAGCCAGCCGACCTTGCTGTTGCGGCCGACCGCGCACAACGCCCCCAGCACGAAGCCGATGACAGTGGCGAGGAACGACAGCTGGACGGTGACCCATGCGCCTTCGAGCAACAAGGGCCACTGCGCCAGCACCGCAGCAAAGTCGAACTGGTACTTCACGCGGGCTTCAGAGCTTGAAGCCGACGACGTCTTGCCGCTGCTCGCCCAGGCCGTCGATGCCCAGCGTCATCACGTCGCCCTTTTTCAGGAACACCGGCGACGGCTTCATGCCCATGCCGACGCCCGGTGGCGTGCCGGTCGTGATGATGTCGCCCGGCTCCAGCGTGTTGAGCTGGCTCACATAAGCGACGAGCTTGGCGACGTTGAAGATCATCGTCTTGGTGTTGCCGGTCTGCACGCGCTTGCCGTTCAGGTCGAGCCACATCGCGAGCTTCTGCGGATTGGGCACTTCGTCCCGCGTGACGAGCCAGGGGCCGATCGGGCCGAAGGTGTCGAAGCCCTTGCCCTTGTCCCAGGTCAGGCCGCGTTCGATCTGCCATTCGCGCTCGCTGACGTCGTTGATGACGCAGTAGCCGGCGACGTAGTTGAGCGCGTCCTTCTGCGACACGTAGCGTGCGCGGGTGCCGATGATCACGCCGAGTTCGACTTCCCAGTCGCCCTTGACGGAATTCTTGGGCAGCATCACCGGATCGTTCGGACCCTGAATGCAGCTGATCGCCTTGGTGAAGACCACCGGCTCTTTGGGGATCGGCATGCCGGATTCAGCGGCATGGTCGGCGTAGTTCAGGCCGATGGCGATGAACTTGCCGACGTTGGCGACCGGGCAGGCAAAGCGTGGCTTGCCGCGGACCAGCGGCAGCTTGTCGGTCTTGAGCTTTTGCAGCTTGGCGATGGCGGCATCGCCAAGCTGATCGGCGCCGATGTCCTTGATGACGGCGCTCAGGTCGCGCAGCTGGCCTTGGGCGTCGATGAGGCCCGGCTTTTCTTTGCCGGGGTTGCCGTAGCGAACGAGTTTCATGCTTTCCTTTCAGTGACTCAATAAGTGGAACGACCGCCGGAGAGGTCGAACGTGGCGCCGGTCGAAAACGAACAGTCTTCGGTACACAGCCACCCGACCATAGCGGCGATTTCCTCCACGGTGCCGAAGCGGCCCATCGGGATCTTCGAAAGCATGAAGGCGATGTGCTCGGGCGTCATCTGGTCGAAGATCGCGGTCTTGACCGCTGCAGGTGTCACGCAGTTCACGCGGATGCCGGTGTCGGCCAGCTCCTTGCCGAGCGACTTGGTCAGCGCGATGACGCCGGCCTTGCTGGCGCTGTAGGCGCTGGCGTTGGGGTTGCCGTCCTTGCCGGCGACCGAGGCGATGTTGACGATGCGGCCGTAGCCTGCCGCGCCCTCACCGCCGGATGCGCGCATGTGCGCCGCGACTTCGCGGCAGCAGATGAAGACGCCCGTGAGGTTGACATCCATCACCTGGCGCCAAGCCTCGACGGGGTAGTCCCAGACCTTGGTGTTTGGCCCGGTGATACCGGCGCTGTTGACCAGCGCATCGATCTTCTTGGTGTGCGTCAGCGTCTCGGCCAGTGCGCGCACGACCGATGCGTGATCAGAAACATCGACCTGCACCGACGACGTGCCGCGGCCCAACGTTTCTGCCGCCTTGCATGCAGCGGCTTCGTCGCGGTCCCACAGCGTGACGGTGCCACCGGAAGAAATCAGGCGTGCCGCGATGCCATAGCCGAGACCGGTCGCGCCACCCGTGATGACGGCATGACGGTTCGCAAAATCGAGCTGGTTCATATCATGATCCCGCCATCGACCGTGAAGGCCTGGCCGGTCGCGAACACGGATTCGTCGCTGGCGAGGAACACCACCACCGGCGCGATTTCTTCGGCTTGCGCCAGACGACCCATCGGCTGACGCGCGATGAAGGCCTTGCGTGCTGCATCGGGATCTTCGTTGGCGTTGATGCGCTCGCCGAGCGATGGCGTATCGACCGTGCCGGGGCACACCGCATTGCAGCGGATGCCCTTGCCCACATAGTCGGCCGCCACACTCTTGGTGAGCCCGAGCACCGCCGCCTTGGTCGTGCCGTAGACGAAGCGATTGGGCAGGCCCTTCATACTCGAACACACGCTGGCCATGTTGATGATGCTGCCCTTGCCAGCTGCCAGCATCTTGGGCAGCGCCGCTCGGATGGTCCAGGTCTGCGCGCGCACGTTCAGTCGAAAGGCGAAGTCGAGGTCGTCGTCGTTGGCTTCGAGCACGGTGCCGTTGTGCACCACGCCCGCACAGTTGAAGAGCACGTCGAAGGTCGGCGCGTTGTCGAAGAAGCTGGTGATCGCAGCCTTGTCGAGCACGTCGAGCTTCGCGGTCTTGATGCCGGCCATGCCGGCGTAACGCTCCAGCAGCTTCTCGTTGACGTCGGTGGCCCACACCTGCGCGCCCTCCGCGGCCATGGCGATGACGCTGGCGTAGCCGATGCCCTGTCCGGCTGCGGTCATGAGCACGGTTTTGCCCTTGAGTCTCATGCTGTCTCCTGGAGATGGAATGGGGGGGTGTCGTTGCCGATTCGGGTTAGCCCGATGAAGATTGCAACGAATGCAGCGTATTCTGAATTGGCCTTACCACTTGTCCAATTCAGGACAACCCTTAGATTTTTATATCGCTGCCCTTCGTGCCGATCCAGACCGTCGAACCCCAGCGCCTCTACCGGCAGATCGCCGACCAGTTGCGCGCGCTGCTCACAAAGGGCGAGTACGCCGTGGGCACGCGCCTGCCGGCCGAACGCGACCTGGCCAAGCAACTGGGCGTGAGCCGGCCCTCGGTACGCGAGGCGCTGATCGCACTCGAGGTCGATTGCTGGGTCGAGATCCGCACCGGCTCCGGCGTCTATGCGCTCGACCGTTCGCGTCGCAAGAAGGTGCCGGCGGCCGAAGCCGAGTGGGGGCCGCTCGAACTTATTCGCGCCCGCCGCGTGGTCGAGGGCGAAACAGCCGCCATCGCCGCTGCGCTGGGCAAGCGCAAGCACATCGACGCCATGAGCCGCGCGATCGAGAGCATGCGCGAGCTGGCCGATCGCAACCTGATGCCGCTCGACGGTGACCGCGCCTTTCACCTGGCCATCGTCGATGCCTGCGGCAATGCCGTGCTCGCCGAAACGGTGCAGAATTTTTGGGATTCGCGGCGCGGGCCGATCTTCAGCCGACTCGGCGGCTACTTCGAAACCGTGAAATCATGGCGCTCGGCCATCGACGAACACGTGGCGATCCGCGATGCTATCGCCGCACGCAACCCTGAAGCAGCGCGGGCCGCCATGCACGCGCATATGGACAAGGCGCACCAGCGATTCAGCGCCAGCTGGCGCCGCGCGCAGACGGCTTAACCGCACAGAGCAGACAGAACAAGAGAGCAAAGAGAAACACGATGAACCCCTTTATCCGCCTCCATCCCGCCGACGACGTCGTGATCGCGCGCAGCCAGCTCGTCGGCGGCGCCACGGTCGAAGACTTTGCCGTGCGCGGCCTCATCCCCGCCGGCCACAAGGTCGCGACGCATGCCATCGCAACCGGCGAGCCGGTGCGCCGCTACAACCAGATCATCGGCTTCGCCAGCAAGCCGATCGCGGTCGGCGAGCACGTGCACACGCACAACCTCGACATGGGTCCGGACAAGGGAGACTTCGAACGCGACTACGCCTTCGGTGTCGACGTAAAGCCGGCGCCGGCGAAGCGCGAAGCCACCTTCATGGGCATCAAGCGCGCCGATGGCCGCGTCGCCACGCGCAACTACATCGGCGTGCTGACCAGCGTCAATTGCTCGGCTACGGCGGCGCGCGCGATCGCCGATCACTTCTCGCGCAAGACCAACCCGAGCGCGCTCGCCGACTACCCGAACGTCGACGGCATCGTCGCCCTCACGCACGGCACCGGGTGCGGCATGGACACGCAGGGCATGGGAATGCAGATCCTGGAGCGCACGCTTACGGGCTATGCGACGCATCCCAATTTCGCGGGCGTGCTTGTGGTTGGACTTGGCTGCGAGGCCAACCAGATCAACGCCTGGCTGTCGACCGGGCATCTGGCCGAGGGCGAGAACTTTCGCACCTTCAACATCCAGGACACGGGCGGCACGCGCAAGACGGTGGACAAAGGCATCGCGCTTATCAACGAGATGCTGCCACGTGCCAATGCGGTGAAGCGTGAGCCGTGCAGTGCGGCGCACATCACCATCGGCCTTCAGTGCGGCGGCTCGGATGGCTATTCGGGCATCAGCGCCAACCCTGCCCTCGGTGCCGCGGTGGACTTGCTGGTCGCGCATGGCGGCACGGCGATCCTCAGCGAGACGCCGGAGGTCTACGGCGCCGAGCACCTGCTCACGCGCCGTGCAGTCAGGCGCGAGGTCGGGCAGAAGCTGGTCGACCGTATCAAGTGGTGGGAGCACTACACCGAGATCAACCAGGGCGAGATGAACAACAACCCGTCGCCCGGCAACAAGGCCGGCGGCCTCACCACCATCCTGGAAAAGTCGCTCGGTGCGGTCGCCAAGGGCGGCACCAGCAACCTGGAAGCGGTATACGAATACGCCGAGCCGGTGACCGCGCACGGCTTCGTCTACATGGACACGCCCGGCTACGACCCGGTCAGCGCCACGGGCCAAGTGGCAGGCGGAGCCAACCTGATCTGCTTCACCACCGGCCGTGGCTCGGCCTACGGTTGCGCGCCCTCCCCTTCGCTCAAGCTCGCCACCAACTCGGCGCTGTGGCAGCGGCAGGAAGAAGACATGGACATCAACTGCGGCGAGATCGTCGACGGCACGTCATCGATCCAGGAGATGGGCCAACGCATCTTCGACATGGTGCTGGCAACCGCTTCGGGTGCGCACTCGAAGAGCGAACAGCACGGCTATGGGCAAAACGAATTCGTGCCGTGGCAGGTCGGCGCGGTGATGTAGCCCGCCACAGATTTCACCGTCCGGGTGCCGCGCGCTGACCAGCGCGGCGCCGCACATCGGTGACGCGCACGGCGCGGACCGGCGAACGGGCATCACAGAAGACCACTGGAATCGGGCAGCGCTTCCAGAAGAAAAATCCAAGAGACAAACCCATGAAGAAAATCCAACTCTCGTCGTGCGCCATTGCCGCAGCACTCGTCCTCGGCGCTGTCGTGCAGGTGCCCGCCCTTGCGGCCGACACCAAGGCCAAGAAGATCGCGCTGTCGAACAACTTCGCAGGCAACTCGTGGCGTCAGGCCATGCTCAAGAGCTGGGACAAGATCACCAAGGACGCAGTGGCCAAGGGCGTGGTCGCGCAGGCACCGAGCTTCACCACGTCGGAGAACCAGGCGACCGAACAGGCCGCGCAGATCCAGAACATGATCCTGCAGGGCTACGACGCCATCGTGCTCAACGCCGCATCGCCGACCGCGCTCAACGGCGCAGTGAAGCAGGCATGCGACGCCGGTATCGTGGTGGTGTCGTTCGACGGCGTGGTCACCGAGCCATGCGCCTATCGCATCGCAGTGGACTTCAAGAAGCTCGGCGAAATGCAGATCGACTACTTCGCCAGCCGCGGCATCAAGGGCAACCTGCTCGAAGTGCGCGGCATCGCCGGCGTGTTCGTCGACGACGAAATCCACCAGGGCATCACCGCCGCGGTCGCCAAGCATCCTGAATACAAGATCGTCGGGTCGGTGCACGGCAACTGGACGCAAACGGTCGCGCAAAAAGAAGTGTCGGCCATTCTCTCGACCCTCCCGCCGGTCACCGCCGTGGCCACTCAAGGTGGCGACGGCTACGGCGTGGCGCAGGCCTTCAAGGCGGCGGGCCGCGCGACGCCGGTGATCTTCATGGGCAACCGTCAGGACGAGCTGGCCTGGTGGAAAGAGCAGAGCGACGCCAACAAATACCAGACCATGTCGGCCAGCATCGCGCCCGGCGCGTCGACCTTCGCTTTCTGGGTGGCGCAGCAAATTCTGTCGGGCGCCAAGGTGCCCAAAGACCTGAAGCTTCCGATCAGCGTCGTCACGCAAGACACGCTCGATGCGTCGCTCAAGAGCACCGAAGTCGGCAGCGTGGTCAACGTCGAGTACTCGCAAAAAGAAGTCATCGATTTCATCGCGAAAGCCAAGTAAGTGCTGATCGAAGTTCGCGGCGCTGCGAAGGCGTTCGGCGCCGTGCAGGCTCTGCGCGGCGTCTCGCTGCAATTGCAGCGCGGCGAATGCGTCGGACTGGTCGGCCACAACGGCGCCGGCAAGTCCACGCTCGTCAACATCCTGTGCGGCGCCCTGCTGCCGGACAGCGGTGAACTGCGCATTGCCGGGCGCACCGGTGCCGAGGTCGAAGGCGGCAGCATCGCTTCCGGCTGGACGGTGCGCGAAGCGCGACGCTGGGGCCTGCGCTGCGTATTCCAGGAGCTGTCGCTGTGCGACAACCTGACGCTGGCCGAGAACATGCGCATCGCGCAACCGCAGGCGGCCGAATGGTCTTGGCGGGCGCGCGCAGGCGCCCAATTGATGGCATCGCTCGACACGATCTTTCCCGGGCACGGCCTGCGTGCGGACGACGTAGTGGGCGAGTTGCCGATCGGCAAGCGCCAGCTGGTCGAGGTGGCTCGGGCATTCACGCCCGGCACGCAACCACTCGAGCTGATGATCCTCGACGAACCGACTTCTTCGCTCGATGGACAGGCTTCGGCGCAGCTGCTGGCCTACATCCGGACCTTCGTCGCCGCCGGCAAGACCTGCGTGTTGATCACGCACAAGCTGCGCGAGATTTTCGCGGTGACCGACCGGCTCGTGGTCATGCGCGACGGGCAGGTCGTGCAGGTGTCGGCAACCCGTGACACCGACCGCGACCGACTGGTGACCGCCATGGGCCAGGACATCGTCGAGGCGCAGCATGGGCACGCGCGGGCGGCGGTGGCGTCGGGCGCGGACTCGTTGCCTGCTTCTTTACGAGACGATGAAGGCATCGATATCGACAGCGATGAAGAGGCGATGGTCGAGGTGCCGGCCACAACCGTCGGAGGCCTGTCGATGCGCGCGGCGCGCGGCGACATCATCGGCCTCGCCGGCCTTGCCGGGCACGGGCAAACCGAGTTGCTCATCGCGCTGCAGGAGGCGGCGCTCCACGCCCCGCGCGTTGGCCGTCCGACGGTGAAAGGCGCCACCTCGTTCGTCGCCGGCGACCGGCAAACCGATGGTGTGTTCGCGCTGTGGTCGATCGCCCGCAACATGACGGTCGGCTGGCTCACGCAGTTGCGGCAGCGCGGCCTCATCGACGTCAAGGAAGAAGCGGCGCAGGCCCAGCAATGGCGCGGCCGGCTCGGGCTGGTCACGCCCGACATGGACCTGCCGATCGGTTCGCTGTCGGGCGGCAACCAGCAGAAGGTGCTGTTCGCCCGCGCGCTCGGCTCGTCGGCGCCGGTGATCCTCATGGACGATCCGATGCGCGGCGTCGACGTCGGCACCAAGCGCGACGTCTACGCGCTCATCAGGGAAGAAGCGCGCAGCGGCCGCACCTTCGTCTGGTACACGACCGAGTTCGACGAACTCCATCACTGCGACCGCGTGTATGTTTTCAGCAATGGTCGCGTGGTCGGTGAACTGGCCGGCGACGACATCAACGAAGAGCGCGTGGTCGCCCTGTCGTTCGAGGAAGCCACCGTATGAATCTCTCTCCCGTTGTCCCGACGGGTGCTGCAGGCGCTGCAGGCGCCACCGGCATGCAGCGCCGGCGCCGCGTCGTGCTGATGCAGACGCTGTTGCCGGCCATCGCCCTCGCCGTGCTGCTGGCGGCGGTCTTCATGCGGCAGCCGCGCGCCATGTCGTACTTCGGCGTCAACCTGCTGCTCAACCTCGCCATCCCGGTGATGTTCGCGACGCTGGCGCAAATGATGGTCCTCGCGGTGAGCGATCTCGATCTGTCGATCGGGCCGTTCGTCTCCCTGGTCGCGTGCATCGGCGCGACCCTTATGCCGACACAACCGCTGCTCGCCGTGCTGGCGCTGGCCGCGGCGGTCGGCGTGTATGCGCTGGCCGGGGCCCTGATCCAGGCGCGTCAGTTGCCGTCGATCGTCGTCACGCTGGGCCTGTCGTTCGTGTGGCTGGGCTGCGCGGTGCTGTTACTGCCCACGCCGGGCGGCACGGCGCCCGAATGGCTTCAGGCGGCCATGCGTTTCAAGACGCCGCTGCTGCCGCTGCCGATCTGGATGGCGGTGGCGACCGGCATCGTCGGCCATCTGCTCATCACGCGCAGTGCGTTCGGCACGCTGGTGCGCGGCCTCGGCGGCAACCCGGCGGCCATCGCGCGGGCCGGCTGGAACATGGTGCGGGTGCGCGCCGGCGTGTATGCCATCGCGGGGGTCTTCGGCGTCTGCGCCGGGCTGATGCTGGTCGGGCAAAGCACCTCTGCCGATGCCAACATCGCCTCGCGCTACACCTTGGTCGCTATCGCCGCGGCGATCCTCGGCGGCGCGGAATTCGCGGGCGGCAAGGTGGCGCCGGTGGGTGCCGTGCTGGGCGCGCTCACGGTCACGCTGGCGGCTTCGTTCCTCACCTTTCTCAACATTGCGCCGGACTGGCAAATCGGCATGCAGGGCTTGATCCTGGTCGCGGTGCTGGGCTTGCGCGCAGCCATCGACTTGGCCGGAGGCAAGCGATGAGCGCGCTGCCCGAAGCGCGGGTTGCGAACCACGTTGCGAACGACGCTGCAATCGACGTTGCAATGGATTTGGCGGTCTCTGTCGCCCCCCAGGTTTCGCGGGGGGCGCGCTGGCGCCGCTGGGCGCGCAATCGACCCTGGCTCGGCTCGTGCATCGCCGCTGTGCTGGCCTGGGCTGCGACGCAGTGGAGCGGCGGCGGCGGCGGCTCGGGGGGTCTGCTCACCGCGGCGCTCGCGTTCTCGGCGTTCACCGTGCTGGTGTCGCTCGGCCAGATGCTGGTCATCAGCGTCGGACCGGGCAACGCCGACCTGTCGATCCCCTCGACAATCGCGCTGTCGGGTGCGGCCGCGATGATCGTCATGAACGGCGACAACGCGATGCTGGTGCCGGGTCTGTTGGCCGCTACCGTCGTCGGCATGGCGGTCGGCGTCTTCAACTTCGGGTTGATCCGCCTGCTGCGCATTCCGCCGATCATCGCCACGCTCGCCGCATCGCTCATCGTGATGTCGGTGGCCATCAATGTCGGGCGCGGGTTGAAGGTGAAGCCGCCGCCGCTCTTTTCCGACCTGATGGCGATGCGTGTGGTGGGCGTACCGCTGGTGGCCCTGGTCGCGCTCGCGGTCACGCTAACGGTCGCCCTCATGCTGGAGCGCACGGTGCTCGGCCGGTCCATCGCCGCCGTCGGGCAGAACCGCCGCGCCGCCCTGCTCGCCGGGCTGCGGGTGGAGCGCACGCGGTTCCTGGCCTATGTGATCTGTGCCGGACTGGCCGGGCTCACCGGCGCGCTCATCGCGGGCTTCTCAGGCGGCAACTCGCTCGACCAGGGCCAGGAGTATTTGCTGATGACCATCGCCGTCGTCGTCATCGGCGGTACGGCGGTGGCCGGCGGTCGGCCCAGCGTGCCGGGCATCTGGGGCGCCGCCATGTTCATGTTCCTGCTGGTGGCGCTGCTCAACGCCGTCGGCGCAGGACCGGGGCCGCGCACCTTGCTCACCGGTGTGATCATCATCGCGGTGATCGTGCTCGCCAGCTCACGCGCCGAGCGGTGAACGCAAACCAAAAAACGAGACAACAAAAGGAACGATCGACCATGACCTTCGAACGCATCGACCCCCGCTTCAACATCTGCATCCCGGGACCGGAACGCATCGAGCAACTCTGGACCGGCGGCCGTTGGTGCGAAGGCCCCGCCTGGTTCGGTGCGCACCGCACGCTGGTGTGGTCGGACATCCCCAACAACCGCATGATGCGATACGACGAAATCAACGGGACGACGTCGGTGTTCCGTGAACCGGCGAACAACACGAACGGCCACACGGTCGACCGACAAGGCCGGCTCGTCAGTTGCGAGCATCTGACGCGGCGCGTCACGCGCACCGAGCACGATGGCTCGATTACCGTGCTGGCATCGCACTGGCAGGGGAAGCGGCTGAATTCGCCGAACGACGTGGTCGTGCATTCGGATGGCGGCGTATGGTTTACCGACCCGAGCTACGGCATCCTGTCGGACTACGAAGGCTTACGTGCCGACAGCGAAATCGGCGCCTGCAACGTGTACCGCATCGACCCGGCAAGTGGTGCCGTCGACCTCGTGGCCGATGATTTCGTGAAGCCCAACGGGCTGGCGTTTTCGCCGGACGAATCGGTGCTGTACATCGCCGACACCGGCGCCAGCCACGCCGCCGATGGGCCGCGTCACATCCGCAGTTTCGATGTCTCTGCAGATGGCAAGCGGCTCGGCAAAGCACGCGGTAAGAACGGCGTGTTCGCAACCTGCGACAACGGTCTGTTCGATGGCTTCCGGGTCGACACCGAAGGCCGCCTCTGGAGCAGCGCGGGCGATGGCGTGCACGCGTTCGATGCCGACGGCACGTTGCTCGGCAAGCTGCTCGTCCCGGAGCGCGTGGCCAACGTGTGCTTCGGCGGACCCAAGCGCAACCGACTTTTCATCTGCGCGACAAGTTCGCTCTACGCCATCTATCTGAACACCAAAGGACTCTGATCCCACCATGTCGCACACGCTCGACGCATCGTTTCTTCGCACGCAGGTCACCGGCATTCTGGTGGCGGCGGGCAGCGCTCCGGCCGAAGCCGATCAGGTCGCAGCCAACCTCGTACTGGCCAATCTGAGCGGCCACGATTCGCATGGCGTCGGCATGCTGCCGCGCTATGTCGACGCCATCGCCGAGGGCGGCCTGACACCCAACGCATCGGTGAAGATCAACCTCGACATCGGCACGATGATGGCGCTCGACGGGCAACGTGGCTTCGGGCAGATCGTCGGGGTGCAGGCCATCGAACTCGGCATCGCGCGCGCCAAACAGCACGGCAGTTGCATCTTCACGCTGTCGAGCGCGCACCACCTCGGCCGTATCGGGCACTTCGCCGAGATGGCGACGGCGCAGGGCCTTGTGGCACTTCATTTCGTCAATGTGCTGTCGCGGCCGGTGGTGGCGCCGTGGGGCGGCGGCGACGGACGCTTCGGCACTAACCCGTGCTGCATCGGCGTGCCGCTGGCCGGTGCCGAACCCTTTCTGCTCGACTTCGCGACCAGTCGTGTCGCGCAAGGAAAGATGCGCGTGGCGCACAACAAGGGCGAACAGGTGCCCGACGGCTACCTCATCGACGAACACGGCGCGCCGACCAACGACCCCGGCGTGGTTGTGGTGCCGCAGAGCAACGGCCTGTTCGGCGCGCTCATGACCTTCGGCGAGCACAAGGGCTACGGCATGGCGATCGCGTGCGAGCTGCTCGGCGGCGCGCTCACCGGCGGCGGTACCTGGCATCGCCCGGCCGACACCGCGCCTAGCGTGTTCAACGGCATGCTGACGGTGCTGATCGACCCGGCCAAGCTGGGCACGCAAGCAAGCTTCGAGAACGAAGCGCGCGAGTTCGTCGAGTGGCTGCGCCAGAGCCCGCCGGGCGCCGGCTTCGATGCGGTGCAGATTGCCGGCGAGCCCGAGCGACGTGCGCGCATCGAGCGCGAGCGTGACGGTATCTGGCTGGACGATGCGACCTGGGGCGAGATCGTGGCGGCAGGCGCCAAGGTCGGGGTGACGGTCAGCGCCTGACACGACAGCGAGGCGCGACGGCGCGCTTCAGTCGGGCTGTCGGTATGCGCCGACATCCCGGTATGTTTCGGCTCAGACCATCAACGCGACCGTCGCATCGAGGTGCTCCGACGGCAGCCGCCGGAAGCCCGAGCGCGCGAAGCGCTGCAGCCGTCCGACTGCGAACGACGTGAGCGCCGAGGCACGCACTTGTGCATCGACCGACGGTGTGGCCGAGCCCTCGGCCGATGCCGCACCACGCAGCGCCTGGCGCAGGCTGGCTTCAATCTTGTCGAAGAACTGATTCATGCGCTGTTGCAAACGCTCATTCTCGTAGACCAGTGCATCGCCCACCATGACGCGCGTCATGCCCGGATTTTTTTCAGCGAACTGCACGAGCAGCGAGACGATCCGTACCGCCTGCTCCCGCCCCGGCGCATCGCGTTCGGTGATCTGGTTGACCAGTGTGAAGATGCTCTGCTCGATGAAATCGATGAGCCCTTCAAACATCTGCGCCTTGCTGGCGAAGTGCCGGTACAGCGCCGCCTCGCTCACATCGAGCCGCGCCGCCAATGCCGCCGTGGTGACGCGCTCGGCACCGGGCTGCTCCAGCATGGCACCGAGGGCCTGCAGGATCTGCACGCGACGCTCGCCCGGTTTCGGTCGCTTGCGCACGACCGGGGCAGCCGGAAGAACCGGTGCAGCGATCAGTTCGGCCGCAGATTCGGAACCGCTTTCAGTCATCTCTTCGTGGGGCATGGCGCGTGTGCAAAGATGTAAGAAAATGATTCTCGCACAACCTCACAACAGCTCGTTAGTGAGTGCGCGCCAACCGGGCAACACGCGTCGTGAAGTGCTGCACAAAAAGTCAGGGCGCACCGATCATCGGGCCCTGATCATCGTGCCGTAAGCCTGGTCGGTCAGGATCTCCAGCAGCATCGCGTGTGGCACCCGGCCGTCGATGATGTGAACGGCGTTCACGCCGCTCTTGGCGGCGTCGAGCGCGCCTTCGATCTTCGGCAACATGCCGCCGGAGATGGTGCCGTCGGCGAACAGGTCGTCGATCTCGCGGGCACTCAGGTTGGTGAGCAGATTGCCCGCCTTGTCGAGCACGCCGGGTGTGTTGGTGAGCAGCATCAACTTCTCCGCCTTGAGCACGGTCGCGAGCTTGCCGGCCACCACGTCTGCGTTGATGTTGTAGCTCTCGTTTTCTTCGCCAAAACCGATCGGGCTGATGACCGGAATGAACGCGTCGTCTTGCAGCGCCTTGACCACGCTCGGATCGATCGAGACGATTTCGCCGACCTGGCCCACGTCGTGATGCACGTTGGGGTCATTGCGGTCGACCAGCTTGAGCTTTTGTGCACGAATCAAGCCGCCGTCGCGTCCGGTCAGCCCGACCGCCTTGCCGCCGGCCTGGTTGATCAGGCCGACGATGTCTTGCTGCACTTCACCGGCGAGCACCCATTCGACGACTTCCATCGTCTCCGCGTCGGTCACGCGCATGCCCTGGATGAAGCTGCCCTTCTTGCCAAGTTTGTTGAGCGCCGCCTCGATCTGCGGACCGCCGCCGTGCACCACCACCGGGTTCATGCCGACCAGCTTCAGCAGCACCACGTCTTCGGCGAAGTCGGCCTGCAGGGCTGGATCGGTCATCGCATTGCCGCCGTACTTGATGACGATGGTCTTGCCGTGGAACTTGCGGATATAGGGCAAGGCCTGCGCCAGGATTTCGGCTTTGTCGCGGGGAGGAATGTTCAGGACGGGGTCGGTCATGGTGTCCACGTGGTGATGGGTTTTCGTGAAATTCGGCGGAAGAAGCCGGCGGAATTGTGCGTCAGCGAATCGAGGTCGTGGAGACCATGCGGTCAGGGCCGCAGCCAGCGCGGCACCTTGAAGCGCACGATCATCAGGTAAGCCGCCACGTAGGTCGCGACGAACAGCGCGCAAAAAACGACCAGCACCCAGGTGCGGTTCCAGAACAGCACTGCCGGAACGACGGTTGCCGCAGCAAAGATCCAGAGATAGGGCGAGGTGCGGTTGTTGCGCGCCAGCAGCTGGCGCGCCTCGTCGTCGGCGAAGGCAACGCGCACGATGCGCCGGAAAATCAACTGGTGAAAGTGCAGCGCATCGGCCATGCCGGGCGACTGGCCCCGCGCCAGCTTGCGGTAGATCGAGAACATCGTTTCCCACACCGGGTAGATCAGCAGCAGCATGGGGAACCACGGCGACACCGTCGGGTGCCGCTGCACCAGCGACACGCACGCCACCGCGATGACCATGCCCCACACGTAAGCACCGCCGTCGCCGGCAAAGATCTTGCCGCGCGGGTAGTTCCAGATCAGGAAGCCGAGCGTGGCACCCATCAAGCAGATCACCATCGCCGCCAGTTGCCTGTCGCCCACCTGCAGTGCGACGTGCGAGATGGCGAGGCACACCAGCACCGCCACCGTGCCCGCGAGGCCGTTGTAGCCATCGATGATGTTGAAAGCGTGCGGCAGGCCGCCGATGGCGATGGCCGCGAACAGCACTGCCATGTAAGGCCACGCGACCAGCGCCCGATCGACCACCTCGACGCCCGTGCGCGAAACGCCGAGCCCCAGTACCCAGCACAGCAGCAGCGCCGAGCCGATGGTGAGCCCCAGCCGGTAGCGCACCGACACGCGTTGGGTCACGTCTTCGGCGATGCCGCCGAGGACGGCCGGCGTCATGCACGTCAGTGCGACAGCGGCGGCTTTAAAGGGCCAATAGACGTTGAAGACGTCGGTGCCGAGGCCCGCCACGAGCCACGCCGTACCCATGCCGAGCATGATTCCCGCCCCCCCGAGGCGCGGCACGTGGCCTTTGTGAAACCGCTGCGGCATGTCGGCGGCGTAGAGCCGTGCGTGGCGGCGCGCCCGGCGCATGAAGACCTGCACGGCGAACGCGGAGACGAGAAAACTGATGACGATCAGGGCAATCATTGATAGTGCGGCATGACTAGGAGTGCACCGGGAGAGGACCCTAGAATTCCCGAGCGAAATTAGACCATGCCGATGTCCCCTCCTCACGCCCCAGCCATCACCGTTTCGATCGTCAGTCATGGCCAGCTGGCATTGATTGAACCGCTGCTCGATCAGCTGGCGCGCTACAGCAGCGCCGTCGTTGCCAAGGTCGTGCTCACCATCAATGTCCCCGAGCCCGACATCCTGGCGGGCCGCACCTGGGCCTTTCCGGTCGAGCGGATCGAGAACAAGACGCCAATGGGCTTCGGCGCCAATCACAACCAGGCGTTCACGCGTTGCACGACGCCTTGGTTCCTGGTGCTCAACCCGGACATCCGTTTCGACAGCGACGTGCTCACGCCACTGCTGGCCCAGGCCGCGCCGACCAGTGGGCTGTTGACGCCGCGCATTCTCGAGCCCGGCAAATCGGTGCCCGAGCAACATCGAGCCACCATCACGCCGCGCGAAATTCTGACGCGGCGCAAAGCTGGCTACGTGCGGCCGCAGGTGCCGGCGTGGATTCCTGGTCTGTTCATGCTGTTTCGCGGCGAGGCCTACGCGGCCATCGACGGTTTCGACGAGCGGTTCTTCATGTACGGCGAAGACTTCGACATCTGCGCGCGCATTCAACTGGCCGGATGGCAACTTCAGGTCGGTGAAAACCTCGTAGCGCGCCACGATGCGCAGCGGGCGAGCCATGCCAAGGCGAAGCATCTGTACTGGCACGTGACCAGCTTGCTGAAGGTGTGGGCTTCGGCGACCTTCTGGCGCTATCGACAGCTCGAAGGCAACAAGACCTAGCCGCGTTCCAGCAAGTCCTGTGCGACGGATTGCAGGCCGCGGTCGAAACGTTCGTAGCGGCCGCGCAAGGCTTCGGTGAGCACCGATGGAATGCGCGCAAGGCGGTTGGCCGGCAGGTCGGCTCTGAAGCGCTGGTGCGCTACCTTGCCGAGTTGCGCTTGCAGATGTGCGCTGGGCACCGCGTCACCTAGCGAAGTCAACCGTCGCAACAGCGCTTCCGCCCGGCCCAAACGCTTTTGATGCTTGTCACCGCGTGGCGCGACCGCCTTCGCGATCTTGTCCGCCAGCGTCGGCTTACGCACGCCGATCTGGTTGGACGCGTGCTGGCGATAGTCGATCAGCGGCTCGATCAAAACGTCCATCTGACCCGTCGCCGATGCGATGGCCGCCAGCCATTCGTCGTGCACCCATTCGGCGGGGAATGGCAGCGCTGCGCCGAGCAGCGAGCGACGAAACACCGTTGTCGCTCCCGTCACCAGATTGCGACGCAAGAAGATTTCGAAGGCCGCACCGGCCTGGATGGCGGCCAGCTCGGACGGCTTGACTTCGAGTGCGTGGAACAAGGTTGAACCCAGCGGCGCCAGGGCGTCGTCGACGAGGCGGGCATCCGAATGCAGCAGCAGCAAATCGGCGCGTTGGCGAAATGGCGAGACCATGCGCGCCAGTCGGCCGGCATGCCAGACATCGTCTTGATCGCACAGCGCGATCAACGGGCAACGCGTGGCCTCGATCGCTTGCTCGAAGTTGCGGGTCACACCGAGCGGCGGGTCGTTTCGCAGCACGGTGAGGTCGATGACGCTGGCCATGCCGCAGCGTGTGATCGTCTCCTGCACGATCGCGACGGTGTTGTCGGTCGATGCGTCGTCGGAGACAACGATTTCACGCGGCATCAGATCCTGAGCGCAGATGCTTTCGACCTGCGCTGCGACGTAGCGCGCGCCGTTGCGTGTGCAGAGCGCGACGGAGACGTCCAGGTCTGCAACTTCCATCGTCAGATCCGCTCGACTCTGGGCGGCCATGCGTAGCTGAAGTCCTCGGCGTCGAGCGTCAGGTTCGGGCTGTAAGCCGGGTCGTTCGCGATCACATCCGCCCAGCGGCTCTTCATGTACGCGATCTCGCGCTCGAAACGCTTTCGCTTGTCGGGCGCCATGTCGTCGCCGCGCGTGGCAGATTCGTGATGCATCAACTCCGCATACGGCGTCCACACATTTCGATAGCCCGCTTCGCGCAGCCGCAGACAGAAGTCGATGTCGTTGAAAGCGACCGCCAAGTTGACTTCGTCGAGTCCACCGACCTTTTCATAGGTGGACTTGCGCACAACCATGCAAGCGGCAGTGATCGCGGAGAAAGACTGCATCAATGCAGCACGACCGGCATAGCCGTTCAAGCCGCGCGGCAGCCCCTTGTGCCCATGCGAGGCCATGCCCATGCCGAGACCCAACACAACACCGCCATGCTGCAGCGTCATGTCCGGATACCAGAGCCGCGCGCCCACCGCGCCCACGCCCGGCTGCAAGGCGATGCCTACCATCTCTGAAAGCCAGTCGGGCGTCATCACTTCGATGTCGTTGTTGACCAGCGCAATGACCTCGCCCCGGGCAATGGCGACCGCCCCGTTGTTCAGCGCTGAGTAGTTGAATGGCCGCTCGTCACGCAACACTTGCACATTCGCCCGCTCGGTCAGCTTCGCAAAATACGCAAGCGCGGCCGGGTCGTCGGACCCGTTGTCCACGATGATGATTTCGTAGCGGCCGTACGTCGTCTTCTTGTCTATCGACCGAATGCATTGGCGCATCAGGTCGAGCCCGTTGCGCGTCGGGATGATGATGGACACGAGAGGCAGCTCATCCGGCAACATATACCGCGTGCGATAGCCGAACTGCTGGTACTCGGCAACGGCTTTGACGCCGATGCGTTGGTAGTGCTCGTTCAGTGCCCGCTCGCCTGCAATAGCCGCGTAAGGCTTGGCGTTCATCGAGCGCGCGGTGCTCTCGGCGTGCACGCGCCAGTGATAGAGCACGCGCGGCACGTGCTGGACCTGCGAGGCATCGACGTGCTCCATGCAGCGCATCACCAAGTCCCAGTCTTGCGAGCCTTCGAGGCCGACGCGAAACCCTCCAACCGAACGAACCAGCTCTGTCGACAGAACGCCGAGGTGGCTGAACATGTTTTGCGAGCGAAACAGGTCGATGTTCCAGTCCGGCTTGAAGTAGGGGTCGGATCGCTGCCCGCTCTCGTCGATCTTGTCTTCGTCCGAATAGATCAGTCGCGCATCGGGATGCTTCGCGATGCAGTCGACCATCCAAAACAGCGCGTGCTCGGGCAGAAGATCGTCGTGGTCCATCAACGATATCCAGGGGCCGGTCACAAGTTCCAATGCACTGTTGGAAGCAGCGGAAATATGGCCGTTCTTCGGACGAAACACCACCTTGATGCGCGGGTCCGAGTCACGGTAGAACTCCAGGATCGACCGGACTTCCGCCGCCGTGGATGCATCGTCCGCGATGCACAGCTCCCAATGCGTATAGAGCTGCGCTCGCACCGACTCTATGGCAGCACGCAAGTGCACCGGGTTCGGGTTGTAGGTCGGCATCAATATCGAAATCAATGGCGGCGCTTGCATTGCCGCGACACGCTGCGTGATGGCCGTGCGAGTCTCGGCTGTCAGGGTGTCGTAGGTCACGACCCAGTTCGCGTAGTCGTTGGTCTTGCGCACCCGGCGCCGCAGTTCCCACACCATGCCCTGCCAGCCCGCCTTGCAGTAGACGCGCCAAGCCTGCGGCAGCTTGCTCGCCATGCGCGGGCCGTGCTGCACCCCGAGTCGAACCAGGCCGGTCAGTCGCGTAATCAAATTCATGGCTTAGTTAGACTGGGTGATCGCCGGATCGACAAAAGAGGCAAAGCGCTTGACATACGCAGCGCGCAAATGTGTGGCGTCTTTGTAAATGGGAATGCCATCCGCATCGGTGCGAAGACACTGCCCATCGGCATTGCATAGCGTCGCCATCGGATCGATGACGACCGCACCGCTCGCGACCGCGATTTGCTGCAGCCGGTCATGAATGCGCTTCTGCGAAGCCGTCAGCGTTGCCCGTGGGTCGACCCTAGGCGCGGTCAGCGTGCCGAGGCGGCTTCCGCTGATCATCGACTTGGGCTCGAAGTCATCGCCTACCGGAATGTTCAACACCAGATAGACCTTTTTGCCCGCGGACTTCAGCGATTTCAGGAAGAGCTCCAGTGAGTTGAACGAACGCTCGACGCCATCGCCGCCGCGCAGCATGTGCCGCGTCGTGCCTTCGCGAAAGTAGTAGTGGTCGGGCGCTGGTGCGTTTGCCGATGGCGGCGCTTTGCCCACATCGAAGTAGCAGGCCCAGCAACCGCCGATGACGACCGAGTCGATATCGGCACTGCGGGCGAATGTCTCCATGTGCTCGCGGCGCTCGGCACAACCGGGATCACGGTCTTCGGACAGGTGCGGGATGGCTGGGCAAGCACCGCGGGTCGCAAAGTACAGCGTGCCGAGTTGCTCCGGCGCTGTGCGCGCCAACTCAAGGGCGCGCGGGCCGTATTGCTCGATATGGCTGTCGCCCAACAGCAGCACGCGCTTGCTGCCGGCTCCGATCTTGTAGATCTCTTCGCCGCCGCGCTTGACCAGTTGCATGGTGTCGGGATAGCCCCAATCGGTGCTCGCCGAGGCGATGGCCTGCAACGTCGGATCGCTGTTCCGGGCAGGGACGAGCCGCGCAAAAATGGCCATGCCGACGACGGCCAACGTGACCATGCCGATCAGCAACCAGCGAACGGTTGCCGGGTCGTTGCTCTTGCGTATCGGCCGTTCGAGAAAACGATAGGTCAGCCATGCCAGCACGATCGCGGCCACCACTGCGCCGCCGCGGGTCGCCGCTGTCGGCCCGCCGTTCTCGACGATGCGCGCATACGCCAGCAACGGCCAGTGCCACAGATACAGCGGGTAGCTGATCAGCCCAAACCAGACGAATACACGCGAGCCGAGCACGTTGCGACCGAGCCAGGTGAGCGGCCCCGCCGAAATACAGAGGCACGCGCCCAGCACCGGCAAGATGGCCCACCAACCTGGGAAGGTCTTTTCTTTCTGGATGAAGTACAGGCCCAGGCCAATAAGTACCAGGCCCGCGAGCACACGCACTTCGGAATTGATCGCGCCGCGCGGCGTGGTGCGACGCAGTGCCGAATGGGCGAGCAAGGCGCCAGCGGCCAGCTCCCAGATGCGCGAGAGCGGCGAATAGAAGACCGCCTCGGGGTGCCGATGAATGGTCGCGACATTCAGCACGAAAGACAGCCCGGCCGCGATGCCGATCCACCACGTCAGCTTGTTCCGACCCAGGCTGGCGCGTGCGCGCCAGACCAACCCGAGAAACAGCGGCCAGAAAATATAGAACTGCTCTTCGACCGCGAGTGACCACAAATGCAGCAGCGGCTTGCTTTCCGCGGCGGTATCGAAGTAGCCCGCCTCGCTCCACAAGGCCAGGTTCGACACGAAGCCGGCACTGGCCAGCAAATGCTTGCCCAACTCCCGAAATTCATCCGACAGCAGCACATACCAGCCAACCACGCAGGTTGCCGCCATGACAGGCAGCAAGGCAGGCAAGATGCGCCGGATGCGCCGCGCGTAGAACTCGCCGTAGCTGAACCCGCTGCCGGCCAGGCTTCCGAAAATGATCGTCGAAATCAGGTAGCCTGAAATAACGAAGAAGATGTCGACGCCGATAAAGCCACCGCGCACCGCCTTCGGAAAGGCGTGATACACGACCACCGCCAACACCGCCACCGCACGCAAGCCGTCGATGTCGGGGCGGTACTTGGGATGGGCGAGGTGAGGGAGCTCTTGTTGTTGTGGCGGCATGCTGAACGCGTCGACGGGCGCATGATTATCTTCGCAACGTTGGATCCGGTTCAGCGGCTCTGCGGCGCCGCTGGAGGCGGCCGTACCTCGAGCGCCCGGTAAACTTCACCCTAACAAATCAGAGGAACAACATGCGACTGCTTTCAGTGGTGCTCTCTGGCGGCGCCGGATCCAGGCTTTGGCCGCTGTCCCGCCAGGCCTTTCCCAAGCCTTTCATGAAGCTCGGCGGCTCGACTTTGCTGCAGCAAGCCATCGAACGCGGCCAGGCCTGCGGCACGGGCGATTTGCTCATCGTGACCAACAAGGACCATTTGTTCCTCACCAAAGACGTGCTCGCCCAGATGGCCGACCCACCGTCGGCCACCCTGCTGCTCGAGCCCAAGGGCCGCAACACGGCTCCGGCCATCGCGCTCGCGGCATTGCAGTGCATCAAGAAGTTCAGTGGCGATACCGTCATGCTGGTGCTGTCGGCCGACCACCTGGTGCCGGACGTCGATGCCTTCGTCGCCAGTGCGAGCGAGGCTTTTCGCCTTGCTGAAAAGGGTGCGCTGGTCGTCTTCGGTGTAAGCCCGACGACGCCGGACACGGGCTTTGGCTACATCGAGGTCGACAAGGTTTCGCGCGACAGCCAGATGGTCAAGCGCTTCGTCGAAAAGCCCGACCTTCCGACCGCCCAGGACTACTTGGCGACCGGCCGTTATTACTGGAACAGCGGCATGTTCTGCTTTACGGCAGACGCCATCGTGGCGGCGTTCGAAAAGTGCGCCCCCGCGCTTTTGGCTGCAGCGCGCAATGCGCTCGACACCTCGACCGCGGCAGGCAACGCTGTGCAGTTCGATCTACATGCCTTTGGCTTACAGCCGGACATCAGCATCGACTACGCCGTGATGGAGCGCGCCGACAACGTGCATGTGGTGCCTGCCAAGTTCAGCTGGAGCGACGTCGGCACCTGGCCGTCGGTTGCCAGGTCGCACACCGCTGATGCCAGCGGCAACACGATTCCTTTCGATGCCATCGCCATCGACACCACTGGCACGCACGTGCAGATCGACAGCCACGGGCCGAAGATGGTGGCCGTGCTGGGGGTTCGCGATCTGGTCATCGTCGACACGCCCGATGCGCTGCTGATCACTCACAAAGACAGCGCCCAAAAAGTAAAGCAGGTCGTCGATGCGCTCAAGGCGCGCAAACACGACACCGTCAATCTGCCCGCCGTTGTGCATCGCCCATGGGGCACGTACGCTTCGCTGAAAGAAGAAGACGGCTACAAGGTCAAGCGCATCACGGTCAAGCCTGGCGAATCGCTTTCGCTGCAATACCACCATCAGCGCGCCGAGCACTGGGTCGTGGTGCAAGGCAAAGCGATCGTCCAGGTGGGCGATGTCGAGCATGAAACACTGCCTGGCCAGTACCGCTACATCCCCCTCAAAGAGAAACATCGGTTGACGAACATCGGCAAAAACGAACTCGTGCTCATCGAAGTGCAATGCGGCGGCTACCTCGGCGAAGACGACATCGTTCGCCTGGCAGACACTTACGGGCGCGCATGAGCCAGGCACATTCAAACCTGCATCGCAGTGCCTGGGCCGATTGGTGGGAGGGCACCCGCCGCACCGACATCTGGTGGACGCTGGCCTGGTTCGACATCGTTTTGCGCTACCGGCGCTCGATGCTCGGGCCGTTCTGGCTGACGCTCAGCATGGGCTTGATGATCGGCGGTATGGGGCCGCTGTACAGCTCGCTCTTCGGCACCGAACTGTCCAAGTTCTTCCCGTTTCTGGCGCTCGGCATCATCTTCTGGGGCTTCTTTTCCAGCATGGTGTCGGACTCCTGCAACGCCTTCATCGCCTCGGCCAACTACCTGAAGCAAGGCTACTTTCCGATCAGCCTTTTTGTCTGGCGCAGCATGTCGCGCAACCTGATCGTGTTCGCGCATCAGATCGTGCTGTACATCCCCGTCGCCATCTGGGCGGGCATTTCGCTGAAGTCTTCTGTGCTGCTCGTTATTCCGGCCTTCATCCTGCTGCTCATCAACGCACATGCCCTCGGCCTGCTGTTGGGCTTGATCTGCACCCGCTTTCGCGATGTGGCTCAAATCGTCACCAGCGTGATGCAGATGGCGATGTTTTTGACGCCAGTCTTCTGGCTTCCTGAAAGCCTGCCCGGCCGTGCAAAGTACATCCTGTGGAATCCGCTGGCTCAGATGCTCGATTTGTTGCGCGCCCCGCTGATGGGCAACGTGTCGCCCATGTACAACTGGTACGGCATCCTTGGCTGGACGGCATTTTGTGTGGCGGCGGCTGCATTGCTTTTCGCCAAATACCGTCGCCGCGTCGTTTACTGGCTCTAGTCCATGGCATCTATTTCCCTCAAAAACGTTTCCGTCAATTTCCCGATTTACGGCGCTGGTGCCAACTCTTTCAAGAAGACGCTGGCAGCTTCGGTCACTGGCGGGCGCTTCGGCAAAGAAACCGGCATTGCTGTAGTCCAGGCGCTAAGCGAGATCAACCTAGAACTCAAGAGCGGCGACCGCCTCGGGTTGATCGGGCACAACGGCGCCGGCAAATCGACGCTCTTGCGCACGCTTGCGGGCATCTACGAGCCGTCTTCGGGTGATTTCAGTCGCGTCGGGTCGGTCGCGAGCCTGATCGATCCGTCGCTCGGCATCGAAGCCGATGCAACCGGAATGGAAAACATCATGCTGCGTGGCCTGGTGATGGGCCTCAGCAAAAAGGAGGTCGACGCCCTGCTACCGGACATCTCCGAATTCAGCGGCTTGGGCGACTACCTCGACATGCCGGTTCGCACCTACTCGACCGGCATGATGATGCGCTTGGCGTTTTCGATTTCGACCAGCGTCAAAGCCGACATCCTGCTGATGGATGAATGGCTTTCGGTTGGCGATGCCGAATTCACGGAAAAAGCAGAGCAACGAATGAAAGACATGGTCGCGGGTTCGGGGATCTTGATCCTCGCCTCGCACTCGCCTGACCTTATCGCCAAAGAGTGCAATCGGGTAATTCACCTCGAGCATGGGCGGATCGTCGAACATTAGCGCCCGACGTCTTGCCTGATTTGCCCTCAATTAAAAGCTTCCATGGTTATTGAAAACGCCCTAAAAAAATCCCTACTCGCAATACCATCGATCAACGGTGGAAAGCTCTTGGAGCGCATGCTTGCAACCTTGAGAATTCCAAGTGAATTGATTGTCGTCATTGACCAGGGAAGTTCCGATGACACACAAGAAGTTTGCCGCCGGGCTGGCGTTCATGTCGAGCAGCTAGGTCGCCCGCACACCTACACGGAAGCCTGCAATATTGGTGCGGACATAGCCAAGAAGCGGGGTTGCGACTTCCTGTTCGTAGCGAATAACGATATCACTTTCACCACGGACGTGATGCGCGAATTGCTCGCTGAATTGATAGCAGACTCAGATCTGGGCATCGTGGCCCCGGCGCAAATGCTGGTTGACGAAGCTGCCTCATTCAGAAAGCTCGCGTATCGGGTTTATTGGGATCTTGAAGCACTGAGTTTCATGCATGATTTCACCCCGCCGGCTGGTAGCGCCCAACGCCTTGAATCAGACTTTTGCGAATTGACTTTTGCAGGCGTGCGAATGTCTACGATAGAACAGATTGGCTTTCTCGACAACGATTACGGCTTCTATCACGAGGACGCAGACTTCGGATTTCGCCTCAGGGACGCAGGCTTTACATGCGCCTACCTTCCAAACTCGCAAATTGAACACTGGACTAGCTCGACCGTTTCGTCGAAGCCAAGTCAGTTTAAATTAAATTATCTCAAAAAAAATAAACGGTTGTTTGAAAAAAAGTTTTTGGGGAACTACGTCGCCCATCAAAGACATAATTCAAACGAAACCAACTCATGGAACATCATAAATAAGAATTTAAATCCTTATTTGAAAAGATATGGATTGATTCGAGCCGATGCCCCGGAGCTGGCTTTTACACACCCCGGCGTTCTACCCTTCGATTTTTTATACACGGTCTGGGAAACATCTCGCCCCCCCGAGTCCTGGCTCACGTTTACCGAGCGCTATAAACTTATCCTAACAACTTCACGTTGGGGCGTCGACGTGTTGAAAGAGGCTGGTTTTAATCGCGTTCACTACGCGCCGCTTGGCGTCGAAAGCGACGTCTTTCAGCCGTGGGGACCAACGGAGCGATTTTTTGAAGGCAAAACTTTCCTCTGGTTTTCGCACAACCAGTATCGAAAGGGGCTCGATGTCATGCTCAAAGCGTGGCTGCCGTTTCATCAAGCTCATCCAAAGTGCAGACTGATTTTGATGGGTGTAGGCATCGAAGGTGTAATGCCCACTCCTGATGGCACTCGCGTATGGAGGCACTCAAGAATCTCTGAACACGACGCAGCAGGAATTTCTGTTTACGAGACGCTGTCTGCCAGGGCCGAAGAAGAGTTGGCGATGATCTATCGAAGCGTTGATTTCACTATCTGTTCGTCTCGCTCAGAGGGCTTCGGCTTTAGCGTCGCTGAATCCATGGCCGCAGGCACGCCATCGATCTTTGGCAATTTCAGCAGCACCGTCGACTTTGCGATTCCTGGCGCCCTGTTGATAAATGGTGATCCGATCAAGGCTGATTATTCTGACAAGGGCTTCGGCGACGTAGGGGGTTGGTGGGAGCCCTCTGTAGAGCATTTGACAGCTCGCTTGTTCGAAGCGAACGACATGGACGTTGGTCGCTACAGTGAGCTCTCGAAAGCCGGTGTTAGAACCATTCGAACCAAGTTCTCTTGGCGAGAAAGCAGTATGGCGATACGACGAGCGCTCATTGCGGAGGATGCGGGAAGACGTGTCGTGTCGACTAAAGGATTTGTGAACACTTTGAGAGCCGGCGTTGAAATCGATCCTCAGCAAGCAATATCGACAGATGGCCGCACGACCGGGGACGTAGCTTCGGGCTCTGTTCGTTGGAAAGGTTTGACGGCACGCGCTATACGCAGAACCGGTTTACTCTTTACGTTTTTTGCCGATCAGCTTGAGCTGCAGGGGTTAAAGCACGCCGTTTCCGCAACGTCCACACAACTCATTGGCCCTTATGTCAAGACGCGTGCGCAGTGGTTAAAGCGCAGCCTTTTGCAGGCACAGTGGTACGCAAGAAGTTCAAATAAATTACGCCATGGCGTGTTATTCATTGGCTACGCAGAAGGTGGCTTAGGACTTGGGCAGGCATTTCGCGCGAACTTGATGGCTGCCGAAGCCGCCGGACTGGCTTTTTCAGTCTATCCGTTCCAGGTTGGCATCGAGACGCGCTTGATCGGGCCCTATATGCAGTATCGTTATGACACTACTCATGCGTATGAAATTAATATCGTTGAAGTTGCGGCTGACCAGATTCCGGTGATATTTCAGACGCTAAACCCCGGGCTTTTGGAAAAGTCATACAACATCTTATGCACCTACTGGGAACTCTCGAAGGCGCCAGAAGCGTGGCGCAAATATCTGGAAGACATTGACGAGATTTGGGCACCCAATAAATTCATTGCAGATGCATTTTCCCATATCTTTTCTGGCCCCATTACTGTGATGCCGCCGGCGATGGAAGATCCAGGCGAGTTGCATGCCAGGCGTTCAGATTTTGAAATGGATGAAGACCGCTTTTATTTTATTTTCAGCTTCGACTACTATTCCTCGCCGTTCAGAAAGAACCCTCTAGGTGTGCTCGAGGCGTTCCAATGTGCTTTTCCTCATGGTGATGAGAATGTTGGTTTGGTCATCAAGTCTACCGGCGCAGCAGATCACTATCCCGATATAAAGGCAATCATGGAAACGGCAGCGTCAGACGATCCGCGCATCCGAATATTCGACAAGAACATGCCTCGGACGGAAATGTTCGGATTGATCAGCGTGTCAGACGCTTATGTCTCTTTGCATCGCGCCGAAGGTTTTGGTCTCGGCATGGCAGAGGCGATGGCCTTCGAGCGAATTGTTATCGGGACTGACTATTCTGGATGCACCGACTTTTTGACAAATGAAACGGGCTATCCAGTGCCTTATCAGTTGCGGACACTCGAGTCACATGAATATTCTTGGTCTGAAGGCCAATCCTGGGCGGAGCCCGATCAAAAGGCTGCAATCGAAATAATGCGCCTTGCTGCAACGAGCCCAGCTGACGGGAAAAGGCGCGGCAAAGCTGCACGCGCGCACGTCTTGAGCACGTACAGCCCCTCAGCGGTAGGAGAAGCAATGAACAAGCGACTGGATGTTCTGTACGCACAGCGCCAGTCGGGTGAACGGCGATCGCGCTGAGCTTGCTTCATAGTCGTTCAGTGAATGATCGGTTAACCCAGGGCATGGTTGGCGGAGTTCTGCAAGAAGTCCGCATAGGCAGTTCTCACCCCCACATCAAGCGTGGTCTGGGCCCGCCAGCCGAGGCTGTGCAAACGCGATACATCGAGTAGCTTGCGCGGCGTACCGTCTGGCTTGCTTGAATCGAACGCTAATTCGCCTTCGTAGCCGACGACTGACTTGATCAATGTCGCTAACTCCCGGATTGTGATGTCGTGGCCTACGCCGACATTGATGAGCGGCGCGACCTCAGGCTGCGTCAGGGCAGCGAACCCCGTGTCGGGCAATCCGAGCAGAAACACAATGGCCTCGCCCAAATCTGTGGAGTACATGAACTCCCTTCTTGGTGTTCCGGAACCCCAGACCACAACTGAAGGGTCGGCATTCACTTTGGCTTGATGAAAACGCCGAATCAATGTCGGCAGGATGTGCGAGTGTTCGGGGTGGTAATTGTCTCCCTCTCCGTACATGTTGGTCGGCATCAACGCTAGATGTCGTGCTTGGTATTGCCGATTGAATGACCAGCAGGATTCAACACCTGCGATTTTTGCCAATGCATATGGGCGATTCGTTGCCTCCAGAGGGCCCGTCAAAAGATTGACTTCCTTGATCGGCTGCGGGCAATCGCGCGGGTAGATGCACGACGAGCCCAGAAAGATCATTCGCTCGATGCCCGCCGCATGTGCCGCCTCGAACACACTGAGTTAAATGGCGAGGTTGCCGTGCAAAAAGTCAACCGGCAGGCTTGAGTTAGCGAGGATGCCGCCCACCTTGGCTGCGCACATCACGACTTGTTGCGGCCGATGCTCAAGGAAAAAGTTGCGGGTCGCGACGCGATCCGAGAGATCGAGTTCTGCATGCGAGCGCGTGATGATTTCGTGATGCCCAGCGGTCTTCTAAGCTTTTAACGTTGCCGTGCCGACCAAGCTGCGATGACCAGCGACAAAGATTTTCTTCATTTGGTTTTTCTGTTGTTCAGTGAAATTCAGGTATTCCATGCGCTTGTCGTGGGACGCAGCACCCCGAGCCAGCCCTCTTTATGCGGCGGCTTTAAACATCGAGCCCGTGCCGTCGGCAGTCGGACTGACTGGCTCGCGGTGCTTGCGCCATCCGAACCCGTGAGAAAGCGCCTTCGCGAAATTTTCAAGCACTTCCACTGTAGCAAAGCGGGATCGAAGTTGAACCGTCTTGATCGGCGCGTCGATCGACGGAACCGCTTTCGGTTTGCGGCAAAATTGCGGGTTCGGCAACCGTCTGGATGTTGCCGGTTCACCACGAGAGGTCATTTCATGAAGAAACGCGCGGTAGTTACGGGGATCACAGGACAAGACGGGGCATACCTTGCCGAATTGCTGCTGAGCAAGGGCTATGTTGTTTATGGCACATATCGCCGCACAAGCTCAGTGAATTTCTGGCGCATCGAAGAGTTGGGCATCCAGGACAACCCGGATCTGCACCTCATCGAATATGACCTGACGGACCTGGGCAGCTCCTTGACGCTCATGAAGGAAGCAGCGCCCGACGAGGTTTACAACTTGGCTGCCCAGAGTTTTGTGGGCGTGAGCTTTAACCAGCCCGACGCGACGGCGCAGATCACTGCCATGGGCGCACTGCATTTGCTCGAAGCCATCCGCCTGACCAACCGCGGCATTCGCTTCTACCAGGCGTCGACATCCGAGATGTTCGGCAAGGTGCAAGCCATACCTCAAGTTGAAGAGACGCCGTTTTATCCTCGCAGCCCCTATGGCGTGGCCAAGTTGTTCGCTCATTGGATGACCATCAACTACCGCGAGAGCTATGACATCTTCGGCTGCAGCGGCATCCTGTTTAATCATGAGAGCCCGCTGCGCGGACGCGAGTTTGTGACTCGCAAGATTACGGATTCAGTTGCTAAGATTCGTCTGGGGAAACTCGACGTGCTCGAGCTTGGAAACATGGGAGCGAAACGTGATTGGGGCTTTGCAAAAGAATATGTAGAGGGTATGTATCTGATGCTGCAGGCCAAAGAAGCTGATAGCTATGTACTGGCCACTAACCGCACTGAAACCGTCCGTGAATTCGTGGATATGGCTTTCAAGGCTGCGGGCTATGAGTTGAGATTCGAAGGCACAGAAGAAAACGAAGTGGGAATCGACTTGAAGTCTGGAAAGACGCTTGTTCGTGTCAACCAAAAGTTCTATCGTCCAGCGGAAGTCGACCTGTTGATTGGTAATCCAGCACGAGCTAGGGAAAAGTTGGGGTGGGCGCCAACCACAACATTGGAACAGCTCTGCTCGATGATGGTCACTGCTGATATTCGTCGAAATACAGAAGGCCACTCGTTTTGAATGCAGAAGCCGTCTCATTCGTTTTTTACATATTCCGATCTTTCTAAGCTGATTCTGTGTGGCTTCACGAATGCTTCTACGATTTTCCAAAGGCATTCAGCGCGCCCGAGCGAATTGGCGCTCGGCACATACGGCTGCGATCGACGTGATCTGGACGCAATTAAAAGAGTTCATGTTCAAACGTCGCTGCCTTGCGAATAGTATTGGCGATTCAACAACGTTGTGAAACATGGAATCTTCTGACTTTTATACTGCCTTTGAGATGCGCTGCAGAGGCACACGAGAGCTGATCACTTCGCGGCTGACGGCTTATCGCCCCTTTTTGGAACCGGTGCTGGTGCTGGAGTCGACACCCAAACTACTCGACCTTGGATGCGGCCGTGGTGAATGGATCGAACTCGCCGCCGAATGGGGCTTCGACGCCAGTGGGGTCGACATCAATAAGGGCATGCTGGCGTTCTGCCGTAACCTTGGGCTGCAGGTCGAACAGGCTGATGCGCTGCATACCCTCCGCCAGCTCGGAGATGCTAGCGTCTGGGTGGTGTCAGCCTTCCACGTCGTCGAGCACATTCCCTTCGATGATGTCCGCACGCTGATTTCGGAAGCGATGCGGGTACTCAAGCCTGGCGGTCTGCTGATCATGGAGACGCCCAACCCTGAGAACCTCGTCGTCGGCGCGACAACGTTCTACCTCGATCCCACGCATGTGCGCCCTATCCCGCCGGTGCTGTTGAGCTTCGCCACAGAGTTCGCGGGCTTTCTCCAAAACAAAATTGTGCGGCTGCAGGAATCGCAGCCAGCGGAGTCCGCGCTACGTCTGAACGACGTTCTCAACGGAGTCAGCCCGGACTATTCGGTAGTCGCTCAGAAATCAGCACCGATTGAGGTGCTGGCCCTTTTTTCGGGGCCTTTCGACCACGAGTTCGGCACTTCGCTTGAGCGCATGGTGCATCGCTATGACAGCGCGGCCGACGGGATCATCGACCGCGCTGGTGCCGTCGAAAGCCGGGTTGATCAGATCATCGACCGTGCTGACGCTGTCGAAAACCGGGTTGATCAAGTCGAAGAAGATTTGGTCGGTGTCAAGGCCGGCGCCGAGCAAACTGTTGAGCGATTGCGCGCTGCAGAGGAGAGGGCGCAACGCGCGATAGCCGGTCAACATAAGGCGCAGATCGAGATGCGACAGTCACGCGCACGTTCGGAGCTGGCAGAGGCGTTGGCCGGCAAGGCTGCGAACGATGCGGCCGCCTTCCAGGCGCGTGCTGAACACGCTGAGCAGGCCGCGGCGCTCGTATCAAAGCAGGCGGTAATTGCCTCGCAGCAAGCGGCGGCCGCCTCGCAGCAAGCGGCGGCCGCTTCGCAGCGAGTGGACGCGATGCTGCAAAGCACTTCCTGGCAGGTCTCGGCGCCATTGCGATGGATGGGTAAGCCAGCGGCGCGGATGAAGAGCGCATTCAAAGAGAAGCGGGTGCGCAGCGGACTCAAGCGCCGCGCCAAGGGGCCTTTACGATCGCTAGCGGTCGGCCTAGCGGCTTCTCCCCGATTGCAGCACACGGTTTCCAAAGCACTGACCCTTGTCCCAAATCTGAAGCAGCGGCTAGGAGGAGCGCTGGCGCCACCGCCTGTTGCCGGCGAGCCCGTAGAGGCACCAGCCGTGATGCCACCCGCGGAAACAAAGGCAGCGACACAGGGGAACGTAATTGTTGGCGGCCGTTATGAGGGCAAACGCGTGGCGGTCCTCGCGCCGACGTCGTCGACGCAGGAAAAGGGAGGGGCCGAGCGTCTCTTCCAAGGTTTGGCGAATGCTTTGCGCCATCAAGGCTGTGTCGTTGACGAGATCCAAAAGGTCGTCGACGAATCGACCTTCGAAGGCATTCAGGCGGGATACCAAGCATTCGAGGCGCTAGACCTTGGCTGCTACGACATGGTCATCTCCACCAAGGCGCCGTCGTACGCTGCGCGCCATCCGAACCATGTCCTTTGGCTGGTTCACACGGTGCGCGTGTTCTACGACATGTTTGACCTCACTTTTCCCTCCGCCGACGAGCATGTGCGGACGCAACGCGACTGGATCGTTCGCGCGGATACCGAGGCGCTAGGCCGCATCGCGCAACGCTTTTCTATTGGAAACGAAGTGTCGCGGCGTCTGAGGTTATGGAATGAACTGGATGCCTCGGTGATGCACCCACCGATGGAGGAAATCGGATTTTTCAACCAAGGCGACGGAGGGTATTTCTTTATTCCCGGGCGGCTTCATCGCTGGAAACGGCTCGATCTGCTGATCATGGCGGTCACGTCGTCAAGCCTGCCGTTACGACTAATCATCGCGGGCACCGGCGAAGCCGAGCATTCGCTGAAGGCGCTAGCGGGTGGTGATACCCGCATCGAATTTGCGGGCCGCGTCAGCGACGAGCGCCTTAAGGAGCTCTACGCAAGCTGCCTGGCGGTTCCCTTCTTGCCGGTGCGCGAGGACTACGGCTATGTCACCCTAGAGGCCTTTGCATCTTCCAAGCCGGTGATTACCTGCAGCGACTCGGGCGAGCCCGCGCACTTCGTCGAAGACGGCCAGACCGGCTTTGTCTGCGCACCTGATATTGGGTCGGTGCGCCACGCGCTTGAACGCATGTGGAACGACCGAAAGCTTGCGGCCCGAATGGGCAACGCAGCACGGCAGCGCACGGCCGGCATCCAGTGGCCGATAACCGCCAAGCGCCTGCTGCAGGCGGGACTAGACCGGCCGGATCCGAAGCGCCTTAGGGTCGCGATTCTCGACATGCAACCGATCATTCCGGCGGTCGGCGGCGGCCGACTCCGCCTTTTGGGTCTCTACCACGCGTTGGGTGAAGGGATCGACGCACGATATGTAGGTACGTACGACTGGCCCGGCGAGAACTACCGGCGCCATCAGATTACGCCTGGATTGGAAGAAACCGACGTTCCCTTGAGCGTAGAGCACCACGCGGCTGCGGCGGAAGCCGCGCTGCAAGCTGGGGGCCGTGTTGTGATTGACATGGTGTTCGGGCGTCAGGCGCACCTGTCGCCGGAGTATTTAGCCGAAACGCTCGAAGCGGTTGAGTGGGCCGATGTCGTTGTGTTCTCGCACCCTTGGGTAGCTCCGCTGGTCGACGATGGGTTGCTAGCGGGCAAGACTGTGGTGTACGACTCGCACAACGTCGAACGCGATCTGCGAGCGCAGATTCTTAACCTTGACGCCCCGTTTGAGCGCGACATTCTTATGGAGGTGGAAGCAGCCGAACGCACAGCCGGCGACAGAGCGCACATGATCCTGGCATGTTCAGATGAGGATGCGAAAGGCTTCGAAAGCGCCTACGGCTGGTCGCGCGCGCGTATGCAGTCCATGCCAAACGGCGTTTTCGCCGATGCGATCCAACCGCCGACCCCACATCAGCGCGACGCGGCACGCGAGAATCTTCAAATTTCGCACGATGCGAAGGTCGTCTTCTTCATCGGCAGCAACTACGACCCGAACGTTGAGGCAGGAAGACTCATCGCGGGCGTGTTTGCTGCCCAACTACCGGATGTCCAGTTCGTCATTGCCGGGGGCGTATGCACGCGGCTAATCGAGATCGCATCCAATGTGCGGCTGGCCGGCATGATCGACGACGTGCAGAAGCTCTTATGGCTGCACGCTGCGGATCTGGCCGTCAACCCGATGCTGTCTGGCTCGGGTACCAATATCAAGATGTTCGACTTCATGGCAGCGGGGTTGCCAGTGATAGCAACACCGATGGGCGCACGCGGGATTGCTTCGAAGGAAACGAGTGGTCTGCGCGTGGTCGAGGTCGACGCTATGGTGTCGAACATTGCGATGCTGCTGGCCGAACCGGAAGAGCGCCGCGCCATGGGCGAGTGCAATCGCGAACTCGTCGAACAGCGATTTGCCTGGGAGCGAATCTCACCGCGCTTGGGCATGCGTTTGCGCTCGATGCACCTTCGCACACGTGGGATCGCCGAATTGAATGCGTTCGGCCAAAAGCGTGTTGTCGCGCATTTCGGCACTATCGGCATCCGCTGCGGCATTGGCGAATATGCGCGAAAGCTTATCGAGATCTTCACCGCTCACGGCGTACGCAATCATGTGCTTACCTGTGATTCAGCCGAAGAAGAGGCCGTCATTCCGTCTGGAGTCGTCGACGCTCGCATTGGATGGTATTACGACAACCATGAATGGGCGCTCAGTCACATCAAAAGCACCGCAGTGTCTTCGCTGATCGAGTGGGGCGCGGAGGGCGTGCTGATCCATTACCACCCGGCCTACTATTCGCCCGCGATGCTGTGCGCCTTTGGTCAGGACTGCTTAAATCACGGCATAGCGGTCGCGGTCGTCATGCACCAGTGCCCGCCGGAAAGTTTCCCCCATTTGAAGCAACTCGCGGCAGAGGGTGCAACGCTGTTTTCGCATAGCGAGCGAGAGGTATCTGCGGCGCGAGAGCAGGGCGTAGTGTTGTCGCTGCTGCCGTTGGGCATCGACTTCGACGCGCATCCAGTCCGCGACATCTCGCAACGCGATTGGACAGCGCAGCCACCTGTCATCGTCACTAACGGATTTCTCAGGGAGCACAAAGGAGCACGGCGCTTGATCGAAGCCATGCCAGAAATTCTGAAGGCGTTTCCTAGTGCGACATTGCGGGTGCAGTGCTCGCTCTATCCGAGCGAGGATTCGCGCCGCGAAGCGGACGCATGCGAGCAAGCAGTTAAGCGCCTTGAGCTTGGCGACCGGGTTGTGATTGACACTCGCTTTCTCGACAAGCGCGATGTGCTTAGCGAGATCAGCAAAGGAGACATCGTTATGCTGCCTTACGACCAAAGTATTGAGGGCGGCAGCGCCTCCGCGGGCGATGCACTCGGCCTGTCGCTACCGATAATCGCGTCTGCGGCTCATGTGTTCGACGACATCCGCAACGTCGTGATTACAACCGGGATCGACAGCCCTAGTTTGGCACGGGCCGCAATTGGGATTTTGAGGGATCCAGCTCTCTACTTGAAGCTTTCCCAGACTTCGTCTACCTATGCCAAAGAGAACAGCTGGAATAATGTTGCCGGCGCATTTCTTTCCGCCTTGACTTCTGTTAAGGCCCCAGTCAATCTCTCAACACAGACATGACCGACACCGACAAGGCGGCACCTAGGTTCAAGGCCATATTCAAAGTGATGGGCTCACCGGCACCAGGCGTGAAAGCGAACTGATCAATCACAACGGCGAATTGCACTCAATTACAAGTGAAGTACCCATGAATCACGAAGTCTATAAAGCGGTATTACGGTTTTCAGTCGACATTGATCTGCCAGCGGCTCCCGCTTTCCAAGGGGTCGAAGAGATGCATGCGGAGCAGGTGCTCCAAATAGTTGAGAGTGTAATCGGCGAAGCGTCTAAGTCCCAATACTACAGTTGCTCGCGTCTTCGGTTTGCCATGATGGTTCAACTTGCCGCGCGCCACGTTCCGACTCTCGCGAGCAAGCGCGCCAAGATTCTCGATGTAGGCAATGCACCCGGTTATCTTGGCTTGGCGCTCCATAATGCTGGATACCAAGTGTCAGGCATCAACGTTACCGCCGACTGGATGGGCGCGTACCCGAGCCCTGAGGTGGCAAGCCTATTCGACGTGAAAGTATGCGATATTGAGAAAGAAGCCCTTCTCTTTGCTGATGGCACCTTCGATGCTGTTGTTTTCACTGAGGTGCTTGAGCACATCGCCATCAAAAATCCTGCGGAGATCCTTCCCGAGTTCAGGCGCGTGCTGCGCAATGGCGGCAAAGTTCTTTTCTCTACGCCAAACGTCTGCAATTTGAGCAACGTCGTTGCGCTCATGAAGGGTTCTAATGTTTTTTGGCCAACCGAGATTTTCTTCGGGTCGACTGACAGGCATAACCGAGAGTTCACTCCGGCTGAGGTCAGGAACCTGTTTCTAGAAGGCGGCTTCGAAATCGATGAGTTTTTTGGGATCAACGATCACGCTAATTGGCGCACAAATACCGAACACGAGATGTATGCCTTTCTGGGCACGAATCCGGAAAGTCACCCAATGCTTCGCAATACTACTGTTGGCGTATTTTGCTCCGGCCACGGTTCCGAAAATAAGTCCTGAGCGATAGTCGATGATCCACTTTAATCAACTTGCAATGTCAAGTGCTAAGCATGAGCTCTCGAGTAGGCCTGATCATCGTGGCAGCTAGCTAAACCGCCGTCGATCCACGCAGCCGCGGCATTTGGTTGCCCGACTTCCACTCAAAAGATCTCGATCCTCGTGACTGCGCCAAAAATTAGCACCGCAGTGACTGCAGAAGACTGACTGGCCATAGTCTAGTCAACTTACAACGTTTTCATCTGCAAAGTTTGTAGCGCTTATCACCTTGCCAATAAAGTCAACTAAACAATTCGGCGTTCGCAAACTCTGAGGCTAACTCGTCTTTACTCGATAACGTCGGGACTCCAACACCCGGCCATAATATTGAAAGCTGCCGGTCACACCAAAGGATTGCTCGCTCAGCTGTCAGGCTGTAGTAATCCGTAGTCTTATATAAAAAATCCGCCGTCTCGCTCAGAACCAGAAAGCCATGAGCAAACCCCGGCGGCACCCACAGCTGCTTGTGATTCTCTTCATTCAACTCAACACCGACCCATTTGCCGAACGTCGGTGACGACTTGCGAATGTCCACCGCCACATCGAACACCGCTCCACTGACCACACGCACGAGCTTGCCTTGCGGTTGTTGAATTTGATAGTGCAATCCGCGCAGCACGCCTTTGCTAGATCGCGAGTGGTTGTCCTGAACGAAGTCGACGTGCTTGCCGATCGCTTCGTCAAAGCCTTGCTGATTGAAGCTCTCGTAGAAAAAGCCGCGCGAGTCGCCGAAGACTTTCGGCTCGATCACGATAACTTCGGGGATTGCGGTGGGCGTGGCTCTCATAAGTTGCTCGTCTCTCTGTTTGTCATCGTCGTCAACATCTGATCATCTAATCGGGTCGGTTAGCAGGCGTCCCAGATAGGCGCCATACCCGCTCTTCAACAGCGGCGCCGCCAGCGCTTGCAATTGGTCCGCAGTGATGTAGCCGCGTCGCCAGGCAATCTCTTCGGGGCACGCAATCTTCAACCCCTGCCGATGCTCCAGCGTCGCGATGAACTGCCCTGCTTCAAGCAGGCTTTCATGCGTGCCGGTGTCCAGCCACGCATAGCCGCGCTGCATGATCTGAACGGTCAGCTTGCCGCTGTCCAGATAGGCCTGGTTGACCGCGGTGATCTCGAGTTCGCCTCTTGCGCTGGGCTTCACTGCTTTGGCAATAGCGGTGACTTCGTTGTCGTAGAAGTACAGGCCGGTCACGGCGTAGCTGCTCTTGGGCTTGAGCGGCTTTTCTTCGATGCTGCTGGCCTTGCCATTCGCATCGAAAGCCACGACGCCGTACCGCTCGGGGTCTTGCACGTGGTACGCGAACACGGTCGCACCTGAAGCGACTGCATCGGCATCCTTCAGCAGATGCTCCAGGTCATGCCCATGAAAAATGTTGTCGCCCAGCACCAGCGCACTCGGCGCGTTGTCCAAGAACTGCTCACCGATGATGAAGGCCTGCGCCAGTCCGTCAGGGCTCGGCTGTACCGCGTACTGCAGGTTCATGCCCCACTGACTGCCATCGCCCAGCAGTTGCTGAAACCGCGGCGTGTCTTGCGAGGTGCTGATGATCAGAATGTCGCGCATGCCACCGAGCATCAGGGTGGTCAGCGGGTAATAGATCATCGGCTTGTCGTACACCGGCAGCAGTTGCTTGCTCATCGCGAGCGTGGCGGGGTGCAGGCGAGTGCCTGAGCCGCCGGCGAGGATGATGCCTTTGCGTTGGGTCATTTTGTTCAGTGTGGCTTGGGGAAAAGGACGCTGAGGTTCTCAGCGCGCGCGGTCGGCACGGCAGCCAAAGGAATTCCCTGATCCAGGGTCACCAAGCGCCCGCCGTTGCGGCATGCCAAGCCGAGCAAGTAAACATCGGTGAGATGGCGCCCCGTCAACAGCTTGTCCCAGTCCACTGCGCCCTGCTCCAGGACGCTATAGGAATCAGGCCAAAACGCATGGCCGGTGGCTAAGGTCGCTTCGGCAAGGATGTCCGCTACCAAAGCAGCCGAGGTCTGGTTGGCGTATTTGGGTTGCGACATGATGCGCACGCATCCGTTTTGCGTCAGGGGGCAAGTGGCCCACCCCTGCGTCGCTTCGGTGGCCAGCCATTCCGCAACAAGGCTGTGATGGGCATGCTCTGAATCGAACAAGGCGATCAACACGCTGACGTCGAGCAGCGCTCGCATCAGATTCCCTCTAAGTCCCGAATGGCGTTGACGTGATCGTTCGTCACCACATGACCTTGCTTGGGAATGGTTCTAAAACCTGCAGCCGACCGATCCGATGGCGGCGTGCCGCGACCAGTCAATGCCTGCCTCGCCAATCTCGAAAGCACCTCTCCAGCGGTACTGTTTTCGAGGCGCGCACGTTCTTTGACTGCAGCCAGGACGTCATCGGCAACATCCAACGTGGTTCGCATCATGATTCCTTGATGAATTGATGCACTGATTCTATTGCATCAAAAAATTTCGCGCAGCATCCGTGCCACGCCCGCCTGCCAATGCGGCAACGTCAGTCCAAAAGTCGACTGCAGCTTGCTCGTGTCGAGCCGTGAATTCTGCGGGCGAGTGGCAGGTGTCGGAAAGGCACTGGTCGGTACGGCATCGACGGTCGATGGGGACGCCTTCAATTCGACGCCGGCTTCTCGCGCTTGCTCGACGACAAACTTTGCATAGCCGTGCCACGACGTTTCACCGCCAGCGACGAGGTGGTACAGCCCGGTCTTCTTCTCGTCTTGCAAGGTCGCCCGAATCGCATGCGCAGTGAGGTCGGCGAGCAACTCGGCGCCGGTCGGTGCGCCGAACTGGTCGTCGATGACCGTCAGGCGTTCACGCTCTTTTGCCAGTCGCAGCATCGTCTTGGCGAAGTTGCCGCCGCGCGCGGCGTACACCCAGCTCGTGCGGAAGATCAGGTGCCGCGGGCAGTTCGCCGCGATCAGTTGTTCGCCTTCGAGCTTGGTGCGGCCATAGACGCTGAGCGGCCCGATCGCATCGTCTTCGCGCCAGGGCTTGCTGCCGCTGCCGTCGAACACATAGTCGGTCGAGTAATGGACCATGAGCGCGCCGATCTGGTTCGCTGCTTCGGCTACGACGCCGGGCGAGGTGGCGTTGAGCTTGCGCGCGAAGTCGGGCTCGCTCTCGGCCTTGTCGACGGCGGTGTGGGCGGCCGCATTGACGATGACGTCGGGGCGCACTTTCAAGACCGTCTCTGCCAGCTGCTCGGGGCGGCCGAAGTCGGCGTTGAAGTCTGTGCTGTCGAAGTCAAGTGCGACGAGTTCACCCAGCGGCGCCAGGCTGCGCTGCAGCTCCCAGCCGACCTGCCCGCCTTTGCCGAAGAGAAGAATCTTAATCGTCATGGAGGCTCAGGACCAATCGCGCTCTTGAGGTGGGCCGTTGCCACGCTCAGCAAGAAACGTCTCTGGCAGCGTTGGCTGCGTTTCGTAGTGCTTCTCAAGCCATTCGCGATACGCGCCGCTCTGCACGTTGCGCACCCACTCGCCATTCGCCAGGTACCACTCCACGGTCTTGCGAATGCCGGTATCGAAGGTGTCGGCGGGCTTCCAACCGAGTTCTTTTTCGATCTTGCGGGCGTCGATGGCGTAGCGGCGGTCGTGGCCGGGGCGATCGGTCACGTAGGTGATCTGTTCGCGGTAGCTTTTGCCGCCGGCCTTGGGCCGCAACTCGTCGAGCAGTGCGCACACCGTGTTGACGATCTCGATGTTCGGCTTCTCGTTCCAGCCGCCGACGTTGTAGGTTTCACCCAGCCGGCCCGCTTCGAGCACGCGGCGGATGGCGCTGCAATGGTCCTTGACGTAGAGCCAGTCGCGCACCTGCATGCCGTCGCCGTACACCGGCAGCGGCTTGCCTTCGAGCGCGTTGACGATCATCAGCGGGATGAGCTTTTCGGGGAAATGGAACGGCCCGTAGTTGTTCGAACAATTGGTCGTCAGCACCGGCAAGCCGTAGGTGTGATGCCATGCGCGCACCAGGTGGTCGCTGGCAGCCTTGCTGGCCGAATACGGGCTGTTGGGCTCGTACTTGTTGTCTTCTTTAAAGGCCGGATCGGTCGCCGAGAGCGAGCCGTACACCTCGTCGGTCGACACGTGCAAAAACCGAAAGGCGGCTTTTTGATCGGCCGGCAACGCAGCCCAGTGGCCGCGAACGGATTCGAGCAGCCTGAAGGTGCCGAGCACGTTGGTCTGCACGAAGTCTTCGGGCCCGTGGATAGACCGGTCGACATGCGACTCGGCCGCGAAGTTGACGATCGCACGCGGCTTGTGTTCCGCGAGCAGACGGTCGAGCAAGGCGCTGTCGCCGATGTCGCCCTGCACGAAGACGTGCTTGGGGTTGCCCTTGAGCGACGCGAGCGTCTCGGGGTTACCGGCGTAAGTGAGCTTGTCGAGATTGACGACGGCCTCGTCGCTTTGCGCGAGCCAGTCGAGTACGAAGTTGGCACCGATGAAGCCGGCACCGCCTGTAACCAGGATCATGGGGTCCCCTGCTGTTGTTGCGGACAATTATCACATCGGGCCATGTGGCAAAAAGCAGCTAGACACGCCGCTCTAACGCCAGCGCACCGCTCCCGCTAGAGTGCCGCATCTTATTCACTCATCAGGATCAGCATGCCCACCAAAGACGATGACAAATCCGCCGACCGCGTCAAGGATTCCGCCCAGCAGATCTGGCTTGCCGGCCTCGGCGCCTTTGCCAAGATGCAGCAGGAGGGCAGCAAGGCCTTCGAGGCGCTGGTGAAAGACGGCGCGGGCATGCAGAAGAAGACGCAGCAGGCGGCCGAAGAAACCCTGGCACAAGCGCAGGCTCGCATGGCCGGGCTGGCAAGCGAGATCGGCACCAAGGCGGCTGGCGGCTGGGGCAAGCTGGAGAACATTTTTGAAGAGCGCGTGGCGCGCGCGCTCGAAAAGCTCGGCCTGCCGTCGGCTGCGGAGTGGACCGCATTGCAGGCGCGGGTGGCGGCGCTCGAAGCGCAACTGGCGCAAGGCGAGCAAACCAACGCTTCGCCCTCTTCGGCAGCGGCGTCCGCTCCCCGTCCGGCACGCAAGACATAGGCTGCGGCAAATCCATTGCGTTGCCCAAGATAAGGGGTCTGCGCTGACCCCGCTCCGGTCGGAGTTGCGCTAGAGTGACCTCAGAGACAAAAACCGAGGCACCGTCATGGTCAAGAAGGCGCCACGCCGAACAGCGCAACGCATCCTCGAAGCAGCATTGGAGCTGTTCAACCGCTTCGGGGAACCGAACGTGTCGACCACGCTCGTGGCGGGCGAACTCGGCATCAGCCCCGGCAATCTCTACTACCACTACCCCGCCAAAGACGAGCTGATCAACCGGCTCTACGAAGCCTACGAAACCGAGCTCGACGAGCTGCTGCACGCCAGCGAAGGGGTGCACGACGTCGAAGACGCCTGGTTCTTCATGCACAGCCTGTTCGAGCTGATCTGGCGCTACCGCTTCCTGTACCGCGACCTGAACGATCTGCTCAGCAAGAACCGGCATCTGGAGACGCAGTTTCAGCTGGTGCTCAAGAACAAGGTGCGCGCCATGCGGGCGCTGCTCGCCGGCCTGAGCCGCGCGGGGCACCTCGACATCGACATGCGCGAGGTCGACGCGCTGGCGCAAAGCATGGTCGTGGTGCTGACCTACTGGCTGAGCTACGAATACGTTCGCAACCCGCGCGAGGCGCTCGAGCCGCAGCATGTGCAAGGCGCCCTGCTACGCGGCGCACAGCACACGCTGCAGTTGCTCGCGCCGTATCTGGAGCTTGAGCAGCGCAAGCATTTGATGACGCTGACGGCCGCCTATTCGCCGAGCGCGTCGCGCACGCCGGACACGCCCGGCAGCTCGCCAAAAATGGCTGCAGCCTGAAGCCACCGATGCCTCCTCACGATTTCAGACCGATCTCGCTCATGACGCCCGGCACGGCGCCGATCGTCGGGGTCTGGACACGCGTGCCGTACCCCGACGTACCGGCTTTCGACGCAGCGACGCTCCAAATTCAATGGCGGCAGCTGCACGCGGGCCAAGCCCTGCCACCGCCGACACCTGGGCCGTTGCTCGAGGGTTGGGCGCGATATCACCGTGGCGATTTCGAGCAGGCCGTCAGCATCGGGCTGTTGCACGGCGACCAGGGCCTGGCGCTGGCCAATCAGGCGACCGCCGTCTATGCCAACTACCTGGAGCGGCGCGAGTCGGTGCGCCTCGCGCTGTTTCGTCAGGTCGCCGAGCGCGCCGGTGCGCAGGCAACCGCCGAGCCGGACAACTGCCAGGCGCTCTACTGGCAGGCCTACGCGTTGGGTCGCTACGCCGAAGGCATCAGCGTGGCGCGTGCTTTGGCTCAGGGCTTGGGCGGCAAGGTGAAGCACTCGCTCGAACGCGTGATCGCGCTGCAGCCCCACCATGCCGACGCCCACATCTCGCTCGGCGCCTTTCATGCGGAGGTGATCGACAAGGTCGGCCCGCTGGTGGCGCGCATGACTTACGGCGCGCGCGCAGAAACCGCCATCGAGCTGTTCGAACGCGGCCTCGAACTGCATCCCGATTCCGCCAGCGGCCTCATGGAGTACGCCCGTGGGCTGCTCGCCCTGCACGGCGATGGCCGCATGGCAGAAGCCACGCGGCTCTATGAAAAGGCGGCGGCTCTGAAGCCGGTCGATGCCCGCGAACGGCTCGACGTGGAACTCGCGCGCGCGGGGCTGTCAGACTGACGTCTTTCAATTTCCAGACACACGACGAATGTCCGACACGAACGATATCCAGGCTCGCTTCGAAGCCGCCGAGGCCCAGTCCAAGCTGCTGCCAGAACGACCAGACAACGTCACGCTGCTAAAGATCTACGGCCTCTACAAGCAAGCCACGCTGGGCGACAACGCCGAGAAGAAGCCCAGCTTCAGCGACTTCGTGGCGCGCGCCAAATGGGACGCGTGGACGGCGCAAAAAGGCGTCAGCGCGGATGACGCGAAGCAGAAGTACATCGACCTGATTGAATCGCTGCGCTGAGTGGCTGGTGCCGAGGCAAGATCCCGCGCGAAGGATGGTCGACCCTATCGCCGAAGCTCGAATCAGGCGGATTCAAATTCGCGTTCGATGGGCGTGATCTCTTTCGCGATCGTCTTGCCAGCCGCCTTAGCGGCAATTTTGAGATCGTAGGCCGCCTGCATATTCAGCCAACCTTGCGCGTCCACCTCGTCGCCACCGAAATAACGCGTCAAACGAAGAGCGGTATCCGCGGTCACGCCACGCCGTTCAAGGACGATGTCGTTCACGCGTGAAGCCGGCACGTGAATAGCCCTTGCCAGCGCGGCGGGCGTGAGCTTGAGCGGCTTCAAATAGTCCTGACGCAACACCTCGCCGGGGTGAACTGCGCGCATTCCGTTTTTCATAGCCAGTCCTGACTGTATTTCCGTACTGCGGCAACATTGCCGCTATCAATCAATGCTCAGCGGTGTAGATCTTCAATTACGACTTTGAACGGGGCGCCTGCAGCCTCGTCCCACTCGAACGTCAGCCGCCATTGCCGATTGATCCGCAGATGCCACGCACCATCGTAAAACTTGAGGTCGTTACCTGGAGGCAAACGCATGAAGCCGACAGTCGGTGCCGAGTCCAATTGCTGCAACTTACGGGTCGCGGGCTTCGTGATCGCAGCAAAACGCTTATTTGCGCCGTCACGAAAAAGTTGTTCGGTGTCGGCGTCCGCAAAAGATCGAATTGCCATCGCTCAGTCTATACCGACTAACGGCAATCGCTAGCCGTCCCAAACTAAGACTTGACGCGTTAAAGCCAGCCCTTCCCGTACCCGTCGTCCTCTTCTTCCGCCGGCTTCGTCCCCAACACCTCATCGATGTTGCGGGCGATCTTTGCGCTGATCTGGTCGCTGAACGCGCTGAACAAGAAGCCCAGCTCTGCTGTCAGGGTGAGCGAATCGGCGGTGACTTCTAGCGTGCCGTCGATACCGGGACGGGTGAACTGCGCGACGTCGCGGGCCTTGCCTTCGGTGTAGTCGCACTCGATCTCGAACTGTTCTCCGGCCTGTTCGATCCATTTGCGGGCAGCGGAGCGTGCGCCTTTCATGCCCAGCGTGTGGGTGCGTTCGATGTGAATGTCAGGCACCGCGGCCTCCCGTATTTTTTATGGTTGTGGTGGTTGGCGACGTGGCTGCCCGTGTCGCGGGAACGATCATCGCAGCAGATGCGGCGAGTGCCTTGTCAGCCGGGGCGCCCAGAGCTTCGAGCGCGGCAGTGCGCTGCGGCTTTTCCATCGCCGCCAACCGTTTGACGGCCGCATAGAAGCGCGGCCAGTCGCGGCCCTGCTGCTCGAACAGCGCCTCGAAGTTGGGCACGAGGTCGTCGTACGCCGCCTGCGCGCCGAACATCGCGTTGTTGGCGCGCGCGACCCAGCCGTCGTATGCGCCTTGGCGCGGACCGGGCCAGCTCGCCCTGAGCGTCGCATAGCGCGCGCGGAACTCGCCGAGCGCTGCCTTCTTCATCGCGGAGACTGCAGTCCAGTCGCGCGATTCGGCTTCCTTCGAATCGTAGATCGCGGTCAGGGCGCGGCGCGTTTGCAGGGTCAGTGCGCGGAATTGCTGGCGGCGGCCGTCGAATTGCGCATAGTCGGCGCGTGCCTGTGCGCTGTCTTCGCGCTGCAGCCACATCGCGCCGCCGATGCGCTCGACCGCGGTCGCGTACGACTCGTTGAACAGCGTGTCGTCGGGCACGTAGAGAACTTGGTGCGCCAGCTCGTGAAAGACGATGCGCGCGAGTTCGCCGTCGGGGTAGCCGATGAAAGTCGAGAGCAGCGGGTCGCCGCCGGCCCAGTTCATGTAGCCCAGCGTCGAGTAGGCGGGCACGGGGTAGACAGCGACTTCGAGCCCTTGCGCGGATTGCGCTGCGGCTTCTGTCTTGGCGGCGGCCTCGTCGTAGTAGCCGCGGTAGCCGACGCAACCCGCGATGGGGAAGCACCATGTCTTCAGCTGGAGCGAGTATTCGGGGGCAGCGACGACGTTCCAGATGGCGGCCGCCCGATGCAAATCGGCGTAGGCGGTGTAACTGCGGTTGTCGGGCAGGCCGAGGTCGGTGACGGCGAATCGACGGATGCGCTGGGTGAGTTCCAGCTTGGCCTTGAGGGCCGGGGCGGTGGCGGGGTCGGCGAGCCAGGTGGGCACAGAGCGGGCGGCGCGCATGAGGTCGATGTGGCCGTGGGCGGATTGCCAGTAGTAGCCCAGGTCGGCGCAGCCGGTGAGGAGGGACAGGGCGGCGGCCAGGGCTATGGATGGGAGCGTTCTCACAGGTACGGTGCCCTCACCCTAACCCTCTCCCGGGGGGAGAGGGGATAACGCGGGAAGAGGGGTTAACGCGGCGCGTTCTACCTGCACCAGGCAGTCGTAGAACGTGGGCCCGCGGCCGATGTCGGTGAGGCGCTGGCTGGTGAGCTGGTTGACGTTGGTGCCGTCCATGCCCAACTTGCGCCACCAGATGCCCATGCCATGCACGACTCCCGGACGGGCGCGGCGCGAGACTTCGGCGCGGCAGCGGTGCTCGCCGCGGCTGTTGAAGACGCGCACCGTGGCGCCGTCTTCGATGCCGCGCGCAGCTGCATCGTCGGCGTGGATCTCCAAAAGCGGCTCGACTTCGATCGCGCGCAGGCTTCTCACATTGACGAAGGTCGAGTTGAGGAAGTTGCGCGCCGGCGGCGAAATCATGGCGAGCGGGTATTGGGTCGAGCTGCCAGCTGGTTCGTAGTTGGGCACGTGGTCGGGCAAGCCGTCCTGGCCTTGGGCCTGTAGGCGCGCGCTGAAGAACTCGCAGCGGCCGGACGGCGTCGGAAAGTTGCCTTCGGCAAACGGCGCTTCAGGCAACTTCACGCTGGTGAAGCCTTGCGCGAGCAACTGTGCGTAGTCGATCGCGTCGTCGGCGAACGCGCTGCGGCAGATCGCCTCGTCGTCGTCCGAAAAGCACGGCTCGTCGAACCCCATGCGCCGCGCCAGTTCGCGAAACACCCAGGCGTTGCTGCGGGCCTCGCCACGCGGCGCCACCGCCGGGCGATTCAGCAGCACATCGGTGTGGCCGTAGCTGGTGTGGATGTCCCAGTGCTCCAGCTGGGTGGTGGCGGGCAACAGGTAGTCGGCATAGTCGGCGGTGTCGGTCTGAAACTGCTCGAGCACCACCGTGAAGAGGTCTTCGCGCGCAAACCCCGCGACCACCTTGCCCGAGTCCGGCGCGACGGCGACCGGGTTGCTGTTGTAGACCACGATCGCTTCGACCGGGTGGGCCGCATCGAGCAACGCATCGCCGATGGCGCTCATGTTGATGGTGCGCGGGCGCCGGCGCGCTATCAGGTCGGGCCGCTGCAGCGCGGCGCGATCGACCGGGTACTGGCCGGAGCTGCTCAGCAGCAAGCCACCGGCGCGATGACGCCAAGCCCCGACGAGGGCCGGCAGGCACGCGACGGCACGCGCTGCATTGCCGCCGCCGCGCACCCGCTGCATGCCGTAGTTCAGCCGGATGGCAGCTGGTTTGGCCGTGCCATACGCCTGCGCCAGCGCGACGATCTGCGCCTCCGGCACGCCGCACACCGCGGCCGCACGCGAGGGTGGCCATTGCAGCGCGCGCTCGCGCAGCGCGTCCCAGCCCAGCGTGTGCTGCGCGATGTAGTCGTGGTCGAGCCAGTCGTTGACGATGAGCTCATGCATGAGCGCCAATGCCAGCGCGGCATCTGTGCCGGGCAGCAACGCGATGTGCTCGTCGCACTTGTCGGCGGTTTCGGTCTTGCGCGGGTCGATGCACACCAGCCGCGCGCCGGCGCGCTTGGCGGCCTGCGCATGGCGCCAGAAATGCAGGTTGCTGCCGATCGAATTGCTGCCCCAGATCAGGATCAGCTTGGCCTCTGCGAAGAACTCGGTCCGCATGCCGACCTTGCCGCCCAGCGTGTAGACCATGGCCTCACCGCCGGCGGTCGAGCAGATGGTGCGGTCGAGCAACGACGCGCCGAGCTTGTGGAAGAAGCGCCGGTCCATCGACTCGCCCTGCACCAGCCCCATGGTCCCGGCGTAGCTGTACGGCAGGATCGATTCGGGGTTCGCGCTGGCGATGGATTTCAGGCGCGCTGCGATGTCGTCGAGCGCCACCTCCCACGTCACCGGCTCGAACTGGCCCGAGCCTTTGGGCCCGACGCGCTTGAGCGGTTGCACCAGCCGTTCGGCGTGGTCGTTGCGCTCTATGTAGCGCGAGACCTTGGTGCAGAGCACGCCGCCCGTGTGAAAGTGATCGGCATTGCCTTGCAGCTTGATCGCCTTGCCGTCTTGCACGGTGGTGACCAGCGCGCAGGTGTCGGGACAGTCGTGCGGGCAGGCGCCCAGCACGGCGGAAGTTCTGGAATTTCCAGGAAGCACAGGGGATGCGAGGGCCATCGCCCGAGTCTAAAACGCAAGCGCCGAAAAGATTGCGCACGCCGCAAAAGCTCAAGGCGACAGCATGCGGGTCAATGAATAGATCGCCAACCCGACCAGCCCACCCACCAGCGTGCCGTTGACCCGGATGAACTGCAGGTCGCGCCCGATGTTGCGCTCCAGCTCGGCCGTCATCTCGTCGGCATTCCACTCCTGCACGCGCTCGACGATGTAGCGCCGGATGTCTTCGCGGTAGCGCTCGATCGCAGCCGGCGCGGCCGCCTCGATCTGCTCGTTGATCCAGCGGCGTATCGGCTCGTCGCGCTGCAACCGTGCGCCGAGCGATCCCGCCATCGTGACGACGCGCTGTCGGATGCTCGAATCGTCCCGCGCCAGGTCGGCATGCAGCCAGGCCAGCAACTCGTCCCACAGGCCGTGCGTGTATTCGGCCAACGCCGGGTGCGCCTGCAGCTCGGCACGGATCTGCTCGCCGCGCGCCTGAAATTCCGGGTCGTGCTTGAGCTTGACCACGAAGTCGCCGACGAACGCATCGAAGCGCTGCCGCAACGGGTGCGCCGGCTCGGCGGCCAGTTCGCCGATGGTGCGCGCCACGGCCGCGACGATCTTTCGCATGGCGGCGCGGGCGGCCACCTGGTCGAGCCCGACGTAGCGCAGCGTCTTGATCTCCCGCGCGATGGCTTCGGTGATGCGGCCCTGTAGCTCATCGCCTTCGATCAGCCCCGCGACTTGGTTCAGCACGTCGTCTAGCAGCGCCTGATGGCGGCCACCTGCGGTGAGTGCGTCCAGCGCCTGGCCGAGCAAGCGCGACAGGTCGATCTGCGCCAGCCCGGCGGTCACCGTACGACCGAGAAAGTCGCGCACCCGTGCGTCGTCCAGCGCGTCGAGGGCGTAGCGCGCCACCGTGACCGCGTGGTCGCCCATCGCGCGGGCGTGCGCGGGGGAAGCCAGCCAGTCGGCCAGCCGCGCGGCGGCGTCGAACTCTTTCAACTTCGACAGCACCTGCGAGGTGCTCAGGAAGTTGTTGCAGATAAAGCCGGCGAGGTTGGCGCCGATGCGGTCTTTGTTGGCCGGGATGATGGCCGTGTGGGGAATCGGCAGGCCGAGCGGATGCCGAAACAGCGCGACCACCGCGAACCAGTCTGCAATGGCGCCGACCATCGCGGCCTCCGCAAAGGCGGCCACGTATCCGAGCCACGGATGGCGCGGCTCGAAGGCTTTGGCCAGCGCGTACAGCAGCGCTGCGGCGCAGAGCAGGCCGAGCGCGATGCGTTTCAAGATGACGACTGCGGCAAATGCAGAGGCAAAAACGCCGGCAGTTTCAACGCCAGCAAGTTCAACGGATATCGCGCGTGATCGACAGCCCCTGAAGGAACTGCTCGCAGCGCGCGAGTTGCGCCAAGGTGACGAACTCGTCCGGCTGGTGCGCCTGCATGATGCTGCCGGGGCCGCACACCACCGTCGGAATGCCGGCGCTCTTGAAGATGCCCGCTTCGGTGCCAAAAGCCACCAGCGTGGTGCGCTGCTCTTTCGACAGACGCTGGGCCAGCTTGGTGATCGGCTCGTTGGCGGTGCTCAAAAAGCTCGGCACCTCGCAGATCGTCTCGAAGGTGAAGCCGGCGTCGGGCGCAACGCGTTTCATGGCTTCTTCGGCGCGCGCGGCGTAGGCGACGACTTCTCTCTGCATGGCCGCCGCATCGGCAGTGGGCAGGTTCCTGAATTCGTAGCGGAACTCGGCGTCGCGCGGCACCACGTTGTCGGCGATGCCACCATGAAACTGGCCGACGCTGGCGGTGCTGAACGGCACATCGAAGCCTTCGTAGCGGCGCTCGCTGTTCTCGAAGCCATCGGCCATGTCGCGCACCTTGTTGACCACGCGCGCCGCCATCTCGATGGCATTGACCGACTGCGGCGTGAGCGACGAATGGGCCTCCTTGCCTCGCACGCAACACTTGTAGCGGTACACGCCCTTGTGGGCGATGGCCGGCACCATGTTGGTGGGCTCGCCGATGATGCAGGCCACCGGCTTCACCAACTGCTCCTTCATGTCGGCGATGAGTTCCCTGACGCCGAAGCAGCCGACTTCTTCGTCGTAGCTGAAAGCGAAATGCACCGCGTAGGGCGAGTCGCTCTCGATGAAGTGCTCGGCATTGGCCAGCGCGATCGCAATGAAGCTCTTCATGTCGGCGGAGCCGCGGCCGTAGAGGCGGGGCTCGGCGCGCTCGACTTCGCCGTCGGCGCGCAGGCCTTCTTGCGGCCAGTCCTGCACCATGGCGGAGAGCGGATCGACCGTCCAGTCCTGGCCGTCCCACGGCACGGTGTCGGTGTGGCCTGAAACGATGATGCCGTTGGGCTTGCCTGCGCCCAGCGTGGCGAAGAGGTTGGCCTTTTTCTTGTCGGCGCTGTAGGTGAGGCGGCTGCGCACGCCCAGGCCGGCAAGGTGGTCGCGGGCAAAGTCGATCAACTCGAGATTGCTGTTCGAGCTCACCGTGTTCATGCGCACGAGGGTCTGGGCAAATTCGAGGCTGCGGGCGGAAAGTGTTTGCGACATGAATTTGATTGTCCGGGAAGTCGGATGCGCCGCGCATTCGACTGAAGCGTCATAGTGCCGGTGTAGGCTGCAGTTTTACTCTCACGGAGTCAGTTTGATGATGAAACCATTTGCAACGGCACTCACTGCCGCCGCAACGCTCGCACTCGTTGCATGCGCCATGCCCGGTGCCGATTCGGCCAAGGGCCTGATCACCCTCGACGGCAAGCAGCCGCTGGTTGTCGCGCACCGTGGTGCTTCAGGTTATCTCCCGGAAGAGACGATGGAAGCCTATTCGCGCGCCGTCGAGCTGGGTGCCGACGTCATCGAAATGGACCTTCTCATCACCAAGGACGGCGTGCTGGTCGCGCGGCACGACCCCAACCTGGCAATCAGCACCGACGTCGCGAGCCATCCCGAATTTGCCGCGCGCAAGAAGACGATGAAAGTCGACGGCGAAACGCAGACCGGCTGGTTCATTCAAGACTTCACCCTGGCAGAAGTCAAGACGCTGGGCGGTATATCGACCGACGCAGAGCGGCCGCAGCAGTTCAACGGCAAGTTCAAGGTCGTGACCTTCCAGGAAATCCTCGACTTCCAGAAGCTGAAGACGCGCGAAACCGGCCGCGCCATCGCGATCTACCCGGAAACGAAGAACCCGACCTGGTTCCGCGACATGGGTTTGCCGCTGGAAGACAAGCTCATCGCGATGATCAACGCCGCGGGCCTGAACAGCAAAACTGCGCCCATCTACGTGCAGTCGTTCGAGCCCGGCAGCCTGAAATACATGAAGAGCAAGGGCTTGAACACCAAGCTGATCCAGCTCATCGACGGCGACGGCATCGACATGAAGACCGGCGCCATGACCTATGCGATTCCGGTCGACCGGCCTTACGAATGGGCCAAGGCCGGCGACGCGCGCACCTTCAGCGCGATGGTGACGCCGGCCGGCCTGGCTGAAATCAAGACCTATGCAGACGGCATCGGCCCGTGGAAGCGCTACATCATCAGCATCAAGGGCACGATGGGCGCCGACGGCAAGCCGGTCGACGTCAACAAGGACGGCAAGATCAACGATGCCGACGCCACCTCGATCACGCCGACGACGCTCGTTGCCGACGCGCACAAGGCCGGCCTCTTCGTGCATCCCTTCACTTTCCGCAACGAAAACCGTCGTTTGCCGATCGATTACGCGGGCGACCCGAAGAACGAGTACCTGGCGTACTACCGTTTGGGCGTGGACGGTGTGTTCACCGATTTCACCGACACCGCGATCACTGCCCGTACGGCATACATGAAGGAAATCGGGCGTTGATCTGAAAGTACTCAGTACGGGGGCAAGGGAGCCGCGCCGTGCCACCCGGCACGGTACTGGCTAGACTGGTGTTTTGATCGCCACGCCAGTCCACCCCCAATGAAACTCATCGACTCCCTCGTTACCCAGGCCGCCGGCATCGCCTCGATCCGGCGCGACATTCACGCGCACCCTGAACTCTGCTTCAAGGAAGTGCGCACCGCCGATGTCGTGGCAGCCAAGCTGACCGAATGGGGCATCCCGATCCATCGCGGGCTGGCGACCACCGGCGTGATCGGCATCGTCAAGAACGGCACCAGCGACCGCGCAATCGGCCTGCGCGCCGACATGGACGCCCTGCCGGTCACCGAGCTCAACACCTTCGCCCACTCCAGCCAAAACCAGGGAAAGATGCATGCCTGCGGCCACGACGGCCACACGGCGATGCTCCTTGCTGCGGCCCAGCACCTGGCCAAGAACCGGAACTTCGACGGCACCGTCTACCTGATCTTCCAGCCGGCAGAAGAAGGCGGAGGCGGCGCCCGCGAGATGGTAAAGGAGGGCCTGTTCGAAAAGTTTCCGATGGATGCGGTCTACGGCATGCACAACTGGCCGGGCATGAAGGTCGGCCAGTTCGCGGTGAGCCCCGGCCCTGCCATGGCATCGAGCAACGAATTCAAGATCACGATCCACGGCAAGGGCGGTCATGCGGCGCTGCCGCACACCGGCGTCGACCCGCTGCCGGTGGCTTGCGAGATGGTGCTCGCGTTTCAGACCATCCTCACGCGCAACAAGAAGCCGACAGACACCGGCCTGATTTCAGTCACGATGATTCATGGCGGCGAAGCCAGCAACGTGATCCCGGACACCTGCCAGCTGCAGGGCACAGTGCGCACCTTTACCCATGAAGTGCTCGATTTGATCGAGTCGCGCATGAAGAAGATCGCGGAGCACATCGGCGCCGCGCACGATTGCGAAGTCGACTTCTACTTTCACCGCAACTATCCGCCGACCATCAATTCGACGGATGAAGCCAACTTCGCGCGCGGCGTGATGGCGAGCATCGTCGGCGAAGACAACGTGCTGGTGCAGGAAGCTGCGATGACAGCCGAAGACTTCTCCTTCATGCTGCTTGCCAAGCCCGGCGCCTATGCCTTCATCGGCAACGGCGACGGCGCGCACCGCGACATGCACCACGGCGGCGGGCCGTGCACGCTGCACAACGCCAGCTACGACTTCAACGACGATTTGATTCCCCTCGGCGCAACCTGCTGGGTCGAGCTGGCGGAGCAATTCCTCAAAGCGCGGAGCATCGCGTGATCGGGGTTGTCGAAGCCTTTTCCCCGACCTATTCGATCGCGCGTGCCAAGTTCCTGAAGGCGTGCGCCGCGGCTGGCCTGACGGTCGATTCGCATGTGCATCCGCTCAAAGGCGGTGAAGGCGAAGAGATCGCGATGGACGTCGCGCTCGACGGGGCAGCCGATGCAAAGCAGCTGCTCATGGTCACCAGCGCATGCCACGGCGTCGAAGGCCATTGCGGCAGCGGCGTGCAGGTGTTCTCGCTGTACGACGACGAGTGGCGCGACAAGGCGCGCGCAGCCGGCGTCGCCGTGCTTTATGTTCATGCGCTGAACCCGCACGGCTTTTCGCACGGACGGCGCGTCACCAACGAGAACGTCGACCTGAACCGCAACTTCTCCGACTACACGAAGCCGTTGCCGGTGAATGCGGCCTACGCCGAACTGCACGCGCTGCTGCTGCCAGCCGCCTGGCCACCGACACCGGACAACCAGGAAGCCATCAACGCGTGGATCGCGACGCACGGCGTGGCGGCCTACCAGGCTGCCGTTACCGGAGGGCAGTACCAGTTCGAAGACGGCTTGTTCTTCGGCGGCAAGGCGCCGACCTGGAGCAACCAGACCTTCCGCAAGGTGCTGCGCACGCATGCGCAATCGGCGCGTGGACTGGCATGGATCGACCTGCACACCGGCCTCGGACCCAACGGCCTCGGCGAACGCATCTTCGCGGCCCGCGACGACAAGGCCGCCTACGCGCGCGCCAACGCCTGGTGGGGCACGCCGGAGATGCCGGTGACCTCGATCTACGACGGCTCGTCGACCTCGGCCTTTTTGACCGGACTGATGTGCGGCGCGATATACGACGAATGCCCCGCGGCCGACTACACCGGCATCGCCCTCGAATACGGCACGCAGCCCATCATGGAGGTGACCGGCGCGCTGCGGGCCGACCACTGGCTGTACCAGCATCCCGAGGCGCCGGCTGAGCTGGCGTCGTCGATCCGCGCGCGCATGCTCGAAGCGTTCTATACCAATGCGGATGCATGGAAGGGCCAGATCATCAGCCAGGCGCGGCAGGCGATGTTCCAGGCGGTAGACGGCCTCACGGCCGCCGGTTCCGCTCGCTGATTCGACTGAGGCCGCGGCAGGCCGCGCTCAGGCGGCGCGCGCCTCGGCGATGACCAGCAGCCCGTCCATGATCAGGCTCTCGACCAGCTCGAAGTTCACGTTCATGGAAGGCGCCATCTTCCAGCCCGCACCGCCGGTGATGTAGCAGGCCGGCTCGGCCCCGCAGTGCGTTCGCACGTGCTGCACCATGCGCTCGACCGCACCCGCGATGGCGTAGGTGCCACCACTGGTCAGCGCATCGCTCGTGTTGGTCGGAAACTCCCGCACCTCGCCGGTCGGCACATGCAGCCCGGCGGTGCCCGACTCCAGCGCGCGCAGCATGATTCCGTGGCCCGGCAAGATGAGGCCGCCGAGGAACTTGCCTTCAGCGTCGATCGCCTCGACCGTGACCGCGGTGCCGATCATCACGACCACCATGGGGCGCGGGCCTTTGTCGAGTTCGCGCTGTTGCGCCAGCATGCGATGGCGCGCGCCGATCATCGCCACCCAGCGGTCGGCGCCGAGCCGCGTCGGATGGTCGTAGCCGTTGACGACGCCGGCCTCCGCCGCGCTCGACACCACCCAGCGCGGCGAGCAATCGAAGCGCTCGTGGACCTGTTCTTCGGCGCGACGCCGCACCGCATCGCCCGCCACCACGCAGCCGAGCATCGAGACGGGCGCGATGGGCAAATCGGCCCACGGACCGTCGGCCAGCTTCTCGATGTGATCGAGAAACTCGGCCCCCGAAGCCAGCGCGACGGCACCGGGACGTGCCATGTCGTAGAGGGCCCACTTGAGCCGGGTATTGCCGATATCGATCGCGAGAAACGCCATGCGCGGGATTATCAGCCTCGGCGCCTCAGTTCTGCTTCCACGGCAAGCCATGAAAGCGCCAGCCCCCAGTGCGTCCGCGATGGCCTTCGGCATCGGGGTTGCCTTCGAAGCCTTCCAGGATGTTGTAGGCCTCGATGCCCAGTTGCATCGCACGTTTGGCGGCCGGAATGGAGCGCACGCCGCTGCGGCACAGCAGCACGGCCTTCTTGCCTTGCGGCACCGCTGCACGCATAGCGCTGTCGAAGCCTTCATTCATCGCCATGCCCGGCCACTGCTTCCATGCCAGCGGCACCGCGCCGGGCACGTAGCCGACCCATTCGCGCTCGGCATCGCTGCGCACGTCGATCAGCACGGCCGCATCGGTGGCGACCCATTGCGCTGCCGTTTGCGGCGTGATGTCACCGGCGTAGCCTTCGGCGGGATCAATGGCCGAAGGCGCGGATTTGTCAGATGGTTGGGTCATCCGGAAATTCTGCCAGTACGCGCCTAGTTAAAGTTATTCGCCTACAAATCAGCCCCTTACCATCCGTGTGGATGGTGGTAGGATGCTTTTCATGAACCAGACCGCCACCGCCGTCGCGTTGCAGCCCGCCAAAGCCAAGCCGCTCGACTCCGAGAAGATCACCATCAACCTCGGCTATGTCGACCTCGGCCACATCGATCTGCTGGTGAGCGAAGGCTTCTATTCGAACCGCACCGACTTCATCCGCACTGCCATCCGCAACCAGCTCACCGCGCATGGTGAAGCGCTCAAGCAGGTGGTCGCCCGCAAGATGCTGGTGCTCGGGCTGCAGCAGTTCGACGCGGCCGCGCTCGAGGCAGTGCGCGCGGCCGGCCAGACTTTGCAGATCCGCGTACTGGGGCTCGCGGCCATCGGCCTCGACGTGACGCCGGAGCTGGCTTTGGCCACCATCGATTCCATCACCGTGCTGGGGGCGCTGCATGCCAGCGCTGCCGTCAAGACCGCGCTCGCCGGCCGCATCCGCTAGACCTTGAACATCCGAACATCCGAACAGCCGAAAACCCGACCCAAAGACGTCATGAACAACCTCTTCCAAAAATTGATGACCGAAGCGACGAAGCTGACCCACAGCGGGCAGTTGCAGGCCGCGACGGATGCAATCCAGCGGGCGTTGCGTGGGGCCACGGAGGCGGCGCAAACCGCTGCTTCACAAGCAACTTCGGCGTTCGAGTCCTCGACTCGCGCCAAACCCGAGCCCAATGCCACTGCGCGCACGACGCCGCCCGACAACACCAGCGTCGTGCTCGATGGCTGTACGCGAATGGTGGACACGCCGGCTGGTGCCCCCGCCGAAGCCGACATGGCGTATGTCGCCCCGGACGTCGACACCGAAGCCCTCCCCGAGCAATGGACCGACGGCAGCTTTACCCACCAAGGCCGCACCCTCGACTACAAGCTGTACGTGCCACCGAGCGCCGCCGGTCTCGCCATCACGCCGAGACCGCTGGTGCTGATGCTGCACGGCTGCACGCAAGACCCGGCCGACTTCGCCGCGGGCACGCAGATGAACACGCTGGCCCGCGCGCTCGGCGTGGTCGTCCTGTACCCGGCGCAGACGCAGCATGCCAATGCGCAGCGTTGCTGGAACTGGTTCAAGCCGCAGCACCAGCAGCGCGACCGCGGCGAGCCCGCGTTGCTGGTCGCGCTGACCGAATCGGTCATGGCCGAAAACCACGTCGATCCGGCGCGGGTCTACGTCGCGGGGCTGTCGGCCGGCGGTGCCATGGCGGACATCCTCGGGCGCTGCTATCCCGATGTCTTCGCGGGCGTCGGTGTGCACTCCGGCCTGCCCAGCGGCGCGGCGACCGATGTGATGGCGGCGCTGTCGGTCATGCGCAGCGGCGCGGGCGCGACGCCCCACGCCGCCGCTTCCTCGACCTCTTCCACCACGACGGCCTCCATGCCGCCGCTCATCGTGTTCCACGGCGATGCCGACAGCACTGTCAACCCGCGCAACGGCGATGCCGTGGTCGACGCCGCAGTCGGCGCCAATCCGTCGACGCCGCGCATCGCCGAAGGCAGTTCGACGGCAGGCCAACGCTTCACGCGCACCGTCTACGCGGCCGCGCCGGGACGTAATACGGTCGAACACTGGCGCCTGCACGGCGGCGGCCACGCCTGGTCGGGCGGGAGCTCGCGAGGCAGCTTCACCCAGCCGAACGGGGCGGACGCCAGCGCAGAAATGCTGCGGTTTTTTCTTGCGCATCCACTGCGGCGCGAGCCGGTAGCCGTTCAATAGGCCTCGCCACCAGCGCATATCGACAGCCGGCTACAGTCGTCGTCAAGGAGGCTTTCATGCCCACATACGACTTCGATTTATTTGTCATCGGCGGCGGCAGCGGCGGCGTGCGCGCATCGCGCATGGCAGCGCAACGCGGTGCCCGTGTTGCGCTGGCCGAGGCGGCCGAACTCGGGGGCACCTGCGTCAACGTCGGCTGCATTCCCAAGAAGCTCTACAGCTACGCGGCCGGCTATGCGGAAGCCTTCGCGGAAGCGCCCGGCTTCGGCTGGACGCTGTCGGAGCCGCCTCGCTTCGACTGGGCGCACTTGAAGACGCAGCGCGCAAAGGAGATCACGCGGCTCAACGGCGTCTACGCCTCGTTGCTGAAGACTGCCAACGTCACGCTGTTGAACGGCTGGGCGCAACTGGTCGACGCCCACACCGTGGATGTCGACGGCACGCGCTATACCGCCAAGAATTTGCTGATCGCCACCGGCGGCACGCCCTGGGTGCCCGAGCTGCCAGGCCGCGAGCACATCCTGACGTCCGACGCGATGTTCGACCTCGATCCGTTTCCCAAGCGCCTGCTGGTGGTCGGCGGCGGCTACATCGCCTGCGAGTTCGCGTCGATCTTCAACGGTCTCGGAGCCAAGGTCACTCAAGTACATCGCCGGGCGCACCTGTTGAGCGGCTTCGATGACGACGTGCGCCAATTTCTCGCGAGTGAAATGGGCAAGGCAGGGGTCGACATCCGCCTCAGCAGCGAAATCGACTCCATTTCGCGCGGCCCGGGCGGGCTGAACGTGATGCTCGCGCGTGGGGCGACCATCGAGGTCGACACGGTGCTCTTCGCAACCGGTCGTGTGCCCAACACGCAGGCGCTCGGGTTGGAGGCGGCGGGCGTGGCCGTCGACGAGCATGGCGCCATCGCGGTCGACGCGCACTACAAGACATCGGTGCCGTCGATCTACGCGGTCGGCGACGTGTCGAGCAGCGTGCAACTCACGCCGGTCGCACTGGCCGAGGCCATGGTCGTGGTCGATGCGCTGTTCGGCGATCGAGTGAGAAAGCTCGACTACGAGTTCATCCCGACGGCGGTGTTCACCCACCCGAACATCGGCACCTGCGGCTATTCGGAAACCGATGCGCGCGCGAAGTTCGGCAAGGTCACCGTGTTCTGCACCGAATTCCGCGCCCTGCGCCATACCTTGTCGGCGAGCACCGAACGCACCTTCATGAAGCTGGTGGTCGACAAGGCCAGCGACCGCGTGGTCGGGCTGCATTTGGTCGGCCCCGATGCCGGCGAGGTGGTGCAGGGCTTTGCCGTGGCCATGCGCGCCGGCGCGACCAAGGCGCTGTTCGACAGCACCATCGGCATCCATCCGACCGTTGCCGAAGAGTTCGTGACGATGCGGGTGCCTGTGGCCGGCTGATTCGCAATGCTTTCGGGCGCTGCACAATGTCCGCATGCCCTACATGCCAGCCTTCATCGCACCCGCCCGCTTCACCGATGCCGCCGAAGCACTCGAACAGGTTCGCAGCATCTACAACGGCGGCCTGCAGCATCTGCGTGACGCCATGCAGCGCTTCGTCGACGGGGACAGCCTGCCGGGCCGGGTGCGGGCGTGCTACCCGTTCGTGCGGGTGCACACGCACACCGTCTCGCGCAACACGCCACCCGCCAACGCCGGCCTGAGCTACGGCTTCGTGGCCGGGCCGGGGCGTTACGAGACGACGTTGACGCGGCCCGACCTCTTCAACCGCTACTACCTCGAACAGTTCCGCCTGCTGCTTGAAAACCATCAGGTCGAACTTGAGATCGGCACCAGCACGCAGCCGATTCCCATCCACTTTTCGTTCACCGACAACGATCACGTCGAAGTCTCGATGAGCCTCGACCGCCGCGCGCTGATGCGCGACGTGTTCGACCTGCCCGACCTGCACGCGATGGACGACGGCATCGCCAACGGAACCTTTGAAGCCAAGCCCGGTGAAGCGCAGCCGCTGGCGCTCTTCACCGGCGCCCGCGTGGACTACTCGCTGCACCGCTTGCGCCACTACACGGGCACGGTGCCGGAGTGGTTCCAGAACTTCGTGCTGTTCACCAACTACCAGTACTACATCGACGAGTTCGTGCGGCTGGGTCATGAAGCGATGACCGACGAGAAGAGCGAGTACGTCGCCTTCATCGAACCGGGCAACGTGATCACGCGGCGGCGCGGTCTGGCTGCGGGCGCCGACACGACCTATCGCGAGTTGCTCGACGGCAGCCAGGGCACGGCGCCACCGCGCTTGCCGCAGATGCCGGCCTATCACCTGGTGCGCGAAGACCGCAGCGGCATCACGATGGTCAACATCGGCGTCGGTCCGGCCAATGCCAAGACCATCACCGACCACGTCGCGGTGCTGCGCCCGCATGCTTGGATGATGCTCGGCCACTGCGCCGGACTGCGCCCGAGCCAGCAACTCGGCGACTACGTGCTGGCCCACGCCTACGTGCGTGAAGACCACGTGCTGGACGAAGAGTTGCCGCTGTGGGTACCGATTCCAGCGCTGGCCGAAATCCAGTTGGCGCTGGAGCGCGCAGTCGAACAGGTGACGAAAGTGAGTGGCCCCGATCTGAAGAAGTTCATGCGCACCGGCACCGTCGCCAGCACCGACAACCGCAACTGGGAACTGCTGCCCGGCAACCAGCCGCAGCGCCGCTTCAGCCAGAGCCGCGCCGTCGCGCTCGACATGGAAAGCGCGACCATCGCCGCCAACGGCTTCAGGTTTCGGGTGCCCTACGGCACGCTGCTGTGCGTGAGCGACAAGCCGCTGCACGGCGAGATCAAGCTGCCGGGCATGGCCAATCATTTCTATCGCGAGCGCGTCGAGCAGCACCTGCGCATCGGCATGGCGGCCATCGACATCCTGCGCAGCGAAGGGTCGAGCAAGTTGCACAGCCGCAAGCTGCGCAGCTTTGCCGAGGTGGCGTTTCAGTAAAGTTTCAATGGATGGCGCGGGCGGCCATGTAAGCGCCGAGCAAGCCAAGGCCGATCAGAAAGCAGCGCTTGAAAACGGCCGGCGACAGGCGTTCGCGCAACCATTGCCCCGCCGCCATGCCGGCCAGCGCGGGGAGCAGCATCGCCACCGACATGCCAAGTGTCGCCGCGGGATAGCCACCCCCATGGCCCATGTCGAAAGCCAGCGCTGCGGCCAGTGCAAGGGTCGACGTGGTGAAGGAAATGCCCATCGCCTGCACCAGTTCGTCGCGCTGCAAGCCGAGCGCTTGCAGGTAGGCCACGGCCGGGACCACGAAGACACCCGTCACCGCAGTGACCAGCCCGGTGAGTACACCGATCAGCGGTCCGAGCCAGCGCTCGTGGCGCGGCGCGATCACGAAGCTCCGACCCATCAGGCCCCACACCGCATAAGCCATCAGGGCAACACCCAGAAGCACCGAAGCCCACGCGGCCGCCGGTGCGCCGAACAGCAGCGCGCCGGCCCAGGTGCCCACGCAAACGCCGACCTGCATGCCTGCGATGCGGCGCCACATCGCTGGCACAGAGGACCACGGGCGGATCTGCCAGAGGTTGGTGACCAGCGAAGGCACGATCAACAAAGCCGCAGCCTCGACCGGTGCAATCCAGAGCGCCAGCAGCGCCATCGACACGGTGGGCAAGCCGAGGCCGATCACACCCTTGACTACACCGGCAGCGACGAAGACACCGGCGACCGCTGCCATGGCCGCCGCGGCCGGCACGCTCCACTCAGCGGCGAGCATGGGTCGACGGCGCTGCACGCGCCGCGAGTGGTTGTGTGCTCAGGCCGAACAGTTCCGGCATCTCGCGCTCGGCCTTCAACGTCACGGTGAGCGCACGGCCATCGAGCGCCTGCCGCACCCAGCCGCGCCGCAGCGCCAGTTGCAGGCAAGCTGCGCCCAGGGCACCACCGAGATGCGGGCGCCGCTCGCTCCAGTCGAGGCAGGGGCACGCAAAGCGTCGTCGCGATCGTCGTGCGGCATCGACGTCGAGACCGAGGCTTTCGAGGGCAACCGCGCCGTCGGATGTGAGGTCGTATGAGCCGCTTTGCAGACCGCTCAGCCAGCCTTGCGCATGAAGGCGGTCGTGCAGCGCGACGCCGGCTGTGCCTGCCATGTGGTCGTAGCAAGTGCGGGCGCTGCGCAAACGCATGGGCGTGTTGGGCTCGAAGGTCGAGAGCGCCGCGGCTGTGGCTGAAGTTCGCGCCGCACCCGATCCTCTCGAGGCGCCGGCGACGACGAGCAGGCTTTCGAGCGCGGCCGCCACGTCGTCGTCGGCCAGCCGGAAGTAGCGGTGACGGCCTAGCGCGATCGATTCGATGAGCCGCTCTTCTTTCAGCCGCGCCAAGTGGGCGCTGGTCGTCGACGCTGCAACCTCGGCGACGACGGCGAGTTCGGTCGCGGTGCGCGCGTGCCCGTCCATCAGGCAGCACAGCATCCGGGCACGCGCAGGCTCGGCGATGGCGCCGGCGAGCCGAGCCAGTTGCACGTCGGCGTTGGGATACGAAACAGAAAGGGCATCGGGATTCATCTGCAGATGCTAAGGCGACGTCACATCGCACACTTCGTTCACCAACGAAGTGTCGCAGGCGCCTCTGCCCGCAGTGCCCCGAGGTTGGCTATTGCACCCGTTGCTACTGCACCCGGCCCCAATGCAGCGGCAACGGCGCGGGGCGCCGAAGCATGCGATCGACACGCAGCCGAACGAGCCGCTCGGCGCCAGGAAGCGCATCCACCTCCGGGCCGGTCCAAACGATCTCCGCCGTGACGGCGAGCTGCAGCAGATCGCCGCTGTCGTAGTCGATGAACAGCAGGCCGGCGCGCGGGTTGAGGGCGAGGTTGCCCAGCGTGTTGAAGAAGCGGTTGCCGCTGTAATCGGGAACCGTGAGAACGCGATGGTCGTCGATGCGAACGAAGCCGGCCGGCCCGCCGCGATGCGACACATCGACGCCATGCGATGGCTGGTCATCGGTGCCGCTCCGGGGATGCGCGGTGGCGATGAAAAACGTGTCGGCACTCGCGATCAACAGACGCGCTTGGTGGTCGAGCGCGTCGACTCGCACTGCTGCAGTCGATGCGCGGTGCGCAGTACGCACAGACGACTCGACCGCAGCGTCCTCAGCAGCAGGCGCGAAGCTGGCCTGCCGCCGCACGATGTACTTGGGGCAATTGCCGAAACTCTGTCCCACCGCGATGCTGAGACTTTGTGCATCGACTTCGTCGATCCAGCCGTTCATGCGATTGCGGCGCCGCGCATGCGGCTCGATGCCCAGAACGCCGATCGGCGCGCCGACGTTCAACGCATCGCACAAAGGGTCGTCCCCCATTGGCAGCGAATCGACGCGCAGATGCCGCGTATCCGGGGCGTGAGCGAATCCCGGCGGCCCGGCCAGCACGCTGGCCCACGGCTGGCCGCTCGCGTCGACGCTGCCGAACATCACGAACGGCAACTGCGCGAAGAAGGCCCGATGCGGGTCCGGCATCTCGTCGCGCATGATGGGCGGCCCGATCTCGGCCAGGCGTTCGCGCAAACCGACACGCGCTTGCAGCGCCTGCTCGCCCAAATGAAACGCTTCGTTGGTCATGGCAGTAAGGCCTCCGTCTACTTTGACGACACTGCAAGCCCGACCGGCGTGCGCACCATCGGCAGGAAGCCCGGCAATGCCTCGATGCGTTCGAGCCAGGCGCGCAGTTGCGGGTAAGGGTCGAGCGATACGTTGCCTTCGGGCGCGTTGGCAACGTACGCATAGTTGGCGAGGTCGGCCAGCGTGGCGCTCGCGCCGACCAGGAACGACTGCCGACTCAACTGCGCCTCCATCACCTGCAGCAAGGCATGCGACCGGGCGATCGTCTCGGTCGCATCGATCGGCCGGTTGAACACCACCAGAACGCGCGCCGCCGCCGGGCCATTCGCCAGCGGTCCGGCCGCGACCGACAGCCAGCGCTGCACGTGCGTCGCTCCCTCCGGATCGCGTGGCATCCAGCGTGTCGGGTCCGACGCATACCGCTCATTCAGATAGACCAGGATCGCGTTCGAGTCGGCAAGGACCACGTCGCCATCCTCGATGACCGGCACCTGTCCAAAGGCATTCAGCGCCAGAAACTCCGGTGTGCGGTGCGCGCGCTGCATGAAGTCGATCTCGATGGCGTCGAAGGGCAGCCCGAGGATCGACAGGAACAGGCGCACGCGATGCACATGCCCTGAGATGACGTTGCCGTAGAGCTTGATGGGTTGCGCTGGCAGCGGATTGTTGCGGGTCGAGTTCGACATGGTCGGCTTTCAAGTGAATGCAATGACCCGATTCTTTTCTCTTGCAGCCCAAGCATGAATAGCGATTTGCACATTTGACTGCTGCGTATTTCGGTTTAATCTGCACCATGGACCGACTCAAAGCCATGCAGACTTTCGTGCAGATCGCCGATCAGGGCAGCCTCACCAAAGCCGCCGATGCCATGGGCAGTTCGTTGCCTGCGGTGGTGCGGTCGCTGGCCGCACTCGAAGCGCATCTGGGCGTACGGCTTTTTCATCGCACCACGCGGCGCAACTCGCTCACCGAAGAAGGCCAGCGTTATTTGGAGAGCGCACGCGATGTACTGGCCGCCGCCGACGCGGCCGACCTGGCACTGACCGCCGAGGCACGCGAGCCGGCAGGCCGGCTCACCGTGACCGCACCCGTGCTGTTCGGCCACATGTACGTCGCGCCGGCGATCACCCGCTTTCTAGCGCGTTACGACACCATGCACTGCAGCGTGCTGCTGCACGATCGCCAGGTCAACCTGCTGGAAGAAGGCGTCGACGTCGGCATCCGCATCAGCCCGCTCGCCGACTCGTCTCTGGTCGCGCAGCGGCTCGGCACGGTGCGGCACGTGGTGGTGGCGAGCCCCGACTATCTGGCGCGCCACGGGACGCCCGGGCACCCGCGCGAACTGGCACATGCCAACTGCGTACGCGTGCATCCGAACAGCACCGCGCCGTGGGGGTTCGAGCATCAGGGCAAGCCGTTCTCCGTCGCGACGCGGGGCAACCTGGACTTCAATCACATCGCGCCAGCCATCGAGTCGTGCGCAGTCGGTATGGGCTTCGGCTTGTTCTTCTCTTACCAGGTGCTGCCGCACGTTGCGCAAGGCCGGCTCAAGATCGTGCTCGATGCCTTCGAGCCGCCACCCACGCCGGTCAACGTGATCTATCCGCATGCGCGCTTGTTGCCTGCACGCACGCGGGCCTTTGTCGACTGGATGAAGGCGGAGTTCACCGGCCTCGCGCTGTGACGGCGCGGGCCCACAATGCACATGTGACTGCCCCTACCGATTCCACCGACGCCACCGACTCTCTTTTCAAGGTCCGCAATCTAAGCAAGCGCTATGGCAGCAACACCGTCGTCGACGATCTGTCGTTCGACATCGCGCCCGGCGAATGTCTCGGCGTGATCGGCCCGAACGGTGCGGGCAAGACCACCACCATCCGCATGTGCCTCGGCCTCACGGTCCCCGACAGCGGAACCATCGATGCGCTCGGGCTGTCGATGCCGCGCGACGCGCTGGCCATCAAGGCGCAGATCGGCGTGGTCACCCAGTTCGACACGCTCGACCCTGATTTCAGCTGCGCCGAAAACCTGGTCGTTTACGGCCGCTACTTCGGCTTCAGCAAGCGCGAGATTTTGCCGCGTGTGCCCGAGCTGCTTGAGTTCGCGGCGCTCTCGCACAAGACCGATGCCAAGCCAGGTGAACTCTCCGGCGGCATGCGCCGGCGGTTGTCGCTGGCGCGTGCACTGGTCAACGATCCCAAGCTGCTGCTGCTCGACGAGCCCACGACCGGGCTCGACCCGCAAGCACGCCACCTGATGTGGGAGCGCTTGCAGGTGCTGCTGCAACAAGGCAAATCGATCTTGCTGACCACGCACTTCATGGACGAAGCCGAGCGCCTGTGTTCGCGTCTGCTGGTGCTCGACCACGGTCGCAAGATCGCCGAAGGCAAGCCGAGCGATCTCATCGCCGAACATCTGGAACCCGACGTCGTCGAGGTGTACGGCAACGGCGCCGTCGCACTGGCCGAGGTGCCCGAACTGAAGGCGATGGCCGCGCGCGTCGAGGTCAGTGGCGAGACGGTTTTTTTCTACACGCAGGATGCGCGTGCGTTGCTGGCGGCGCTGGGCGCCCGGCAAAGCGGGCTGCGCACCTTTCACCGGCCGGCCAACCTCGAAGACTTGTTCCTCAAGCTCACCGGCCGCCAGATTCGCGAGGACGGCTAGGCATGACCACGACCACTGCAAAGGGCACCATTGCGGCGAACTCCGCGGCTCCATCGATCTGGCGGCCGCCGGCACTCTCGATGCGCTGGTGGCCGGTGTTCCTGCGCAACCTGCTGGTGTGGCGCAAGCTGGCGATCCCGAGCCTCATCGGCAACATCGCCGAGCCGTTGATCTGGCTCGTCGCCTTCGGCTACGGCATGGGCGCGCTGGTCGGCCAGGTGGCGGTCGATGGCGTCAAGGTACCGTACATCCTGTTCCTGGCGAGCGGCTCGATCTGCATGAGCGCCATGAACGCGGCGAGCTTCGAGGCGCTCTACTCGGCCTTCTCGCGCATGCATGTGCAAAAGACGTGGGACGGCATCATGAACGCGCCCGTCGGGCTCGACGACATCGTGCTGGCCGAGATGCTGTGGGCCGCGTTCAAGTCCATCTTCACGGTCACCGCCATCCTCTTGGTGATGCTGGCGCTGGGCATCAGCCACAGCCCTAAGCTCATCGTCGCGTGGCTGGTGCTCATCGCCTCGGGCATCACGTTTTCGAGCATCGCGCTGGTCTTCAATGCGCTGGCGAAGGGCTACGACTTCTTCACCTATTACTTCACGCTCTTCATGACGCCGATGATGTTCCTGAGCGGCGTGTTTTTTCCGCTGGAGCAATTGCCTGGGGTGGTGCGCGTCATTGCGGCCTGGTTGCCGCTGGCCAACGCGGTAGCGTTGGTACGGCCGCTCTTCATGGACCAGTGGCCAGCCGACTGGGTACGCCACGCGGTGGTGCTGGCGGTGTATGCCGTGGCAGCGTTCTGGATTGCGCTGGGGCTGACGCGCAAACGGTTTCGAGGCTGAGCGCACGACGTCGGCAGGACAGCCGAGAGCGGCCCATCGGCCAAGGACGGCCGGGTCGGTGTCAGATGTCGTCCGGCAGCCGGGGGATGTCGCCGAGCGCCTCGTCATTGCGCAGGTCGCCCGCTGCCTTGAGCAGGCCGATCGACAAGCCATCGCGTTGACCGGCAAAGCCTTTGGCGATGCCTTCCAGCGCGGTGGACAACGGCACATCGCCATCGTCGCGCGCGTCGATGCTGATGTTCAAGACGCGTGCCGCCATCTGCCGGTACGTGACCACGCCGGCCTTTTCAAGCACCGCCACCAGGTCGAGGTAAAGAGCGAGGTTGAGGTCGAAAACCAACTTGGCTGTCGGGTCGAAGTTGTCGTCGGTGTCTGCCACGGTGCGCTCCTTTTTTCTGCGTGTCTTCCGACACTCTAGCCAAAAAGAAAGTGCGTCCATTCGGCCGCGCGTAGGAGGAGCGCCCGAACCTCGATGCCGTCCCGCTGCGACCCCACGCACGAGGCGGTCGCCGGTCGTTGGTAAAGTTGTCGCCCTCGCTGCTGTCGCTCCGCTTGGCCTGGCCTGGCCTGGCGTCGTTTTGGCCAAATTCAGATACAGCGCGGCCACTTTCATCCCACCCTCACTCCTCCTCAGGAAAAGGCACCTTCATGACAACCAGCTATACCGACACCCGCCTGCTCATCAATGGCGAATGGACCGACGCCAAGAGCGGCAAGACCATCGACGTGATCAACCCGGCCACCGGCAAGCCGATCGGCAAGGTCGCGCACGCCGGCATCGCCGACCTCGACCAGGCGCTGGCGTCTGCCCAGCGCGGTTTCGATGCGTGGAAGAACACGTCGGCTCCCGAGCGCGCCAACGTCATGCGCAAGGCCGCCGGCCTGCTGCGCGAGCGCGCCGACGCCATCGCGCGCCTGCTCACGCAAGAGCAAGGCAAGCCGCTGATCGAAGCCCGCGGTGAGGTGATGGCTGGCGCCGAAATCATCGAATGGTTCGCCGACGAAGGTCGCCGCGTGTACGGCCGCATCGTGCCGTCGCGCAACCTGGCCGCGCAACAACTCGTGCTCAAGGAGCCGGTCGGTCCGGTCGCCGCTTTCACGCCTTGGAACTTCCCGATCAACCAGATCGTGCGCAAGCTCGGCGCGGCTCTGGCCACCGGTTGCTCGTTCCTGGTGAAGGCGCCGGAAGAAACGCCGGCATCGCCTGCCGCGCTGCTGCAATGCTTCGTCGATGCCGGCATCCCGCCCGGCACCGTCGGCCTGGTGTGCGGTGACCCGGCTGAAATCTCCAGCTACCTGATCGCCAGCCCGATCATCCGCAAGGTCACCTTCACCGGCTCGACGCCCGTTGGCAAGCAACTGGCCGCGCTGGCCGGCTCGCACATGAAGCGCGTGACGATGGAACTCGGCGGCCACGCGCCGGTGATCGTTGCCGAAGACGCGGATGTCGCGCTCGCGGTAAAGGCGGCGGGTGCTGCCAAGTTCCGCAATGCCGGCCAAGTCTGCATTTCGCCGACCCGCTTTCTGGTGCACAACAGCCTGGTCGACGAGTTCTCGAAGGCACTGGTCAAGCACGCTGAAAGCCTGAAGCTCGGTGACGGCCTGACCGCCGGCACCACCCTCGGCCCACTCGCGAATGCACGCCGCATCACGGCCATGGCCAAGGTGATGGACGATGCGCGCGCCAAGGGCGCCACCATCGCCACCGGCGGTGAACGCATCAGCGGCGAAGGCAACTTCTATGCACCGACCGTCATCACCAACGTGTCGCTCGACGCCGACGTGTTCAACAACGAGCCTTTTGGCCCGGTCGCAGCGGTCCGCGGTTTCGACACTCTCGAAGAAGCCATCACCGAAGCCAACCGCCTGCCCTTCGGTCTGGCTGGCTATGCCTTCACCAAGTCGATCAAGACGGCGCACATCCTCGGCCAGCGGCTCGAACTCGGCATGCTGTGGATCAACCAGCCTGCCATGCCATCGGCCGAGATGCCTTTCGGTGGCGTCAAGGATTCGGGCTACGGTTCGGAAGGCGGCCCAGAGGCGCTGGAGTCGTACCTGGTGACGAAGTCGGTGTCGATCCTCGGCGTTTGATACCGAACGAGACCGCGCCATAGGTGCCGCCCCGCGCGGCACGCACTGCGGCAGACCGTGATGGTCTGCAAATCAGAAAAGGCATGGGCACTGCGCCCATGCCTTTTTTTTTAGCCGCCTGCCTGGTGTGCCCGTCAGTCTTGCGGTACGTCGACGACGGGAGCGCCCGCTGCCTGCGCTGCCGCGGCGCGCAGCTTGTCCTTCTTGCTCGGCCGCTTGCCCTTGACGCCGCCCGTGCTCGACGTTGGCGCAGCGATGGCCACTGCCTCCAGGACCGCGACCGCTGCTTCGGTCGGCTCGAAGCCCTCGATACGCTCTCGCGGCAAGCTCAAGCCTTGCCGTTTTTCGATCAAGCTGAAATGCGCCGCGCTTTCCGCCGTGACGAAGCTGATCGCGACCCCGGTTTCCCCCGCGCGGCCGGTGCGCCCGATGCGGTGCGTGTAGTCGACCGGTGAGCGCGGCAGGTCGTAATTGATAACGACGGGCAAGTCGGCGATGTCGAGGCCGCGCGCAGCCAGATCGGTGGCGACCACCACGTCCCAGCGGCTGTCCTTGAACTGCGCCAGGATGTCGGCCCGCGTGCCTTGGGCGATGTCACCGTGGAACGGCACGGCGTAGATGTGGTTCTTGTAGAGCTTTTCTGCCACCGTCTGGGCGGCGTGCTGGGTCGCGACGAACACCAGCACGCGCTCCCATTTGCTTTCTTTGATCAGGTGCCGCAGCAACTGGGTGCGGCGGTTGGCGTCGACCTCGATCGCACGCTGCACGATGGCCGGCTCGGTGCCGGGCGCACCTTGCACTTCGACGCGCACTGGGTCGCGAAGCAGGCTGTCGGCCAGGCCCTGGATCGCGGCGGGAAAAGTCGCTGAAAACAGCAGGTTCTGCCGCTCGGCAGGCAGCATCGCCAGAATGCGCCCGAGCTCTTCGGCAAAGCCGAGATCGAACAGGCGGTCGGCTTCGTCGAGCACCAGCGTCTCGACCGACGCCAGCTTCAGCGCGTTGTGCGCCACTAGGTCGAGCAGCCGCCCCGGCGTAGCGACCATGATGTCGGCGCCGCCACGCAAGCCCATCATTTGCGGATTGATCGAGACGCCGCCAAAGGCGATGGCAATGCGCAGCGGCTCGGGCAGATGCTGCGCCAGGCTGCGCATCGCCTCGCCGACCTGCGCCGCGAGCTCCCGCGTGGGCACAAGTACAAGCGCACGGACACGGCGCGGCGTGTGATGCTGCCCGGCTGCCAGGCGTTGCAGCATCGGCAAGGAAAATGCGGCCGTCTTGCCCGAGCCGGTTTGGGCCGAACCGAGCACGTCGCGGCCCTGCAGAATCGGCGGGATCGCAGCCGACTGAATCGGGGTCGGCGTGGCGTAGCCCAACTCGGTCGCGGCGCGCAAGAGGGCGGGAATCAAGCCCAGTGAAGAAAATGGCATGAGGTCAGCGTGCTGATAAAAATATAAACGTCACAAATAAAATCGTCGAAATGATCAAGCGCACCGTCACGCCCGGAGCATCCTCCAGCCGGCTGGTCTATTCCACCGACGCTGGGCGCATCTGCCCCGATTGCCGTCAGCCCGTCGCTTCGTGCGTGTGCGGCGGCCAAGTCACGGCGCCTGCGTCGCCCACCGACGGCATTGTGCGTCTATCGCACGAGACCAAGGGCCGCAAAGGCAAGGGGGTGACGCTGATCAAAGGCCTTGGGCTCGATGCCGATGCGATGGCATTGCTGGCAAAACAACTCAAGGCATCCTGCGGCTCCGGCGGTACGGTGAAGGACGGCGTCATCGAAATCCAGGGCGATCATCGCGATGTCGTGACCACGGCGCTGGTGAAGCAGGGCCGCAGCGTGAAACGCAGCGGCGGCTGAAGCACATGAAGCCCGAAGACCTGGAACGCCTCGTCACCCTGGAAATGCCATTTGGCAAACATAAAGGCAGACTGATCTCCGATTTGCCCGGCAACTACCTCACATGGTTCGCTCGCGAGGGTTTTCCCTCGGGAGAAATTGGCCGCCTGCTCGCGCTGATGCATGAAATCGACCACAACGGGCTTTCGGACCTGCTCAAACCGTTGCGAAATCGCTCGGCGCCACGCCGGATCGATCAATAAAACACGATTTCGTACCCAAACTGCAAATCAGGCGGATAATAGCTGGACGTGTCAGCAATTTATCTTTGTGAGCACGTGATCCGGTGATCGGTCAGTTTCGCGCCACAGCGCATTTGTTTGTTGTGATTCTGGGACTCCATCGCTTTGTTTTGTTGGTCTGAATTAGGAGTCCCTCCATGGGCAAGAAACTTTACGTAGGCAATCTGTCCTATAACATCCGTGACAACGACCTCGAGCAGGCCTTCGGCCAGTACGGTTCGGTCGCATCTGCCAAGGTCATGATGGAACGTGACACCGGCCGCTCAAAGGGCTTCGGCTTTGTCGAAATGGGTACCGACGCTGAAGCGTTGGCAGCCATCGATGGCATGAACGGCCATTCGCTCGACGGTCGCGCCCTGACCGTGAACGAAGCCCGTCCGATGGAACCCCGCCCAGCTGGCGGCGGTTTCGGTGGTGGTGGCGGCCGTAGCGGCGGCGGCGGTGGATACGGCGGCGGCGGCGCCGGTGGTGGCGGTGGCGGCTACGGTGGTGGCGGCGGCGGCGGTGGCCGCAGCGGTGGCGGTGGCGGCTACGGTGGTGGCGGCGGCGGCGGAAGCCGCGGCGGTTACTAAGCTCTAGCAGCTCGGTTGCTCACGCAATAGATAAAAAGGCTCCCTCGGGAGCCTTTTTTGCGTCTGGCGCGATGTGGGCCAGCGCGCCGGGCCTGTCCGCGGTTAGCCCGCGCGGTTAACCCAATACGCGCCGAAGTTCGGCCGCACACAAAGCCACCGCCGTGTTCGCCTCGTCGAGCACGCGGCCCATCGTGATGAAGCCGTGAATCTGCCGCTCGAAGCAGACGCAGGTCGCTCGGTTGCCGGCCTCGGTCAGTGCGCGGGCGTAGTCCAGGCCTTCATCCCGCAATGGGTCGTAGCCAACCGTGATCACCAGTGCCGGCGGCAATCCCGCCAGATCGGTGTGCAGCAAAGGCGACGCGCGCCAATCAAGATCGTGCGCGGGGTCAGCGATGTAGTGGTCGTGAAAGTAAGCGAGCGTGTCGCGTGTCAGCACATAGCCGTCTCCGTTGGTCGTGTGCGAAGGATGCCCACGGCGCATGTCGGTGGCCGGGTAGATCAGTAACTGGAACGCGATCGGCAGATCGCCGGCATCACGGGCCGCCAGCGCGACCACAGCGGCCAGATTGCCGCCTGCACTGTCGCCGCCCACTGCGAGTCGGCCGGGATCGAGCCTCAACGCACCAGCCTGCTCGCGCACCCAGCGGGTGGCAGCCAGTACATCGTCGACTGCAGCCGGAAAGCGATGCTCCGGCCCCATGCGGTAGTCGACAGCGACGACCGCACAACCGGCGGCGTTTGCCAGCTCGCGGCACAGCGTGTCGTGCGTGTCGAGGTCGCCAATGACCCAGCCCCCGCCGTGGTAATAAACCAGCACCGGCAACACCGTTGTGGCGTCAGAACCCAGCGGCCGATACAGGCGAAGCGGGATGTCGCCCTGTGGCGTAGTGGCCGTCAGCTCGCGCACTGCCGCGACTTGCGGCGGTTCAGGCTGCGTGAAGGTGCGCCGCTCACGGTAGAAAGCGCGCGCCTCGGCGGGTGAGAGCGTATGGGTCGGTGGCACGCCACGCTCGGCCATAAGGTCCATCAGTGCGCGGGCTTGGGGGTGCAACATTCGAATGTCTCCGGTTGGTTTTTTAATCGCTATTTGAATCGGCTCTTCGAATTGGCCTCTGCCTCAGGCCTTGCGCGGCTTGACCCGCGAAGCCGCATCTTTCGCCCGCGACCGCGCCGTGTCCACATCGGCCGCATGCACCAGCGCCACGCCCATGCGCCGCTTGACGAAGCTCTCGGGCTTGCCGAAGAGACGGATGTCCGACCCCGGCACTTGCAGCGCATCGGCAATGCCGTCGAACACGATGCCGGTGGCGTCGACACCGCCGTAGATCACCGCGCTGGCGCCCGCGCTTTTCAGCGTGGTGTCGACCGGCAATCCGAGGATGGCGCGTGCGTGCAGCTCGAACTCGTTTTGCCACTGCGTCGCCATCGTCACCATGCCGGTGTCGTGCGGTCGCGGGCTCACTTCGCTGAACCAGACCTCGTCGCCCTTGACGAACAGCTCGACGCCGAACAGGCCCTGACCGCCGAGGTCGGACGTCACGGCTTCGGCGATCTGCTGCGCCTTCAGCAAGGCCGCAGGAGCCATCGGGTGCGGCTGCCAGCTTTCGACGTAATCGCCGCTCACCTGCACATGGCCGATCGGTTCACAGAACTTCGTCTCGACGGCGCCTGCTGCGCCGCGTGCCCGCACCGTCAGCAGCGTGATCTCGTAGTCGAAGTCGATGAAGCCTTCGACGATCACCCGCCCGTGACTGACACGGCCGCCGGCCATGGCGTAGTCCCGCGCTTTTTGCACGTCGGCCGGCCCGTCGATCTTGCTCTGGCCCTTGCCAGAACTGCTCATGACCGGCTTGACGATGCAGGGGTAGCCGATGCCCTTTTCGCCCTTGTCTTTGTCTTTGTCTTTGTCGTGACCATCGATGGCAGCCTGCAACTCGACGAGCGAATCGCAAAACTTGTACGGGCTGGTCGGCACGCCGAGCGTTTCCGCAGCGAGGCGACGAATGCCTTCGCGGTCCATCGTGAGCCGAGCCGCGCGCGCGGTAGGAATGACGCGTACCACACCAGCGTCTTCGAGCTCCTGCAGCATGTGCGTGGCGATCGCCTCGATCTCGGGCACGACGAGGTCGGGCTTCTCGGCCTCGATCAGCGCCTTGAGCGCCGCGGGGTCGCTCATCGTGATGGTGCGCGCGTGGTGCGCGACTTGCTGGCCCGGTGCGTCGGCATAGCGATCGACCGCGATGGTCTCGACGCCGAGGCGCTGCAAGGCGATCAGCACCTCCTTGCCGAGCTCGCCGGAGCCGAGCAGCATGACGCGGGTTGCAAAAGGAGAAAGAGGCGTGCCGATGATGGTCATGCGACAACTTTAATTGACATCCTCCCCGCCCTGAAGGGCGGGGATTCCTACTGCGTCATGCATGCTCAGCCTGCTGAGCGGGCACGATCGCCTCGGTGAGTTCCTGCTTCACGGGGGCGGGTCTAGCCTTGCGCTTACGCACAAGGCCAGAGCCGTCCCCTCCACAGGCATCGGACATCGCTGTCCAGACCGCGTGTCCCGCGGCCAGAATGTTTTTTGCGGCATTGGTGTCCGCATGTTCTGCATGGCCGCAGACCAGGCAGACGAAGAACGCTTGCGTCTTTCTGTTGAGCTTGTCCACGTGCCCGCAACAGCTACACGTCTGGGAGGTGTAGGCGGGGCTGACCTTCACCAGCGCACCGCCGTTGCTCTCCAGCTTGTACGCGAGCTGCCGGGCGAACTCAGACCAGCCCTGGTCGAGGATGGCTTTGTTGAGCCCTGCCTTCTGGCGCACTTTCGCGCCGGGCTGCTCGACCGTCCCCCTGGCGCTGGCGCTCATGTCCGCGACGCGCAGGTCTTCGATCGCGATCACCGCATGTTCTTTGGCCAAGCCCGTGGTGAGCTTGTGCAGCCAGTCGCTGCGCTGGTTGGCGATCTTCTTGTGAAGGGCGCGTAGCTTGATCACCGCCTTCTCGCGATTGCATGAGCCTTTCACTTTCCGGCTCACGCTGCGCTGGTACCGGCGCAGCCGGACGGCCTGGGCCTTCAACGCATTGAGCGGCTCGACCATGCGTCCACTGCTGTCCGCCGCAAAGGTGGCTATGCCGACATCAATGCCGAGCGATGGGGACAGGCCGCCGGCCGGCAGTACGCCGGCGTGGCGGGTCTGGATCGCAACGGTCCACTTGCCTGCGTCGCGGCGTACGGTCGCGTTCCTGATCTCACCGGCCACCGCCTGGCTTTGGCGAAGCCGCACCCAGCCTAATTTGGGAAGCTTGAGGCGCCCGTTGGCTTGGTCGAGCAGCGGGGCCACGGGAAAGCGAAGCCCCGGATCGTCCCCGTATTTTTTAAAGCGGGGGTAGCCCAGCTTCCTGCGGGCTTTAACGGGGGCGAAGTAGCGCTGGAACGCGGCGTCCAGTCTTTTAAGCACCTGCTGCTGCGCGTGCACAGGCGACTGGGCAAGCCACACGGTCTCAGGCGCTGTGCGCCACGCAGTGAGCCACAGGGCCATGGCGTTGTAATTTGCGTGCGGCTCCTTACGCACATCCCTTGCCTGATGCTCGGCCAGCGCGTGATTCCAGACCCAGCGGGCCTGCCCGCTGAACCGACGCAGCAACGCCTCCTGCGCGGAGGTCGCACGCAGCACGAACTTCCACGCCCGCATGTGCGGCTCGGGTTGTTCGATGGCGTTCGGGAGGGACATAGCTTTAGCGCGTGGACGTCTTGATCCAAGATACGCGCTTCGCGCCTGATTCGCTAGACCCCGGGCTGAACCCCGGGGTTTGTCGCTCACAACCTGATCACCGCGTGTTTCACAATAAGGTCCATCGGCGCGACCTTCCTGGGCGCTTCCTTCAGACATTTTTTCCCAACACATCGAGGAGTTTTCAAATGGCGATTCAGACCGTCGGCATCATCGGCGCCGGCACCATGGGCAACGGCATCGCGCAGGCCTGCGCTGTGGCCGGCGTGAAAGTCGTCATGGTCGACATCGCGCAAGCCGCGGTCGACAAGGGCATTGCGGCGGTGGCGGGCAGCCTCGACCGGCTCATCAAGAAAGAGAAGCTGACGGCTGCGCAAAAAGACGTCGCGCTCGCGCTCATCAAAGGCTCGACCGATTACGCGGAACTGAAGAGCGCGCAACTGGTAATCGAAGCCGCGACCGAAAACGAGGCGCTCAAGTTCAAGATCCTGAAGCAGGTCGACGAACTGCTCGCGCCCGAGGTGATCATCGCGTCGAACACCTCGTCGATTTCGATCACGCAGCTGGCGGCCGCCACGTCGCGCCCGGAGCGCTTCATCGGCATGCACTTCTTCAACCCGGTGCCGATGATGGCGCTGGTCGAAATCATTCGCGGCTACCTCACCAGCGACGAAACGCACGACGCAGTCAAGGCACTCGCCGTGAGGTTGGGCAAGTCACCGATCACCGTCAAAAACGCACCCGGTTTCGTGGTCAACCGCATCCTGGTGCCGATGATCAACGAAGCTTTTTTCGTGCTGTCAGAAGGACTCGCGAAGGCCGAAGACATCGACGCCGGCATGAAGCTGGGCTGCAACCAGCCGATCGGGCCACTGGCGCTGGCCGACATGATCGGGCTCGACGTGTGCCTGGCGGTGATGGAGGTGTACCTCGCGCAATTCGGCGACTCCAAGTACCGGCCTTGCCCGCTGCTGAAGGAAATGGTCGCTGCGGGACAGCTCGGTAGAAAAACAAAACGCGGCGTGTACACCTACTAACCCCCGAGTCGTCGCGCACTTCGTGTCGCTTCCGCCACCCCCTTGCAAGGGGGCAACACCAGCGGCCCGGCGAAGCCGGTTCCACGGTGTTCACCAATAATTCAAAGAGACAACCGCCATGAACATTGTTGCCACAACGCCGCCCGTAGAAGGCTGCATCGACACGCAGGTCATCGACCATGTCTTGCTGATCGGCATCAACCGGCCGGCCAAGCGCAACGGCTGGACGCCGCCCATGTTTCGGCAACTGGCCGAGGCCTACACGCGGCTCGACGACGACCCTGCCTTGCGCGTCGGCGTGCTGCACGCCTTCGGCGATCACTTCACCGCCGGGCTCGATCTGCCGCTCATCACCGAGTACATGAAGCGCGGCGAGAAGGCGGTGCCGGAAGGCCTGGTCGAGCCGCACGACTTCGGCCTGCCGGGCTACCGGCGGCGTACCAAGCCGATGGTGGTGGCGGTCAAGGGCATTTGCTTCACGGTGGGCATCGAGCTGATGCTCGGCGCCGACATCGTGGTCGCGGCCGATAACTGCCGCTTCTCACAGCTCGAAGTGCAGCGCGGGATCATGGCGACCGGCGGCGCCACGCTGCGGATGGCCGAGCGGGCGGGCCTGGGCAACGCGATGCTGCATCTGCTCACCGCCGACGAGTTCGGCAGTGCCGAAGCCTATCGACTCAACTTCGTGCAGAAGGTCGTGCCAGCAGGCCAGGAGCTCGACGAAGCCCTGGTGATTGCGCAACGCATTGCAGCGCAGGCACCGCTCGCCGTTGTCGCCACGCGTCTCAACATTCTGAAAGCGGTCGAAGAAGGCCCGGCGGCTGCGGTCGCCGAATTCATCGAGACGCAGAAGAGGCTGTCGAATAGCGAAGACGCCGCGGAAGGCGTGCGCTCGTTTGTCGAGCGGCGGCCGTCGCGGTTCAGCGGACGCTGAAACGGAGACGCTTCATGTTCATTCCTCGTCGCTCCGGGCTCGCCGCCCTCACGCTCGCTGCCCTGTCCGGACTTTTCATCGTGATTGAAGCCACCGCCCAACCTGCGCCAGCACTGCTCCCCGATCCGGCGGCCACGTCGGTCGGCGCGCTCGGCTGGATGCAGGGATTTCCGCCCGCGCCCGACAAGCTCATCACCTTCGACGACCCGAGAGGGGGTGCTTTTCCGCGCAACCGCTGGAGCTTTTCGCATGTGCGCGAGTCGGTGCCGACTGCCAACGTCTGGCGCGGCAGCGGTGCGCCCAGCCCGTTGCCCGCAGCGCCACGCGACCTCGACGGCATCGCCTTCACCGCGCTGGGTGGCGAGCCGATGACCTTCGGCCAGATGCTGCCGCGCACCTACACCGACGGCATCCTTGTGCTGCACAAAGGCGACGTCGTCTACGAAAAGTATTTCGGTGCGCTCACGCCCGAGCGGCCGCACCTGGCGATGTCGGTGACCAAGTCGTTCGTCGGCACGCTGGCCGCCATCCTGGTGGCAGAAGGCAAGCTCGATCCGGCTGCGCCGGTGACGAAGTATTTGCCGGAAATGAAAGACACGGCGTACGGCGACGCGACCGTGCGCCAGGTGATGGACATGACCGTCGGCGTAAAGTACTCGGAGAACTACGCCGACCCGAAAGCCGAGGTTTTCGACTACGCACGTGCCGGCGGCATGATGGTTCAGGGCCCCGGCTACGCCGGCCCCAGGAGCTTCTACGACTTCCTGAAAACTCTGCAAAAAGAAGGCCTGCACGACGAAGGCTTCGCCTACAAGACGGTGAACGCCGAAGTGCTCGCGTGGGTATTGCGGCGCGCTTCCGGCCAGTCGCTGGCCGACCTTCTCTCCGAGAAGATCTGGCGCCGCATCGGGGCCGAGCAAGACGCCTACTTCATGGTCGACCGCATCGGCACCGAGTCGGGCGGCGGCGGCCTGAACACCACGCTGCGCGATCTGGCGCGCTTCGGCGAAACCATGCGCAACGGCGGTCGCGCCAACGGCCAGCAAGTCATTCCGCAGTCGGCCATCGCCGAGATTACGGGCGGTGGTGACAAGGCGAAGTTTGCAAAGGCTGGCTACGCCTTGCTGCCGGGCTGGTCGTACCGCGACATGTGGTGGTCGACGAACAACGACCACGGCGCCTACATGGCGCGCGGCATCCACGGCCAGAGCATCTACGTCGACCCGAAGGCCGAGATGGTGATCGTGCGCTACGCAGCGCACCCCATCGCTGCCAACGCGGGCAACGACCCTCTGACGCTGCCAGCGTTCCATGCTGTCGCCAACGCGTTGATGACCACCCGATAAGCAGTCTTTTCAGGCGCTGCGGGCGCTTCGAAAATTCAGCCGGTTTCAAATTCTTTCAATTAACGATGTCGCAACTAGATTGCACACAATTTAGTTGTTCGATATAGTTTGATTCATGCGCTCCAAACCTGCCACCGTCGACATGCAACATCTGGACAACCAGCTGTGCTTCGCGGTGTATTCGGCGTCGCTGGCGATGACGAGGCTCTACAAGCCCCTGCTTGAAAAGCTCACCCTCACCTACCCGCAATACATCGTCATGCTCGCCCTGTGGGAGCAGGACGGCGTCATGGTGTCGGCGCTGGGCGAGCGTGTGTCGCTCGACTCCGGCACGCTGACGCCGCTGCTCAAACGGCTCGAAGCCAGCGGCTATGTGGCGCGTGTGCGCGACGTGGCCGACGAGCGCCGCGTGCGCGTCACCCTCACTGCCTCCGGTCGCAAGCTCAAGGCACGCGCCGCCGCGGTGCCGGGCTGCCTGATGGCCGCGACGCAGTGCTCTGTGTCCGAACTGGTCGCGCTCACGCAGCAGCTGCAAACGCTGCGCGACCGCATCAAGGCCGCTTGAAATTTCTTTGTTCTCCCCTCACCCCTTTCTCTACCCCAACCTCAACCCAAGGAAATCACATGACCACCAAACTCGACAAAGTGCTCTATACGGCTGAAGCCCACACGGTCGGCGGCCGCGACGGCTCTGGCAAATCCAGCGACGGCGCAGTCGACGTCAAGCTCAGCTCGCCTGGTTCGGGCAAGCCCGGCACCAACCCCGAGCAGCTGTTCGCGGTCGGTTACGCCGCCTGCTTCATCGGCGCCATGAAGGCCGTCGGCCCGAAGATCAGCGTCAAGGTGCCGGACGATGTGTCGATCGACTCCAGCGTCGCCCTCGGCCCCACGAACGGCGGCGCTGCCTACGGCGTGTCGGTCAAGCTCGCTATCACCCTGCCGGGCCTGGACGATGCACAGAAGAAACTGCTGGTCGAAACGGCCCACCAGGTTTGCCCGTACTCGAACGCGACGCGCGGCAACATCGACGTCGAACTCGTGATCGCCTGATCGACAGACAGATCGGGTCGCCCGACCCGATCGACCGAGCCCCGGCACGTCGCCCACGCGACGACCCGGGGCTTTTTTTCGTGCACGCATTACGACCCTGCGCTATGGTTTGCCGATGAGCACCACCGACCTCCTGATCCGCAAAGACGCCCTGGGCACGACACGCCTGCGCAATTCCAGCGATGCACCACTGGCCGATGGCCAGGTCCGCGTGCGCATCGACACCTTCGCGCTGACGTCCAACAACATCACCTACGGCGCCTTCGGTGACGCGATGAGCTATTGGCAGTTCTTCCCGAGCGGCGAAGAAGGCTGGGGCCGCATTCCGGTCTGGGGCTTTGGCAGTGTCGCGCAGTCGATGCAACCGGGCGTCGCGGTCGGCGAGCGCGTTTACGGCTACTTTCCGATGGCCGGCCAAGTGGTGTTGCAACCCGACCGGCTCAGGCCCGATGGCTTCACCGACGCAGCCCCGCATCGGAGCGAATTGCATGCCGTCTACAACCGCTACATGCGATGCGGCGCCGACCCGCTCTACACAGCAGGTACCGAAGACATCCAGGCGCTGCTGCGGCCGCTCTTCATCACCTCGTGGCTGATCGACGACTTCCTTGCGGACAACGACTTCTTCGGTGCTGACACGGTGTTGCTGTCGAGTGCATCGAGCAAGACCGCCTACGGCACGGCTTTTCAGCTGGCACAGCGGCCCGGCATCGAAGTGATCGGCCTGACCTCGCCCGGCAACAAGCTGTTCTGCGAGAGTCTGGGCTGCTACAGCCGCGTGGTCGGTTACGACGAGCTGGAGCTGATTCCGGCCGATGCCTCGTGCGTGTATGTCGACTTCGCAGGCAACGCGGCGTTAAGGCTGGCGGTCCACACACGCTTCGTCAACCTGCGCTTCAGCAGCTCGATAGGGGGCACGCACGTCGAGCACCTGGGGGGCGCAAAGAACTTGCCCGGACCTCGCGCCACCCTGTTCTTCGCACCGGCCCAAATCAAGAAGCGCACCGACGAATGGGGCGCCGGGGTGATGGGCGAGAAGTTGCTGACGGCGTGGAAGTCTTTCACCGCGCAGGTGACCGACCCGGCCGCGCCGTGGCTGGTGCCCGACCAGCATCACGGGCCGGAAGCCGTGCAAGCCGCTTACGCCGAAGTGCTGGGCGGCCGCAGCCATCCACGCATGGGGCACATGCTGTCGTTCCATAAGGCGCTGTAGGTTCGCCGCCCGGCCCCGGGGCTGCATTGGCCCTGCGAGCGACCCTGATGCTGCCGGCCTCTGCTGGCGCCGCGAGGACGACAATGCCTCATGCAACCTCACTCGCCAGCAGGCGCCGACGCCGGCCCTTCAGAGCCCTCGCTCCATCCCTACGAGACGCTTACACCGGACGTGGTGCTCGATGCGCTCGCCACGCTCGACCTGCACGGCGACGGCCGACTGCAGGCCCTCAGCTCCTATGAAAACCGGGTCTACCAGATCCACCTCGAAGACCGCAGCGCCGTGGTCGCCAAGTTCTATCGGCCCGGCCGCTGGAGCGAAGTGCAGATCCTCGAAGAGCACGCCTTTTCGGCGGAACTCACCGCGGCCGAAGTGCCGGCCGTGGCCCCGCTGGAACTGAATGGCGCCACGCTGCACCACCACGCCGGCTTCGCTTTCAGCGTGAGCCCATACCGCGGTGGACGCCCTCCCGAGTTGGACGATTTCGAGGTGCTCGAATGGATCGGCCGCTTTCTCGCGCGCATTCACACGGTCGGCGCAAAGCGGCCTTTCGAGTCGCGCCCGGCGCTCGACCTGCAGAGCTTCGGCACGGCGTCGCGCGACTGGTTGCTGGGCAACCAGAAAATTCCGCTCGACGTACAGCGCCTGTGGGAAACGACGTGCAACGAGGCGCTCGACATGATCGCAAAGACCGCGCTCGCGACGGATGCGCAAGGCCGCTTCGGCAGCGAGTTCAAGAGCCTGCGGCTGCATGGCGATTGCCACCCCGGCAACATCCTGTGGACCCCGACCGATCGCCCCGGCGGCGGCCCGCACTTCGTCGACCTGGACGACGCTCGGACCGGCTTCGCGGTGCAGGATTTGTGGATGCTGCTGTCGGGCGACCGGGCGCAGCGCACCGGCCAGTTGAGCGGCCTGCTCGAAGGCTATGAGCAATTCCGCTCGTTCGACCGGCGCGAGCTGGCGCTGATCGAACCGCTTCGCACGCTGCGACTGATCCACTACAGCGCCTGGCTCGCACGGCGCTGGGAAGACCCGATCTTCCCGATCAACTTTCCGTGGTTCGGCTCGAGCGACTACTGGAAAGGCCAGGTGCTCATGCTGCAGGAGCAGTGCGAGCAGATGGGCGAGGAGCCGCTGTACGCCTGACGTGCGGGTAGCGCGCGGTAGCCCTCACAGTAAGCGCCGAGGTAAGCGCCATGTCCGGCAATGTTGATCGCGAATGCCCGACGTTCCCGGCCGACTTCGACAAGGCAATTCAGGATAGGTCCAATCGGAAGTGGGCGGAGAACTGGCACGAAGTCACTGGCAAGACGGATTTGAACGTGTGCAGCACCCGGGCGCTCATTGGTGTGGCTGGCCTCAACTATCTTGGCCACCGCATTACCGCATCAAAAATGCTACTCGCGCTGACCTGTTGCCATACGTAATTTGCTACCCGTTGTGTTTTCCAGCGGAAGCGCAACGTGAAAAGGCAAGTCAGCATGACAACACGCAAGGAGTTGGTCGAGGCGCTGCGGGAGCGGTATCGCAGCGCAGCGTTAGGCGACCGGATCAAGGTCCTCTATGAATTCGTGGCACTGACCGGTGACCGGTTATGACCGCAGGCATGCGATTCGGGTACTACGCGGGGAAGAGAGCTGGCCCCGGAAATCTGAACAACCCGATAAGTGTGGAAACTGCTCCTGCTGGCGAGGACCTCGCCTGTGAAGACTGGAGCAAAGATGAGCAGAAGACCCCGCCGCACGCACTCAGCGGCATTCAAAGCCAAGGTGGCGCTGGCGGCCGTTCGAGGCGACAAGACGCTGGCCGAACTGGCGCAGCAGCATGACGTTCACCCCAACCAGATCACCGACTGGAATAACCA
>NZ_JBJXIA010000018.1:0-64700 GCF_046115955.1 Variovorax sp. GrIS 2.14
ATCCGCTGAACCACCCGGCGCAGCGCTTCGGTCATCTTGGTACGGTCAAACTTCATCCGCTGACCTTACCAGCCCGCGCTTATTGCGACAGAACCGCGCATCGTCTTGAACACGACAGCGATGCATCCGGAACGGACGATGCACACGCTCAACAGCATCGGTGTCGCTGTATGTCCCTATCGCATTCAGCACCACGACGAACTGATGAGCGAGTTGACATCGGCAGGGTACAAGCGAGTCGATGGCTGGCGCAACGAAGGCAAGTCGATCGAGGTGCCGTTTGTCGACGGCGGCGACAAGCCTTACTTCGGCGGCGGCTGCTTCGACCTTCGCTGAATCAAAAACCGAGGACAGCTCGCGCGCGTGCCGGCTCACCGGTCACGCGTTCACCAGGAAGCCGGCTGGGTCATTGAGACGGATCTTGGCGTGTGGGTGTTAATGCCTTGGTTCGAGGCCAGACCGGACTCTTTTCGAGTCGCATCGATTCGCGCAGCCTGACGCCGTGGGGCGCCGCCACGGTCTGTGCATAGATATCAAGCTGGAGGCCGCCAGAGAGATCGCGCTTGAAGACACACGTGGTCGTCACTGTCTGATCGATCAACGGCAGCAGCTTGATGTGCCCCTCGCCCTTGCGCACCAGCTTCATTTCGCCAGGGCTTACACAGCTGTAGTCGGTGATGGGACAAAGCTTTGATTGATGATTTTGTTGGAGCACCGTCAGGCCGTGCAGGTCCGATCGAAGCGTCACATCGCCTGTGTCGTCTCGCTCGTCTCCGAGCAGGTATCGGGCCAAGAATGCGGCCTCGGACCTCGCATGAGCCGGGTAGATGCCGCTGAAATCCGGGAAAGTGGCCTCATCCTTCGCGGCCGGACCTGCGCATCCTTGCGCCAACAGGACGCACAGAGCCAAGCCCGCTCTCCAAGAAATCTGTCGTGACTTGCGGTTCGGATGGCGTCGGTTATGCGCCATGGATGCGAATGTTGGCTTTCCAAAATCTCCGCATAGCCTTCATCCGTTCTTCTCTTTCGGTGGTCAGATACATCGAAGTCGTCCCAAGAGACGCATGCCCCAGATTGTTCTGCACCACCTGGATGGGCATCCCCATCTGCCCTTCTCTCCCCTGCAGCGCCTGCGAGGCATGCGTGTGTCTAAGCCAGTCAACACTGGCCTTTTTCAGTTGCGCAGCGTCTGCTTCATCGAGGCCCATTGCTGCGTTCGCCAAGAATGCCTTGATCGCCTGGTAGAGCCCCGACGCCGACCAGGGGGCCGGGCGTATCAGTCTGGCGTCGAAGCGCGCCAGGATGTGGATGCCAAGATTGTTAACGGCCCCGACCTGCCGCTCGAAGCCATGGCGCGCCAGCTCGTCGCCCAGTTCATCAACCAACTCGGCTGGCACCGGCACCTCCCGGCTGCGTCCACCTTTGCCGATCACCGACAGCATCCAGTCGGTTGCACTCGACCCATCGTCCGCTCTGTATTCGACGCGCTCCAGATCCTCGCACTTCGCAGTCGTGATCTCGGCCAGCCGCAGACCGGTCGCATAGAGCCATCGCATGCCACGCCGCAGACGTCTTTGGACTTCACCATCCGCGTGTGTTTGCAGCAGACTATCGACGTGGTCCCACTGTGCATAGGTGAAGGCCCGGGTCGAGCCCAGCGGTCGCTGCGGGGTCGAAGGCAGGGCGACCGCAGCGAACGGGTTGCCCGTGACATAGCTTTGGCTCAATAGGAACGCGAACAGGCTTTTGAGGATGATCAGCGACTGTCGCAAGGCCATCGCGCTGAGCGGACCTTCAAGCGGACGCCACAGCGGCGACCAGCGTTGCTGATAGCGAGGGCCACACCAAGTCGCGGGCGGGTCGGCCAAAAAAGACCGGTAGGCCATCGCATCCTCAACCGCCAGCGATGACAGAGCAATCTTTCTTTCAAGGACGGCCCAGAGCAAGAGTCGCTCCGCTTCCTTGCGGTAAGCCCGCTGCGTCGACGACAACTCGCCCTCGCTACTGCCCGGCTTCTTCGACGCCAGCCATGCGCCGACCGCCTCATGGTCGTTCGCCGCCATCAGGAGGCACTTGCCTTGCGGAGCGCGATAGCGCCCTGCCCTGCCATCGAGTCCGGCCGGCAGCACGAACTTCTCGTACGGGCGGATGGAAGTGGCCGCAGGGACGATCGCAGCCAGGTCCTCCCGGGTCAGTTGCGCTCTCGGCTTGTCCGCATGCAAGCCGACGTGCAGTCCCAGCAGCTCTTCGTTCGCCCGGAGCCAGTCCAGGATGCGCGACGCCTTGAGCGTTCCCATCCCTGGAATTTCCACCCACCACCTTCCACCCTTGCCGTTGATGCGCTCGACCAAGGCAGACACGGTAGGCAGGCCGGCGCGTTCCAGGCGCGCGGCCATGGACGGATTGAGCCAGGAGGCCACGCTGTCCCCGGACTTGGGATCCTGCGCCACCAAACCCTGCAGCCATCTGAGGGCCTCGAGTTGTCGTTCCACGACTCTGCCGCGTCGGGAGGTGTGATCGGCGCCTCCGACACCCTTTACACCTCCGGCAGCGCTGCCCTGCCCTCCCCTGCCCGCCTTTGGATACGCGTCCTCATAGGCTTCGAGCTGTTCGGCTTCGGAGAAGTCCGTCATCCCTCGCATCTCGGCGAACTCGGAAAGACCCGGCACGGCCGGCGCTGTCGCAAAGCGATCCGGGTCCAACAGGATCAGCCGGGCCGTGCCCGGCCTGTGCTCGCGCTTGGCGGCCGCGGCGAACTCGTCTCGGATCCATGCAATGGTCCGGCGCACCTGGCGCAAATCCGCGTGCTCGCCTTCCAGGCTCAGATAGCGGTTCCAGCTGGCCCGCTCATCCAGGCCCTGGGCCAGCGCCCGCATGAAGGCGAAGTGGCCGCTGTGAAGTTTGCGCGGAGGCGTTTTCGGGCTGCTCACATCGACGATACAGAGGAGCCGTCCTTGCGTGCAGGCCAGAACTTCCACCATGGCCGCTGCTGAGCGGACATGGTGAGTTCCGGCGGCAGGGACTGGAGTTGACTGTCACGGGTGCGGCGGCGCCGTTCCACTTCCAGTGCATGCGCGATGCCATACGCCCGCCGGTCGCCGCGCAGTGCCTTCGTGCGCCAGCTTGCGCACAGGCGCTCGAGCTCTTCGTCGTTGACGTCGGCAAGTTGGGCAGGCTGGCGGAATGGCATGTACGTCGAAGGTATCGCGAGTGAAAAGTGGACGCCATGGTGCTTACGGAGGGTGCTTTTCTCAGGGTCAGGCCGACCGAGGCGCACCTCTGAACGTAGCGCCCTGCTCTGCCGCTGCTCAGATTCGAATCCGGCGATCTAGCTTGATGATAATTCATATTATCATCAACACACTTTTTCGACCTGCAAACGGCTGTCTTTCTAGGATATCTGCCTAAGTATTTGATTTTGCTCATTTTATTGTCTTTCAGTTGCAAACTCAACGCTCCAGCTTGAGCGTTGCGGCTGGATATTAGATGGATAGCGGGTAACAAATCGACAAAGTAACAACGAACGTTTGCGCCCAGGGATCGATTGTGGCGGATAGAAGCAGATCAGAAGTGCCTTGCATGGGTCGCGCCTTCTCGCATCTACAAGACCGATGGCTGCGGCGACCTGGTCCGCGCAGGCCGTTACCTTCATGTTCGCTGTCTCCAAGCTCTTCGTGGCGAAACCGCCTTTTTTTCTTTTGATCTGGACTGTATAGACGAGGTAGTGCCCTTCCCCTGGCCTGCCAGACCTAGCGCTTTTCGTTTGAATTCAAACGAGCGAGTCCATAGGCAAAGGTCACGCCTGATGCACTGGTATTTGACGTCGTGCGCCATGGCGAACTTTCCCCGGGAAAGTTGGCCATACGTACGCATTGCCACGGGCCCGTGAGGCGATTTTCTCAAGGCGCTAACGAGTTCTCCATCCAGACGGCCGAAAAAAAGGCCCCTAGGGCCAAAGTATCGAACGCGCCTTTGAGTACTCAAATGAACTTCAGCGCCTTCAATGCCTGATCCAACTTTTCCTCTTGGCCGGCCACTAATGGCAGCATCAAGGTGATCTTTGTGCGTCCAGCGCGGTCCAGCCTGATTTTTGCGATCACTTTGCCACTCGCAACAAGCTTTCGCTCCTCGAGCGCGTCGGGCGACGTTGCATCCTTGGGCGCGGTCAGCGCCGCCAGTACCTGCTGGCCATCCTGGCGTTCTGCGTCTCCCCTGCGTGCCTTGTCCTGCACTTGCGCCAGACTCTTGGCACGGGAAAGAACACCATCAGGATCGATCTGCAAAGCTTTGTTGAGGTCCGCTGCGAAGCGGAACTGGATGTCCAGCGGCGATGCAAAGGCTGCTATTACGGCGTCGGGCAACTCTGCTAGTGACACAGCCTTGCTGACCGTACCTTCCGCTAAACCGATTGATGCTGCCAGCGCGCGCCTTGTCGGAAAAAGGCGCTTGGACAGTGCACGCGTGTACATCACGCCCTGCTCCCACGCAGACAAATCCTGCCGGCCGCGGTTTTCCCGCTCCATCAGCGTGAACAACGTCTGCTCGTTCATTTCCTCGTCGATCTGAGCGAGCAATGGCAGCCCTAGCTCAAGGCAAGCCCGGTGCCGACGGTGACCATATACAATTTCGTAAAGCGGCTGAACCGATTCCGAATACTTTCCCGGGGAAAGTTCCGCGTTCGCCGGTTTTTCCCCGAGACGCGCGGCCGGAATCCGTCGAATCCGGACCGGTTGGATGTTTCCGCCGGCCGACTGGATTTCTTCCCGGAAAGCCGAGAAGGCCGCCGTCGCAAAAGCATCTTCGTGGCGATTAGCCCATTCAGATGGAGCGACCAGTCGAGGGTCGATGAATTTAGTGGCGGAGGCTCCGTCAAAACGCTCCCTCAAAGCATCCAGTTCACGCACGGATTCGGACTCCCGCTCCATGTAGGCTGCCATAGACCCCATGGACGTACGCGCCCGGCGTGGCTCAGAGCGGTCCTCCGCCTTACGCTCCGAAGGGCGTTCCGGCTGTACTCTGGATTCGGGCGGCTCGATGGCACCGGCCCGATCGAAAAAGCCGCGATTGGATGTTGTGGCCATCAGTTCACCTCCGAAGTGCTACGCATCGTAAGTGACAGGGGCGTCTGCTCAACCTGCCGCGCCCAGATGGCTTGGCCAAGGCGCTCGACATGCTTGGCCAAATCGAAGTAGGCATCGCGCGCCCTAGCGCGCGTTTTTGCGCTGTGCTCCGTGACGGGACGGTCAAAGACAGTTCCAAACGCGGTGCTGGCGTTTGACGTGACGATTGTGCGTGGAATTTCCACAGGCATCACCTTGTCGCCGTACGTAGAAAAAATCCAGCGCTTGACCACGGCGCTGGCGGGGTCCGGATCCACGCGCGATAACAGGACGTTCACAAAGTCAAATTTCTTCACGATGCCAAGCCGATCGCTCAGATCAGAAAACAAGCTCCAGAATTGCGCACCAGACGAATAATCCAACGCGTTGGGCGGCAGCGGGACGACGATCCCGTTGCTGGCAAACAGGGCGTTGACCGTGCCATAGGAAAGCGCAGGGGAGGTATCGATGATCACGAAGTCATAGTCTTCGCGCACATCATCGATGCCCAAATTCAACACGTTCCAAAACTGGAAGCCGTGCTTGAGTTCCTTGACCTGCCGTGACGGCAAGACAAACTCCACGTTGAACAGGTCGGCAGAGGCAGCGACCAAGTCGATCCCATCCCAATAGGTCGGACGAATAGCCGAGCGGATCGACGTTTCTTCTCCGACCATCAAGGGAAAGATCGTGTCACCTTCGCCCACCTCATGTTCGGGCAGCAGGCCCGTCAGGGTGGTCAGGGACGCTTGCGGATCCGCATCAATCAGCAGCACCTGGTGCCCGAGCAACGAAAGCCCCTGCGCCATCGTCATGGCGGTCGTTGATTTGCCCACACCGCCCTTGAAGTTGGCGACGCTGATCACCACGGCCTCACGACCCACGGGCCGGAGTGATGGCGCTCGCAGTTCCCTGATGACCTGTCGAGACTCTGCCAAAGTAAATTCGATGCGTCGGTTCGGCAGCGTCGTGCCTTGCGGCAATTCGGGCGAAGCCTTTAAGCGGTAAACGAAGGCGCCGCGCTCTAACTCACACAGTTCGTACAGGTCCTTTTGATACAAGAGCGGAGGCAGCTTCTTGGCGGTAGGCGCAAGCACTGTGCGGCGCACCTTTTCAACCATGTCGGCAGCCACCTCAGCCTGTCGACGGATATCCTCCAAGTCCATCGGCTGCAAGACGCCGTCGAAGATGTCATTCATTTTTTAATGATCGAGCGTTCACTCGTGTTTGATGAGGGTTAACATCATTTTGCCGTTTAACGCTCAATCATGCAAAAACTTCAGTCGAGTTTCCCAAAAGAGCTCATGTGGAGAAGACCCGGGGCCAGTGGGCCCGGTCTTGTTCAGAAAAACCTATGAAGACATTGAATACCTTTAGACAATGATTTCATCAATAGAATCAACAACTTAAGCTATTCGAGACATGTTGCATTGGGAGGCAACGGCGACTTTTTGGGAGACCCCCAGTGCTTCAATGTTCCAGGCTGGAGCTTTATTGGGGAACGGTGACACAGCCTCCAGTTGCCGGTCTTCTGATGCAAACAGCCCTAGAAAGTCGACTTTCGGTGCTTAGCAGTGTTCCCAAATGAGCTGAATTGGGAGCGCGCGCGCATTGCGGACCGAGAACTTGGACTTTCAATGGCCGCTTTGACATGAGAGGAATTGGGCACGCCGCGTTTCGGCCAGATGAAACCACGCTTTCATGTCAGGAAGAACAGCCGTATATTCCGTTCAAACCGTTTACCCATGACCCGTCCGTCCATCAAGCCTTCATCCCGCAGCTGGGTTGTCAGCGCACCCGATGATCTTGACGAGATCGAGCGGATGCTGCGTAAACCGGTCAATGGGCTGGCGCCCATCTCGCAGACCCAGCGCATCACCGTGCTGGCGCGGAAGACCTACAACGTGCTCCTGTGGCTCTCGCAACGCAAACACCGCGACGGAGAGGACGGGCCGCGTTATTACGCACCGCTGTCAGAGATTGTGGTTCTGCTTGAATTCAACTCGAACCAGACCTCGATCATCAAGGGACACCTGACCGCCATGGTTCAGACGATTGTGCAGTGGCAGTCGCCCACCGAAGGCGAGGGGCGCAAGTGGGAGGTCTCCGGGTTGCTGGCTTGGGCCTCGATCGAAGTGGTCAAGGGGCAGGTGATCGTCGGATGGGAGTTCTCGTCGGGCTTGCGCGAGGAGATCATGAACCCGAGCGTGTTCGCCTTGTTACGCATGGAAGTGCTTTCACAACTGCGCACCCATCAGGCCGTCTTCCTCTACGAATTGGCTAGCCGTTATATCGGGGTGGGCCGCAGTTCGCGCCGTCCGTGGCAATGGTGGCACGACCCTTTGACTGGACGTCCCCCGGATCCGGAGCGCCTGGACAAGCTCACGTACGCGTTCTTCAAGCGCGATGTCATCAAGCCGGCGATCGCAGAAATCAACGCGATCACAGAGTTCGAAATCACGTTGATGGAATACCGCAAAGGGCGGTTCATCACCGACATCCAGTTCCTGGTGGCGCGCAAACCGCAACAACGGCTGGACCTGAGTCAGGGACCGGAGAAGGTCGATCTGAGCGTATTGGTGAAAGCGCGCGAAATGGGCTTGTCGATCGATCGTATGGAGCAGTTGGTTGACCAGTACGGCGTGGATGCTGTGGCGGCGGCGCTGCCGGACCTCAAGAAGCGCATCGGCGACTCACGGCTGCCCCCGGTACGTGACGTCTCGGCCTACTTCCGCACGATTCTTCCCGTGCACTCGGAGCGCACGCAGAAGGCGGCAGTGCTGGAAGCCGAGCGCAAGGATCCTGAGAGCGCGTTGTCGCGCTCTGTGCAGAGGGAGCGACAGGACGCCTGGCGCAACGCGTGGCGAAAGAAACGCCTGGATGAGATCGAGGCGCAGATTCTTGCGCTCAGCGCGCAAACCCAGCGGGCCCTGACAGCGCAACTGCTCGAGCAGATGAAAAGTGACGACATGCATCCGCAAATCATCAAGCGGCTGGAGCGCAACGGCTGGCGCCATGACTTGGTCAAAGAAAAGTTCATCCGTTTTTACGCGGAGGGTGCGATCGGGATTGATTGGGACCAACCGAGCGAGTCGCAGATCCTGGCCATCGCGGCTCACCTGGGCGATGCGGGCATCCCATAAGTTTGGTGGACCGTAAGGGGAGGGCAGTGCTTTGTATGTGGCTGCTGCAGCCGAACCATCGCATTGGCGGCATGCAGGCCGCATTGCAGCTTGACGGCCAGGATAAGTGGTCGAACATCGTGGCTTTGTTCGGCGGCCGCCGCGTCGCCGGAACGACCTTGTTCAAGTGGCTTGCGCAGGAAACCTGAAGAGCTAACCGACAAGGTCCTGCTCGACTTCGCCTTGTAGCAGGGCGTCCTCGGCGTCTGAGCCCGATAAACTGTGCGTCCAAGTCAGGTGTGCATGAACGTCCGTGGTAAGGCGACTGCCAATCGGGGTGCTTGCGGCTTCGGAAGGGAAGGTTGGTCATGCGCGCTTGCCTTGAACGCCCGGCGGCAGCAGGACAGTCAACGCCTGTCCCTTGCGTTCGGCGTCCGGTTGCACCGCGGATGCGATCTCGGCCAGTTCCGGGACCATGTCCTGCCTTTCCGTTTCCAGCTTCAGCTTGCCCACGCCGAAGCGCACGACTTCTGCCGGGTCGGGAGGAGATTGCGGCGCCCATCGCACGGGCCTGGCGTCGTGACGGCCCGGCCCGCCCAGCCGGGTGGCTGGCACCACCTTTTTAGGTGGCTTGCGCAGGAGACGTGGCCTGAGGAACCCACCGACCGCGTCCTGCTCGACGTTGCACTCCAGCGCGGCGCTGCCAGCGTTTAGGCCTTCACAAGAGTGTATGCACTCACTTCTAAGAAGGTGCATCCCTTGAAGGCTTCGGTTGTCGACCTGTTCGGGTCCTGAGATGCGCAGGCATTGCCGCCGCTGACAAGCCGAGGATGGCCATCAAGCTCAGTCCGACCGGTAGGATGAGTCATGGCATCGCAAACCCCTAGCCCAGCCGATGCGGCCGTTGCTGCGCAGGCGACGGATTGGGCGCGGGACAACCGCAAGCGCTTCGCCGCTGACTTCACGCTGCCGACAAGGTACCCAGGGGAGCAGCATCCCGTCGCGCTTTTCATGGCAGGGTCGCCTGGTGCAGGGAAAACCGAAGCCTCGAAGGCGCTCCTTTCCGAGTTGGGTGACTTCCTTCGTATAGACCCGGACGAGTTTCGCAAGGCAGTCCCCGGCTACGACGGAACCAACTCCTGGCTCATCCAGAGCGCCGTTTCATATCTGGTGGAAGCGGTACTGGACCGCGCCTTCAGGCAAAAGCAGAGCTTCCTGCTGGACGGCACGCTGTCAAGCTACACGGTAGCCGAACGCAATATCCAGCGTTGCATCGACAAGGACCGTGACGTTCAGATCATCTATGTCTACCAGGACCCGAAGCTGGCATGGGACTTCGTGCAGGCTCGCGAAGTGGAGGAGGGCCGCCGGATTCCGGCGGATCGTTTCGTCGAGCAGTTCTTCGCGTCGCGTGATGTGGTCAACAGGCTCAAAGCAAAGTTTGCGAAAGACATCATGATTGATGTAATCTTGAAGAACACCGACGGCTCCTCGGGCAAATACCACGCGAATGTGGCCGATCTGAATGCCGTTGCTCCTCTTCGCCACTCACGGGAGGAAGTGACCCAGCTGGTGACTTCCCAATGAGACCTGCCATGTTTGAAATTTTCCGATCACTGCCACTGTCCGCCACGCTCGTCGAGAAGACGTCGCTGTCGAGGTTCGTCCGCGACGCCTCTTCGGAGGAGAAAAAGCGCGTGTACAAGCGTGTGATCCAGAAAGCAACGGCTGAACAGAATGAGGTGCTGGCAGCTGCGTCGCGCCGCCGTCAGAGCCGTCTGCACAACGCCGACACGGCCGCCGGCTGATCCGCCGGCTGCCTATTCCCGAATGCCCGCGCCAGCGGGTTTTTTATGTCCGCAGGTCGACCTGATGGTGCCGAGGCGCTGGGGTCATGAGATTGCGGCCCAGTAGGCTCATGTTCGCGCTACAGGCAGGTCGGCCCAACTCGTCGTGTAGTTCGGCGTCTTCAACGACTGGCGCATGACCCACTGCCGCTTCGCACCAGTCATGCCCGCGCTGCCCGGCTGGATGGCCCCGCGCCCGTGCTGCCGGTTGATGGCGTCCAACGCGGACATGAGCGGCCCGCGATCGCGCCCCGGATCGTCGAAGTCGAGCTCACCCTGCTCGACACTCGCATCCTGCAGGTCGAGCAGCATGACGCCGGTTTTCGCGTACTTGTAGTCCGGCTTGAAGATCGCCTTCAGGCCCCGGATGGCCGAAGCGGCGATGAGTGCCGTCTCCGCCGTCGGCCGGCGCAAAGGCACGGTGACCGAGCGCGAGTACTGCCGGTCCTGCGGGCGGAACGGCGCGGTATGGATGAACACCAGCAGCTGCACCGCGTGGCCGTCCTGCTTTCTGAGCTTTTCGGCTGCGCGGCTGCAGAAGTCGGTGACGGCCTCGATCAGGTCCTTCAGCTGTTCGATGGGACGACCGAAGCTGCGCGTGCAGGCGATCTCCTTCTTGGCGGCGGCCACCGTCTCGAAACCGACGCAGGGCTGGCCCTGCAGCTCGTGCACCGTGCGCTCGAGCACCACGGACCAGCGCCGGCGCACGGTGGTCGGATCTTGGCGGGCAACATCCAGTGCGGTCTCCAGTCCGTCGGCGCGCAGCTGCTCGCCGATTCGCCGGCCGATGCCCCAGATGTCGCCCAGCGCCGTCGCCTGCAGCACCGCGTCCTGGTCCGACGCGGGCAAGGTCGCTAAGTTGGCGACCCGGGCGAACTCCACCGGGTAGCTGCCGGGCTTGCGGCCGGCCGACTTGGCCACGTGGTTCGCCAGCTTGGCCAGCGTCTTCGTCATGCCGATGCCGATGCCGCAGGGGATGCCGGTCCACTGCAGGATGCGCTCGCGCATCGCCTGCGAGCGGCGCGTCATGTCCCGGATGCCGGCGACACCGATGAAGGACTCGTCGATGCTGTAGATCTCCTGGTCGGGGCCGAGACCGGCTGCGATGGACATCATGCGGCTGCTCATGTCGCCGTAGAGGGTGAAGTTGGCACTGAGCGCCAGCACGCCCGCGTCGGGCAGTTCGCGCTGGATCTGGAACCAGGGCGCGCCCATGGCGATGCCCAGGACCTTGGCCTCGTTGCTTCTCGCGATGGCGCAGCCATCGTTGTTGGACAGCACGATGACCGGCCGGCCCTGCAGGCTCGGGCGCAACACGCGCTCGCACGAGACATAGAAGTTGTTGCCGTCGACTAGGGCGTACATGGCGAATGCTCAGGCGGGCTTCGAAGGGCAGGGCGGCAAGCCGGGATACGTTGCGCCAACGTGCTGTTGGCTCATGGCGCGAAGCGCTTGATCGCAGCGGTGACAACGCCGCAGATGATGAGTTGCTGGCCTTCGCGAAACGTGATCTCCGGAAAGGTCGGGTTGGCCGGCACCAGCTTCACGCGGTCGGCGCGCTTGTGCAGCGTCTTCACCGTGAAGTCGCCGTCGACCTGCGCCACCACGATGCAGCCGTGGCGTGGTTTCAGCGCCCGGTCGACCACCAGGATGTCGCCGTTGTCGATACCCGCTTCACGCATCGACTGGCCACTGACCTGCCAGAAGAAGGTGGCCTGCGGACGCTTGATCAACAGTTCATTGAGATCATGGCGCTTGACCAGGAAGTCGTCAGCCGGCGACGGGAAGCCCGCCGCCAGCTTGCCCTGCACGAAGGGCACGAGCACGGTTTCCGGCGTCAAGGCCGCCAGCAGGGCGGACGCCCGAATACTGTTCATCCATCCGGTATGGAATGAGTGCCACGTCAGATGCAGCATATTTCGTGAAGGCGTCTCCGACGCCACGATGCCAAGTTGTGGTCGCTGTCTGTCGAACCGCCGGTGTCCTGATGACTTGCGCCGCGGCGCCGCGTAAAAGAGAAATTGCCATGACCATCGAGCTGGACAAGGATGCACGCCAGGAGGCGATCGCCTTCGTGGAGCGCTACTTCCGGGAGAACATGGAAGAGCCCATCGGTAAGATGGCTGCAGGTGCGCTGCTGAAATTCTTTCTGGAAGAAGTTGGCCCGCTCATCTACAACCGGGCCGTCTCCGATGTGCAAGAGAGGCTGCAGGCACGCGTCTCGGAACTGGACATCGAGGCCCACGAAGACGAGTTCCCCTACTGGCGCAAGAACGATCGCAAACGACAGGATCGCAAGTGATGGCGTGGTGCCCGTGTGCAGTTCCTGGCGTTAGACCTGGCCACCGTTCCCTTCAGGGATGTAGGCTGAGCGCCTGACCCACATGCTTTGAACCTATGAACAAACGACGCGTCCACGAACTCATGCGGGCCCGCTTCCCGACCTTTGTTCCGGCACAGCAGGCATGGACGAATATTGCAAATGTGCAAGGTCGTCTGCTGGCTGAACAGGCCTATGCAAGTGTCGCGCAGCCCTTTGTGGATCGGGGCATCGAGGAAGTGCTGGTACAAGTTAATCGCAAGGTCGGTGGCCGCATGCCGGTCTCGCAACTGATGGCGTACGTTGCGGAGCATCTGGCGGAAGGCCACATCCGGATCGCAGACCGTGCGTTCTCCGTGCTCTGTGTGGTCGCCGCCAATGGCGTTGCGACCAGCTGGCTGAGCGAAGCGGTGACAAAGGGAGCGGTGACAAAGGGAGCGGTGGCGGAGGACGCGGTGACTGTCGTCGCCTGATCGCCAGGACAAAGCTCTCTTTTGCACGCGCATGCGGTTCCTTGACCCTGCATCCCGGCCCTGCAAAAAGCAACCGGCATAACCTGCAGGTGCGGCTGCTGCCGCACCTGTTCAACCCATCTGTTTGAGCACCGCCTTCAGCAGTCCCGGAAAACGGCGCTTCAGATCTGCCCGCCGCAGCGAGTTGCTGTGTGCCGTGCCCGTTACATCGGTGCGCATCAGTCCCGACTCGCGCAGGATGCGATAGTGGTGCGACATGCTGGACTTCGGGCGTCCGTTGTCCAGTTCGCCGCAGCTGGCAGCCTTCACGCTGGCAAGGCGGCGCACGACGTCCAGGCGCACCGGATCGCTGAGCGCCTGAAACACCCGTTCAAGGACCAAGTCCTCCGCCGGCGGATGGCTATACGTACGCATGTATCCGATTCTAGCGTGCACGCGGCATACTCGATGTTCGATAGACGTCGAACATACGAACTTAATCTTAGAGATTCACCGTGCCAACACTTTTTGACCCGTACCAGCTAAAGAGCGTGACATTGCGCAACCGCATCGCGATTCCGCCGATGTGCCAGTACTCCGCAGATGAGGGCCTGGTCGACGACTGGCACCGCGTGCACCTGGCGGGCATGGCCCGCGGCGGCGCGGGCCTGACGATCGTCGAAGCCACGGCCGTGGCACCGGAAGGCCGCATCACTCCCGGGTGCCTGGGTCTCTGGAACGACGAGCAGGCCGCTGCGCTGGCCCCCGTCGCGGCCGCCATCAAGGCCGCTGGCAGTGTCCCCGGCATCCAGATCGCCCACGCGGGGCGCAAGGCCAGCGCCAACCGGCCCTGGGAAGGTGACGACCACATGGCAGTCGAAGACCCGCGCGCATGGACCCCCATCGGGCCGTCTGCGATTGCCTTCGGTGCCAACTTGCCGCTGACGCCGCAGGCCATGACCCTCGAAGACATCGCTCGGGTGCGTGCCGAGTTCGTCGCTGCGGCGCAGCGCGCGCTGGCTGCTGGCTTCGAGTGGCTGGAACTTCATTTTGCACATGGCTATCTGGCACAGAGCTTCTTCTCGAAGCACTCCAACCAGCGCACCGACGAGTACGGCGGCAGCCTGGAGAACCGCAGCCGATTCCTCCTGGAGACGCTGGCCGCCGTGCGCAAGGTCTGGCCGGAACACCTTCCGCTGACGGCCCGATTCGGTGTGATCGAGTACGACGGGCAGGACGAAGAAACCCTGTCGGAATCGATCGAGCTGGTGCGGGGCTTCAAGCGGGAGGGCCTGGATATGCTGAGCGTGAGCATCGGCTTCTCGACGCCGACGGCCAGCATCCCTTGGGCGCCGGCTTTCCTGGCGCCCATCGCGCAGCGGGTGGGTCGCGAAGCGGGCATCCCGGTGTCGTCGGCATGGGGCATCGGTACGCCCGAGCTTGCGGACCGCTCGGTGCGCAATGGGGAACTGGATCTGGTGATGGTCGGCCGCGGCCATCTGGGCAATCCGCACTGGCCGTACGAAGCGGCGCGCGCGCTCAGGATCGAGCGGCCTTCGTGGGTCCTGCCCGCACCGTATGCGCACTGGCTGGAGCGCTACAGGGACTAACGGGCCCGGATTGCGCTCGGTAGCCTATCGCCCTGAGAGATCGTAGAGCGCGCGGATGTGATCTCAAGCGTTGTGTCAGGGTTGGCGGAGCTTTTACGGGGGTTGGACCCAGTGGCCTTCGCGTGTTCGACCTGCTGGTGGCCAACCGGATCGACCAGGGGCAGTCGCCCTACCTTGATCGCAGGATATCTACAGCGCCTTCTCAAGCCGGTACCGGCGGGCATCCCGTGCGTCGGGCATTGCGGATCGACGGTGAGCTGCCTGACAAGGGCGCCGTGTTGCCGCTACAGCTCGAAGGGTTGGTGGCCAAGCGCATGGACAGCCCCTATGAGCCGGATGTGCGTTCACCCAACTGGGTGAAGGTCAAGCCCGGGGGCAGTCCCCGCAAAGCGCTTCAAGACAGGACAATGACGTCTCAAACAATGACATCCATACCCACCATCCAGCCGCTTCCTTTTCTTGAAGTCCCGGCGATCAGCAAATTCCAGGATTGCGCTGGCATCGATGTCGTCGCAGTCGATGAAACTTCCCTGACGTTCGAGCTTCAAGGCCCTTCTCCTTTCCTGCGCCAGGCTGAAAAGGTGCTGATGCGATCTTCCAATGAAGCGTTGCTCGATGGCCAGGCCGTCGTGCTGCGGCGCTCGACGTGGACGCAGCCCATCGGTCCTGCGAAGTTGCAGGTGTCATGCAGGTACGCACGCACGACTTCCAGCAATTGATCCCGATCGGTCCGGTGTCGTTGGCCACGCTGACGTAGACGTCGGATTGGGCCTATCTCTTCAATGCAGCCTGGGCGCCAGGTCCTGCAAGTGCTGCCAGAACGCTTCGATCAGCACGGCCGAGGCATCGTCCGGGTCGTGCGCGCCGCAGGCTTGTACCAGTGCATGGTTGTCTTTCCAGAGTCCCAGGTTGTTGCGGATCCACATGCCCAGGCCGAAGTGCAGATCGTTGAGTTCAGGCCGGGTCAGCGATGCGATCCGGATCTGTTCTTGCTCGGGTACCAACGCTCGCAGTAGCCTTACAGCGGCGTCGACCGTTTCGGGGAAGCTGCTGGTTGTTGCCATGCCCTTCATTGTCCTGTGCATTCCATCAGGAAACCGGCACTTCCGGCTGGCGCCTGAGGCCGACGCCGCCGACTGGTTGAAGGGCGGGGTCAGTCCCTGGCGGTACAGCGCCGCCTTGTGCCGGAAAGAACCGGGATCCGTCAGGTCCTCGTCCACCACGCCGCGCGCGTAGTCCGCCGAGGCCACGCCTCCATGGAGAGAGACCCTTTGCTCCGGGCTTCAAGGTTGGGCGAAGCCTGCTTCAGGTCCGAAGGGCTCACGTAGCCAGTGTGTCTCCAACGGCTGTCAGTGCGCGATGACTTTCCGCGGCCCCCTAAGTTTGAATGGCCGATACCCGGCCGGTCCAGTATCCAGTCGTTTTGGCCTGTGTCATGCGAGAGGAATCAGCGCTCGCGGCGATAGCGACCCGCCGGGTGCTGGGGCGGCAGACGGGCACCGCCCGCCACGCCCAGCTTCTCGCGCAGCGTGCCGTCACGGTAGCCCGTCTTGTAGCGACGGCGGTGCTGCAATTCCGGGACGATGAGGTCCGCGAAATCCTCGAAGCCCCCGGGCGTGACTGCGTAGCTCAGGTTGAAGCCGTCGATGTCGGTCGCATCCATCCAGTGCTCGAGCTGGTCTGCCACATGGGCAGGGTCGCCGACGAAGACCGGACCCCGGCCGCCAATTGTGTTGTGCGAGGCCAGCTCGCGGACTGTCCAGATCCTTGCCGGATCAGATGTGGTGAAGTTCTCCAGTGCAGACCGGATGCCCTGGTCGACCTTCATGTCACGGATCGGTTCGTCCGGATCGAGGCCCGAGAAATCGATGCCGGTCCAGCCCGAGAAGAGCACCCGGGCGGCTTCGGTGCTTGCGTAGTACCGGTACTCCTCGAACTTGTCCTGCGCCTCCTTGCCAGTGGCGGCGGTGACGATGATGGCCATGGCGAAGAATTGGATGTCGTCTGTGTGTCGACCCGCCTGTACCGCAGCCTCGCGCGTGCTCCGCACCGTCGGTTCGATCACCTGCGGGCTGGGTCCGCTCAGGAAGACGCACTCTGCGTGGCGCCCGGCAAAGCGCTTGCCGCGGGCCGACGAGCCGGCCTGGAACAGCAGGGGCGTGCGCTGGGGCGACGGCTCGACCAGATGGATGCCCTCCACGTTGAAATAGCGGCCCTGGTGCCGCACCGCATGAATCTTTGCGGGATCGGCAAAGACGCCCGTTGAGCGGTCACGGACCACGGCGTCGTCCTCCCAGGATCCTTCCCACAGCTGGTAGACGACGTCCATGTACTCGTCGGCGATGTCGTAGCGCGTGTCGTGCTCGGTGACCTTGGGCAGGCCGAGCACCCGCACCCCGCTGTGGCCGTGGCCCGTCACGATGTTCCAGCCGATGCGCCCCTTGGTCAGGTGGTCCAGCGTCGACATGCGCCTTGCAAAGACGTAAGGCGGTTCATGGTTTGCGTTGCTGGTGATGCCGAAGCCGAGATGGCGTGTGGCATGGGCCATGGCTGAGACGGACAGCATGGGATCGAGCTTGGGCACCTGGGCGCCAAGACGGATCGCCGCATCGGCTGTGCCGCCGAACACATCGTTGATGTCGAGGCTGTCGGCGATGAACAGCGCATCCACGAGGCCGCACTCCAGCGTGCGTGCGAGGTCCACCCAATAGTCGAGGTCGGTGAAACGCAGTGACTGGTACTGCGGATGGCGCCAGAGTCCGGGGGACTGATGCACCGGCGTCTGCATCGCAAACGCATTGATGCGGATTTCTTTTTTCGAGCTTGTGGGCGCGGGGCGTTCCTTGCTAATTGCGCAGCGGCCGGCGCTTCCCAGACTCTGATGTCCTGCGCCTTGGTGCGCTTCGGAATCAGCTTGGCTTCATAGAAGGTGTCCGCGATGCGTTGCTGTTCTTGCAACTCGCTGCGGCGCACGGGCAGGATGTCGTAACTGCGACGGCTGTTGGCGAGCTCGACTGTCGCCGCATCGATGCCACCCCAAATCGGGCTCAGGATCTCCGCGGCTGCCTTGGGATTGGCCTTGACCCACTGGCCCGTCTTGCGCAGCGTGTCGAAAACCAGCTTCAGGACTTCGGGATGCTGGTCGGCGAAGCGGGTGGGCGCCATGTAGGAGCGGTAGTAGGGTGCCAGACCTTTGCTGCCGTCGGCAATGGCACGGACCTTGCCCTTCAGGTCGGCGATCGTGCGGATCGAGGACGACTCGGGCACGACAATGCCTTGTGCTACGGGCGCCGCATTCTCTTTGGCGTAGTACGTCAATGGCGCATCGGCGGCCTGCGCGTACAGCGCAAAGGCATCTGCGATGTCGGCATGGATGTCGACGCTGCCGGAGTTCAGGGTGGAGAGCAGGCCGTTGGAGAGTTCACTCCAGCTCACCTGGAAGCCGAGCTTGTTCAGGTCCTTCTCGAGGTCACCGTTGCGCCGCGCCAGGATGACAAGTGTAGAAGTCTTCTGATAGCCGATCTTGATGGTCTGCTGCGCCATGGCAGCAGTTGCGCCGAGCATCATGCATGCGGACAGCAGCAGGCTTGCCGCCCATTGGAATGCCGATCGACGGCTTGTGTTTTTCATGGATGACCTCTGTGGACGAAGCCTTTCAATCTATGCGCGAGGTGGCGCCCTTGCCAAAGAACGAATCCGAGCATCGATAGACGGTTTTTCTGCTTAGCCTCAATGACAGCGCGCCTCACTCTTTTTTTGACCTCAGGCTTAAAGGTTTGATCCCCGATCACGCGCTCCTGGCGCAGTGATGCGAGCAGGCGTGGACGCCTGGCATGCGGCCGCTCGTCCAGCGTTGTACTGCCTGAAATCTGCTGGAGGTGCAATGCATCCTCATTCACTGGAAAAGGCTAACGCCAGCGAAGGCGGCGGTTCGTGGGACCATTGATCAAGCATGCTGCTGCATGCCTCTCGACCACCTGGGCGTCACCAAAAGAAGGAGTGATCACCTCAGCGGAGCGGCTGCATTGAACGGTTTCGGTGCGTCCTAGCCAGGGAGGCTGTAGCTGGCGTTGTTGTCGCTGATCGAGATCAGTGCTTGCGCCTGCAGTTCGTTGACCAACCCGACGAGTTCCGATTCAGACAGGACAGATTGGAACAACGAGTTGATGGTATTTGTCAGGGTCTTCGTCTTGCGTGGACGGGCTGCTCCTCGCAGTTCCAGGTGCGCAACGATCACGGCGATCTTCTCGCCCGGCAGCTTCGCGTTCAGCACCTTCAGCAGTGGAATCTCGCTCACGTCGCGCCAGCGTGCGGCCAGAATCTTCCTGTCTTTCATATGTCGAATGAGGGGATCGAAACCGGTGTCCCTGGAGATGATGTGGAAGTACGCGCTCGCGTCCTGCAGCGACAACTGTCCGATATAGAACGCGATATGAAAATCCAGCGCGTTCGGCCCGCTCCCCGAGACCTTGATGTAAGACGCACGTTCGCCCATGCGCTGCAATGCCGCGGCGGTCTCGAAGGCCACCTTCGCCTGGGTTGCGCCAACGAACACAATCAGCCGGAAGTGGTCCTTATGCAGGACGGCCAGCGCCTCCGGCTGAACGCTCTCGTAGTCGATCAGGACATAGTTGATGCGCAGGCCCACCGCTTGCCGATCAGGCTGCGAAGTCCAAGAGGGTCTTGCCTGCGGCAAGCCCCTGGCTCAGCCAGCGCGGCTTGCGTCCGCGCGTGCCGCTGACCCAGATCTCTCCGGCCGGCCCGCGGTAGCGTGGGCCGGTCGCAACCGCGGCAGCACGCCGCGTCGTGATCTTGCCCGTCAAGCCAAGCTCCTTCGCAGAGATGCCGTACTCGGCGATCGTGGCGCGAACGTCCTGCACGACTGCTCCGATTTCTTCGGCGCGCTGCTTCGCAGCAGCGGCTTTGAGTCGCGCGATCTGGATTTCCTGCTCCTTGATCTGCGCCTCGATGTCGACGAGAGAAAGTGTTGCCATTGCTTTATTGGTTTTGTGTACGGGGACTATAGGGGTGAAGGCGCCCCGCAATGAACGGGAGTAACCCACTGCGAAGTGGCGAAAGTGCTCGGGGCATTGCGCCTCAGGAACGAGGTTTGAGTGCCTTGCCGCCCGCGTGGCCAGGCGATATGCCGGGCGTCTCCGGCGGTGCCGGCCGGGCTGCTCCAGGTTCGCGCGGTGGCGCTCATCCCTTGCGGGACGGCCTGTGGCCGCCTTGCGTATCCCTCACGCAGACTCGGGTGCAGAAAGAATTAAGTCATCCGTGGTGTCTGCGGAGGGTGGGGGAGGGCTTGCCTGTGAGGCCTGACGCTACCGCACCGTTCTCGCGTTCAAGGCCCTGCGCGCGCTTCGCGTGCTCGGCGCGTGCCGCGCGCCTGCGGCGGCCTTGAGCACTGCGCTGCGGCGCGGTGGCTGGGGCCACGCAGGCAATCCCGCCTGTGTCGTCCCACAGGAGTTCATCATGACCGCATCTTCCGAGCTGACCGTCCGGCAGCAACGCATCGTCGACGCACTGCGCCCCTTCTTCGGCGCCGAGGCCGACGCCCTTTACGAGGCCCATGGCCGATCGCTGCAGAAGCTGACCTACTTCGCACGGCAGTCGATGTTGCCGAGCTGCCACCGGCTGGTGACCGGGCTGGTACTCGCGCAGGAACTGCTCGTCGAGGAGATGACGAGCCGGTCGGTGTTCGATTCGCCGACGTCAGTGTCCGACTTCCTCAAACTTCACTTTGCAGGTCAGCCGCACGAGAGCTTCGTGGTGCTGTTTCTCGACGCCCACAATACCTTGATCGCTGTCGAGGAAATGTTCCGGGGCACGCTGACGCAGACCAGTGTCTATCCGCGCGAGGTGGTGAAGCAGGCACTGCATCATGACGCGGCTGCCGTCATCCTGAGCCACAACCATCCCAGTGGCAGCGTCGATCCTTCGCGTGCGGACGAATCGTTGACACAGACGCTCCGGTCCGCCTTGTCGATGGTCGACGTGCGGGTCCTGGACCACGTGATCGTCGCGGGTGGACGAACACTGTGGATGGCGGAGCGCGGGTTGATGTGAACCCCCGCGGGGTCGTGCCACGCACGGCCTCGTAGCGGCCGGCGACGGCCGCTGCTTTGCATAAAGCTGGCCCGGCTGCGTGGGCCTTGATGCGAGCATGGCCGTGCGCTGCACGGCGGGCATTGGATCAGGCCGCGCGCTTCGCGCACGGCAGTCTCTTGATGTTGAAGTTGCATTTGCCTCCGCCTGGCGGAGGAGGGCATGAACGCATCCTGCAGCCGCGGCGCTGACGGGCGGGGTGCCTGCGCCTGTCTGCGGGCTTGTGCCCCGGGGCCCTGCTTTCAAAGCCACCTCTGGTCCGACGCATAGCTCGCCCGGTCCGATGTCCAGGGCTGTGGGCTGCGCCCCCGTCCTCACCCGGTCCTCGCTGCGCTCAGCTGCGGCTTGCGGGCGGTCCCTGGACATCGGCCCTTGTGCTCGCTTGGTATGCGCTGAGGCGGCTCCGAAAGCAGATGTTCAACCCCCGCGGCACGCCCCGCAGAAAGGCACAGCCATGCAAGCAACGCAATCCTCCCGTCAGCGCAATGCGAAGTCCCCAACAGCCGCGGGCTTTCCCCCCGCGCCCCCCGAGGACTCACCAAAAGCAGATGGCTTCAGAGACCGAAGGACTTCCAGTCGACCCGGCGGCCGGATGGATGTCCGGCAGGTCATCACGGACCGGATCATTGCGATGCTGGAAAAGGGAGGCAACGTGTTCCAGGAACGCTGGACGCGAGCTGCTTCGCGCGGTATGCCGCGCAACGGCAGGACGGGTGCGCCGTACCACGGGGCCAACGTGCTGCTGCTGTGGGATGCGGCGATCGAGCAAGGCTATGCATCGAATGTCTGGCTGACTTACAAGCAGGCCGAGGGACTCGGCGCGCAGGTGAGGAAGGGCGAGCGTGCGGTGCTGTGTGCGCACTTCGAGCGCAAGGCGAGAAAGAGCGAAGGCCGCGACAACGATGCGACGTCTCGTGCCGGCAGTGAGGACGCCAATGCTGATGAAGAAGCCCGCTCCAGCGTTCTGATCTGCATGCCGTTCTGGCTGTTCAATGTGGCGCAGATCGATGGCTTGCCCGCCGAGGTCGTCGACCTTTGCGTGAATCCGACGGTGGCACCTAACGGGCCGGTTGAAGGTGCAATGCGGCTGCTTGGTGGCTGCGATGCGACGATCCGCTACGGCTTCGAGCGGGCGATGTACCTGCCTACGCTGGACGAGATCCGGTTGCCCTGGCCGCGGCGCTTCACGAGTGCGGAGGCGCACTGCGCCACGGCCTTGCACGAGCTGGTGCACTGGACCGGACATGCTTCACGCCTGAACCGTGAGTACGGCCGGCGCTTCGGTGACGATGCTTATGCCTTCGAGGAACTGGTCGCGGAACTTGGGTCGGCCTTTCTGATGGGACATTGCGGTCTGGTCGAGGCGACAGTCGAAGGCCATGCGGCCTACCTGGACTCGTGGCTCAAAGTGCTGCGTGGCGATCGCAATGCGATTTTCACGGCGGCCCGGCATGCGGGCGAGGCGTACGAATCCATCCTGACGCGAGCTATGGCCGCATTTGACGAAGACGACAACGTCGCCGAACAGGCGGAATGAAAGACGCGCACGGCGCGCTTTGCGCGCCGTGCGGTGACAGGTTTCGCGCATCCGGGTAAATGGCCTCATGTGCCGTGAAAGCCGACGCCGCAATCGGCGTGTCTGAGGGAACTGCGTCCGGGCATCGTGATCTATTTACTTCCCGCTGTGCACTGCTGGCGGTTCAATGAAGCCATGTCTAATTTTTCTGAAAGCCTATGCAGGACACCCTCGAACTGATCATCGACGAAGCGATACCGGGCCATTGCTTCTGGACCCTGGTCAATCAATATCAAGCTGGCGAAAAGCCATTCGTCGCGGACTTCGCGATTGGACCGCTGCCGAGCAGACAGTCCGCCATCGCTGCGGGCAATGCCTGTCTGATACGCCGCAGAAGCGGCACTTGGGGCGTGCCCGTGTGGTCACCTGGCCAGACCGCCCAGCGGCCTTCGGCCGAGCACTGAAGGCTTTCGTCCTTCAGTGAGCTACCGCTGCTTCGCGGGCGCTGTGTGCGTGTCGCCGACACCGCCCACTGCACATGGGGTACGTTCATTTGACCAGTGCAGCCGCAGCGTCACATTTGAGCGGCAGGTGGACCGCCCGTTCTGCGATGGCAAGCGCTCTGGACTCGGCCTCGCCGTAGCGCTGAACGGAAAATGACCGTCGCAGCGTGAGCGTGGCGAAGATCCGGGTCTGTGCCAGCCAAGTCGCGGCCAGCGTTGTCGCATTGACGCGGCGCTGCACGCCCGCAATGCCGCTCACGTTGTTGCTGCGCAGCCAGGTGGCAGCGTCGAAGGGCAACGGCAGTTCGTGCGTCGCGGCGGGGGCCTCGCGCAGCGAGGGCTCGGCCGGGTGGGTGAGGGGGAGGCCGGCCATCTGCATCAGTTGCCGGGCCCGCTCGGCGATGGCCATCGTCCGTGCGGCTTCGCCCCAGCGGGCTTCGCTGAAGGCTTTGGTCAGGATGCGGCCGGGACCTAGGTAGGTCTTTGCACTCCAGATTACGCGCCGTCCTGCGGACTCTGCCTGCCGCGTCACGCCGTGCCCTGGCGCACCAGCATGACGTCCCAGGTAAGCGCTGTCTTGCGGATCGCGTACAGCGCCAGTGAGTTGAATTTGCCGATGGGTATCGCGCCTTGCAGCGCAAGGCGCGTGATCGGAATGGCCGGATCCTAGGGCCGGGCGTGTTCAGCTACGACCCGCGGGGTCTCTGTGCGTTCCGGGGTGCACTGCCTTTGCCCGGTTTGGCGTCTGGCCCCGTGTCACCTTTCTATGGCGTCGATGCGTGGCTTCGCATCTCTGGTCGCGGCGTCAATCGCCGCGGCCTCGTCATTGCAGCCTGTCGACATGGTGGTGGTCGGCAGGCCTGTGTCGATCTCGTAGGACCGGCGCCAGCAACCGCCCACGTAGACCGTGGCGATCGTACAGGGGCACGTTTCGTCGACTTGCTCGAACGCAGCTCAATGCGAGGTGACTCCGCGCGGTGGCACGAAGAAGGGATTTGCAGTTCCATCAATCATTTCGAATACTAGGCCACGACTTTTCAGAAAGACCAACGCCAAATCCGCAATGCTCATGAGCTCGCGCCCACTCGCCCAGGTCTCGCGATCGGCGCGCAGCTTCCGGCAAGCATCACTGATGTTTCTCCATTGCTCGACCATGCCGAGTTGCACGACCCGCTGCCAAAGAACAGGCACGGCCTCGAGAGGGGATTTGCCGGCCGCATCCAGGTAACCTGCCGCCACGGCGATGCCCTTGAAGAGAAACAGGGTGGCTTCGTGCATTCTCGCTGCGAGCAACGCGATGTCGGGTTCCCGCGCGTGAGCAAGCGGCGCAGCGTCGAGCACATCGAGATCCTGCCCAAGCGAGTCGATCAGGGCCTCGAAGGGCCTCGTGGTCGCCATCGGTCCGATGTACCCCAGCACACCACTCCAGTAGCTCCCAAGTACATCGCGCGCCAGAGTGAAGTGCTGCAGGGAAAAAGGAGGCAGACGGGCCAGCCAGTCATCCGCGGCAAACTTCATCTTCATGTGCGCGTAGAAATCGACCTGGGCCAGCGTCGACGCGATCAGCCACATGGAGTGTGTAGTCGGTTCGTTGTTGCCGAGGGAGTCCGGAAAGACAGGATCGTCCCGCGCAAAGAAGACATCGACTGTGCCAAGGTCCACCAGGAAGATCGGTATGCCGTCGGCACCGTTTCGCGCCGCCGGCAGTTCGTGACCGACCGCTGCCTCCAGAGCGGCAATTGCGGCATTGATGTTGTCATCCCGTACGACGGTGACAGCGCGCAGGCGCTCGAGGTGCAGGCCCTCGTGGCGCTGCTTCATGCACTCAACCACCACGCCGAACCATCTGACCCGGGACTGGCGCTGCGCTTGGGTCCCGGCAACCTTAAAGTCCCATCGGATATCCGGCAGACCTCGATCGACGTCGCGCATCAGTTGTTGCGTCAGCACATGTTCAAGTTCCATTCGGATCTCCGGGAACACCGGCCGGCGTCGCCGGGGCATTGGATGGGCCAACGATCAGGTCGCGCCATTTCTGGGATGTCATGCGATGCGGTTCCAGCAAGGACTGAAGTCGCCGGGATGGACGTGTCGTCGTGTATGACCGCTGGCGGGCCCAATGCGGCGTCGCCGTCCATCCCATCTCCTTCGCTATTGCGACCGCGTCCGGGTACAGCAGGCCATAGGTCACGGCGTCCTCGGCCGAGCCCAGATGCCAGACGTGCGCCAGGACGAGGTCGGAGATCCGTTCGTTCTTGCGATCCACGCTGAAGGAGGAGCCCGTCGCCGCCTTCATCTGGATGGGCTTGGCGATGAAGGAGCTGACCCTTGATGCCAGATCGACGTAGGCGATCAGGTCAACGCAGCGATCCCGTACGGGCATCCCGACCTCCAGGCCCGCCCTGAGCAGTTCGCTGATCAAGCGATTCCGGCCTAGAAGCGCCACCGTCTGGGAATCGAATTCGCGTGGGTTGCTCATGGAAAGATGGCACTCCGGTGTCGAAGGTTCTTGCACGCGGGACGGGTGTTGGCGGCGCATCGATTGCACCCCGGCCGGATCAACAGAGTGGCTTTCAATTTCCGGCGACCCTGCTGTAGCGAACGTTTTCGCCCTCGATCACTGCAACGCCCGTGTTTTGCAGGTGCTTCAAAGTGTTTTCGAGTGACTGTCGCGAGGCCGCGCTCCCGAGCATGTTGCTGATGTGACGAAGAAAGCCCGCTTTCCGGGATGGCCGCCCTGCGCCCATCTTTGCGAATGCTCTGACTAGACGCTCATACGCGTTGGGGATGGGCGCTGAAGCATTCGTCGCAGCCGGTGTCTCGGCACCGACTGGTGTCTGCTTGACGCTTTTGCGCAGGACGACCTTTTTGACAGGGGCGCGCTTGACGACCACGGTGGCTGACTTGGCTGTGGTGGAACTCGGGATTCTCGTCGTCGCGCTTGTCGCCCGCGCTACCACTGGCTTGCCTGGTGGTTCATACCCAGTCCGTCTTACCTTGAAACCCAACGTGATCGCGTGGTCGATCATGGGCTGGTATCCCGTGTCGTTGGCGATCACGACGAGGTGTGCCTCGGGGTGCTTGGCCGCCACATAGCCCAGATAGAAGGACAGGTGGAAGTCGAGTGCGTTGGGAACCCGCCGCGTGATTGGTACCAGTGTCGCGCGCTTTCCGATGCTTGACTCGAAGGTGCTGCTCAAACGGGTCTGGTGAGGTCCGTGGAATATCCATGCGTTCGCATAGCCCGGCGCAAGGGCTTCCAGCACCTCGACCGGCGGCTGAACGTTTTCCAGGTCGACCAGGATGTGAACCTCATGTGTCATGGCGTGCCGCATAGGCGCCACGGCCGTTGCGGCTTCGGTGGTGACAGCTCACCGGAGTGTTCGGATCGTCGGTTCGACGATGCTGGCTGCGTCATGGCACTTCTCCGGTGTTTTTGTTGTTGCCCGCGCATCGTCGGTGAAAACAGCCTGGGCGTGCAGGCCATCGTTGAACCTAGTCGTGAACTCTCTCACGGTGCGGGCCGCTCGGAGGGTCGGCGTTGCTGCACATTGGGCGCCACCCGGCTGTGCCGGGTCGGGCTGCTTCAGGTTCGCGCAGTCGCGCTCATCCCCTCGCGGGGACGGGGCTGCTGGCCCGCCTTGCGTATCCCTGGCGCGTCGGGACTGCGTCCCTTGGACTTCCGGACTGCACTGATCAGACCTGCCTGCGGAAGGTAGAGGCGCTCGCCGCGCGGCGGTCGCGGTGCGCGCAGGCCTCGGGCGGTGCTGCCGTGCTCCTGTGTCTTTCGCCATTTCCGGTGACTCTGCGCCCGCGGTGCCGTGGGACCGGCTGCGCCTGCAAGGGGGTGTTCATAACGCTGGCGCGTTACGAATGCTTCCCCCTTGCTCCCCCGTCCCCGCCGTCGCTGTCGTTCACCGGGCGAAGACTCAGGAGAACGGCGGCCAGCAACGGGCAGGAGGTCCGTGCGAACCGCAACCCTTCACCGAAGGGCTCCAGATCTAGAAGCCCGGCATCTCTTCAACGCAACTTCAATGCAAAGGAAACCGAAATGACTGTCATGACCCAACCCAGTGCGCCAGAGAACAAGACGGGGACGCGCGCACGCAAGCAGACAAAGACGACCAAGTTGGCAAAGGCACCCAAAGTGCCGCCAGCAGCAAAAGCAGCAACGACAACAGCGAAGGCCGTAACGACAAAGACAACGACCACGGCGAAGATGTTGGGCGTAGCGCCTGCGGCTGCGACCTTCACAGAGCGCGAGGTGCTGGTGCCGCTGGACCAGCTCTTCATCAGCGAAGCCAACGTGCGAAAGGTGCATCAGGACGACGGCATTGCCGAACTCTCCGCGCTGATCGATGCACAGGGGCTGCTGCAGCGTCTGTGCGTGGTGCCGCACGACGATGGACGCTGTGCGGTGGTGGCCGGCGGGCGGCGGCTGCGTGCCATGCAGCTTCTCGTGAGCAGCGGCCGCTGGACCCCAGCGCAGCCGGTCGAGTGCAAGCTCGTCGATAAAGCGCAGGCAGTACAGGTGTCGCTGGCGGAGAACTCCGGGCGACAGGGCATGCACCCCGCTGACCAGATGGAGGCTTTCAAGACATTGATCGATGAAGGCCTGACGGTGGGGCAGGTGGCTGGCCGTTTCGGTGTCTCGCCGCTGACGGTGGAGCGACGCCTCAAGCTCGCCCGACTGGCGCCGCGCTTCATGGACCTCTATCGCGCAGACGAAATCGAGCCGGATCAACTGATCGCACTGGCGCTCGTTGACGACCACAGCGCACAGGAAAGCGTCTGGGATGGCCTGAGCGTCCACAGCCGCAGCGCATGGCGCATCAAGGAGGTCGTCACATCGGAAGCCATCAGCGCCGATAGCCGTCTGGCGATCTTCGTCGGCCTCGACCACTACGAGGCGGAGGGTGGCCGCGTCCGGCGCGATCTGTTCTCCTCACCGGATGACCTTTCCGGCGTCTATCTCGAGAGTCCAGAACTTCTGCAAACGCTGGCAATGGAAAAGCTGCGCGGCGTGGCAGCCGTGATCAAGGAAGAAGGTTGGTCTTGGTGCGACTGCATGCTCGAAGCGGATGCCATGACGCTGCGTCACTACGGAAGAGTGCGGCAAGAGGAACGCGAGCCGACGCTCGAAGAAGCCGAAGCTATCGAGCGCCTTGCCGCCGAACAGCGCCAGCATGCCGATGTCTATGAGAAGCACCTCGACGAAGGCGATGACAGTGCCGAGAACTACGACGAGATCGAACGGCAATTGTGCGAAGCGGTCGACGTCGCCGAAGAGAACCTGATGGCCGCACGGGCCGACTTGCTGCAGTGGAGCCCAGAACGATTGGCCAGCGCAGGCGCGACGCTGCGCATCGACCGGCACGGCGAGGTGGTTGTCCAGCGCGGGCTGGTCAGGCCCGAGGACCGCAAGGCTTCTCGCGGCGCAATGAGCGATGAAGGCGACGACGAATCCGCACCGCGCGACGTGGTCGCCAAAGCCAAGCCCGAGTTCAGCGAGCCCTTGATGCGTGACCTGACGGCACACCGCACCGCTGCCATTCAGGCGGCACTGATGCAGGACCCGCACATTGCGCTGGTGACCTTGGTACACCGCATGGCGGAGACGGTGTTCAGCCTGCACGGTGCGGGCGACGATATCGTGAAGATGACGGTGCGCATGACCGGCGACAGCACGCTGTCGCAGGAGGCGAGCGAGTACCCGTACAGTCCTGCAGCAGCGCTGCTCGGTGCAGCAGAAACGGAGTGGGGCGACCGCCTGCCGGGATCCCCGGCGGCTCTCTTCCGCTGGCTGCTGGCGCAGCCGCAAAGCACCTTGCTGGAACTGCTGGCGTACTGCACGGCGCGCACTGTGAACGCCATCGCGGCAAGGCCGCGCGGCTTCAACCACAGCGACGCGCTGGTGGAGGCGTTGGACATCGACATGGCTGACTGGTGGGTGGCAACGCCTGCTTCCTACTTCGACAGGGTGAGCAAAACCAAAGCAATGGAAGCGGTGAAGGAAGCGACCGGCATTGATCCCGGAGCGGCGACCGCAGGCCTGAAGAAGGACGAGGTCGTGGCGTACTGTGCAAGCAAGCTGGAAGGCACGCGCTGGTTGCCTTCGCCGCTGCGCCGCTCCACTGCAGAGGACGTGATCAACGCCTTGAACAAGGAAGGCGGAAATCTCTCGGATTAGTTCTTTCCGCATCACTCAAAGCCGACGGCCGAGCCGTCGGCTTTTTTGATCCGTGCTACTTACGGGCAGCGCTGCGCATCTTCTCCTGCCGTTCCGCGATGCGCGCCATGTCGCCGCGCTCGATGCGCTGAGTGATGTTTTTGCGCGCACTTGCCAGAAAGCGGGCGCTCTCCTTCGCATCGTATTTCTCCGCTTCGATGACTGCCGCCCCCATCTCCTCAGTAGCGTATTCGAGGTGCGGATGTTGCCTCTCGAAGTCAAAGCGATCCATGGCCCTGAAGGCCGCACCTTCGCGGGCTAATCGCAATAAGCCAGCTGCCTCTTCAAAGGCCTCGCAGCGCTTAAGGGCCTTGTTGCGCCACGCCTGCGTCTGGCGTTTGACCTGACGTGGAAGGGAAGAGTCGCTCGTCAGTCGCTGCGCCAGCGTCTCCCACTGCAAGGCCACGCGGACCAGCTACTTGGGCGAGCGCATTCTTTTCTGTAGCGCATCCAGTGCAGTCCGGGCTGTCGGCGGCCGATGCCATTCGCCATGAAGCAGGCTGTTCCCGTGGTGTTCGCGCGCGTCGCTCGAGACGAGCTGGAGCTCGTCTACGCTGCGGTACTGTTCCACCACGCCGACAGCGAGGCGGAAATTGAACAAGCCCATGTCGTGTTCTTTTTCGAGAACGAAGCGAGAGGGAAGTCCGAGCGCACGCACGCGCTCGAACTGGGCCGTGGCGTCGAGTGCGCTGTCGTCGGAGTGGGTGACGACGAAGACAGCCTGTACGGTGTAGCCGCCGTCTCGCAAAGCAGCGGCCATCCTGTGGACTGTCAGCGGGTTGCGTGGCTCCATCGCAATCTGCAGGTGCATGCCCATCCGACCTGCATCGTTGACGATGCGTTCAAACCAATAGTCGATGTCCGAATGAACCGACCCGGCGTGCAGTGGCTCGCCGCCTTGCCCCGTGCGCCAGGCAGGGTGATACGGCCGCAAACGGTCGTCGCTGAGCACGACCATCTCACCCGTCTCCAGAGTGATCTGTCTGCGCAGCCGCGCTGCGGTCGACAGCACGGCCGCACCAGCCTGTCCAACGACCAGCACAGCCGCCGGAGAGCTGGATGCCGTACCCCACGAGAGCACATCAGGACGGATGCGATGTTCATAGATGGCGTCGAGTTCGTCCTTCGACAGTTGCAGCTGGCCGATCTGGTTGGGCGCCGCTGCGGTGAGCTTGTCGTGAGAGGTGCGGAAGCGTTCAAACACCCTGGCAACTGACTCGCCATCCTCAGGATCAAACTTCCTAAGGAGCGAGCAGGCCTCAGCGCGTTCGCTAGTCACGCGCTGGACCTCTTCCTCGCGTGCACCCGCTTGCTTGCCTTCCGTCGCTGTGTTTGCCAACCATGTGGTGGCATCTGCGACGGTCTGATGCAACATGGCAATCGCCACCTCCGCATCCAGAAACGGGGTCATCTCAGCCCAGTAGCGCGGCTCGTAAGTGTCGAGGTTTGACGCGGCCGCAAAGCGTGCGCGAACACTATCTTGCTGGTCAGGCGAAGAGTTTTCAACGCGCATAAAGGTCACCATCGAACGGATAAGGCTTGGCAGATGAATGCCTGCTGCCTTTGATAAGTCATGCGCGCGCTTGGCCAGCTCACGTGCAATGCGGAAACGAAGATTGGGACCAGTGCTCGTCATGTTCACTCCAATCGCGTCGCGGTCTGGACCTTGGTTCGCGTTGCGGTATCCAACGATGGCCACGCCATCTGCAAAGCCCGGCCGATGCGTGCCTGCTCCAACAAAGGACCGGCGGCTGCCCAAGACACGGCGCCGACCAGCAGTCCCGACAACAGCGCGCTGCCCGCGCACGCAGCCCATAAGGTTTGTTTGCTCGACGTTGGGCGCACCCCGCCCGATTCACTCGGCCATCCTGATTGCTTGCCCGACTGCAGGGCCGCCTCGATGCGCGCCGCAGAGCCGTTGAGCTTCCTGCCGGCTTCCAGCAGGGCCGGCTGAACATCCATCGAACGCTGCACCAGTTCGCCCAGCGTAGTGAGGTCGGCATTCAGTTCCTCGCGCACCTTCGTCAGCGTCTGCGTCGCTTCCTCGGCACGCTGCAGCAAAGGATCGACATCTTCCAGCAGCAGCCGCAGTGCGGCATGCTGGGCGCTCGCTGGATTCATGCGTGCTTCCTTCCCGCCGGAGCGGGCTCGGTCGCGCTGTGATCCGCAAAGATCAGTGCATGGACGCGCGTTAGATTGTCATGGGCCGTCCTTGCAAGGTCCTGTGTCATCTGCGCTGACATGGCGCGCTCCAGCGCGTCCATGTCGCCCGCCCGCTTGGCTTCGCCGCGTGCAGCCTTCCAATCGGTCGTGCTGCCCGCCAGTTCGCGAACGAACTGCCCGGTTTCCTTGGCCAGTTCATAGACCTCGTTGCGGTCGATGACTGCGTGGGGTTCAAACACGGCCTTTTCTCTGCCGCCTGCAGCGGCATAGCCCACCACCTGCGCATAGACGATGTCGACTGGGTCCAGTGCATCGCTCGCGTACTGGTTGAAGACCACCCGGACCTTGTGCGCATCCAGACCCAGATCGTGCAGCCAGTCGATCGTCGCGATGGTGTCGCGCTGCTGCTTGTCCGCTGGCACAGTGGGCACGAGGACCAGGTCGAACTCACCCACGGCACTCTTGAAGCGTTTCATCTCGGTCATGAATGCCGCGACATTGGAAGCACCGACGTCCACGATAACGTTGTCGCCCATCATGATCTCGCGGAAGATTTCCTTGAAGCGGCTCGCGCTCAGGGCTTCGACATCAAGTCCCTGAACATCGTTAGCCGCGGTCGCGTTGACCGACTCCACGCTCACGATGCGGGCACCGGGGGCGTACGCCGCCAGCAGGTGCACGGCCAGCGTGCTCTTGCCGACGTTGCCGGAAAGGTTCAAGACGCAGATTTTCATGTGAGGTCCTTCGGGGAAGGGTTGCGAAGACGCTGGCGGTAGTTGTCGATCGCGATGCGCCGGTAGTCCTTGGAGGCAACTTCCTGTGCGCGGCGAAGGGAGTCCATGACGCGGGTGGCGGAAGACGTGCCGGTCGAATCGCTCGACGAAACCACTGACATGCGTCCATGCGAAAGCCCCGACTTCACGGATGTTTCCAACGCGGGTGATGGCGCATCGAAGCCGTCTGTTGCATCAGCACGCTCGGCAGCGTCCACCGGCCGCTCGTCGCGGTGCGGTTCGCCAGGACTCGCGAGACTTCCACTGCGTTGCGACTTGCGTGCACGTTGCAGCGCGCTGCGGTAGTTCGCGGCGGTGATTTGGAGTCCGCCGGCGGTGATGGCTTGGTGAATCGAACGGTGCGAATGACCCACCCGGACGGCCTCCAGGATCGGTTCGCAGAGTCTGTGGATGACTGTGGACTCGCTTCGCAAGTCCTGTGTGACAAGGTCTGCGGTGCGCTGCTGAAGAAGAACAAGTGGAGTCGAGCGGGCCATGGGGTCTGGTCAAAACGAGCATTGATGACTATATTTTGCGCATGAATGCCGGAAATGTCTTGTTCAAATGTATCAAAGTGCTTTTTTTCGAGGATGCACCTTGGGTGCAGTTGAGGTGCAGAAAGGGTGCACTCAGCATGCAGAGTGCACGCACATTGCACGCAGTCTGGATGCATTTCGGACGCAGAAAGGATGCAGTCTTGCCACAGATTGCCTTCGGCCTGCTGTCACGCTCTCGGCCCATCCTTCGGATCGGCCGACCCGTTTTTCGTACCAAAGACTGCGTTTTTGCGAAGGGCAATGGGTTCACCGACGCGCCTAGGGTCGATACACCATACGCACCTACCAGGTGCCCGCAAACCCGCATGCAGCCTCGAAAGTCCGGTATGACCGGACATTGTCGAGGTACGACCCCGCCCCCGATAACCCGCATGGTTGCTTGCTGAGGAGGTATGACTATGGCCAGCATCGTCTCGATAAAGTTCAACGACGAGGAAGCCGAGGTGCTGCAGCGCGCCCATGCCGCCTCCGGCGTATCGGGCTTGAGTTCGCACATCAAGCAGGTCTACTTCGACGCGCTGAAGCTCAACGTCGGCGTGCTGCAAGACATCCGTAGCGACCTCGATCGCCTGGGCGACGGCATCGAGCGATTGCGCGAGAGCGGGAACGACCGAGGCGATCCCGAGATGATGTTGAGCATTCTTTGCGGCCTCTACGTGATGGTCCGCAGGTCGGTCGGCGACAGCGTGCGAGCGCAGGCTGATCAGGCGCTCGACGTCGCTGCCATCGAGAGTTACCTCAAGGCGCGGTGAGGGCTTCATGTTCGTCAACCATCGCACCCCTGACAACAGCTTGCGGGCACAGCTCTCGCTTGTCGTCTTCGCGGCAATCGCCGCCGGCTGGGTTGCCGGTGTGGCGGTTTGCTACCGATTGCCGGCGCCGCTATTCGCCAAGGGGCTCTGGTACGCAGCCAAGGAGACGCCATGGATTCCGCTGCTGTGGATCGGTCCAGCGGTCGGCCTCATGCTTGGTGTGCTGGTGTTCGCGGTCTGCGCCAAGCGCTATGCCAACCACTTCGGCGGTTCTGTCTTCGTGACCCGGCTGCGTGGGCCGAAGATGGTCAGCCAGATCCTGCTGGCCGCACAGACGCGCAAAGGCAAAGGGCAGCTGCGCTTCGCCGGCATACCCATTCCGAAGGACGTCGAGAACACCCAGTTCTTCGTCGGCGGCTCGACCGGCACCGGCAAGAGCGTGTGCATCAGCGACTACATCGAGAGTGCTGCGGCACGCCGCGACCGCATCATCTGCGTGGATCCGGACGGCGCCTCGATGCGCTACTTCTACAAGCCCGGCGATGTGATCCTGAACCCCTTCGACAAACGAAGCCAGGGCTGGAGCATCTTCAACGAGATCCGCACCAGCTTCGACTGCGAGCAATACGCCATCAGCCTGATCCCGCGCAGCCCGTCGACCGAGCAGGAGACTTGGAACAGCATGGGCCGCACGATCGTCAGCGAGACCTTGACGATGTTGCTCCGGCAAGGGGCCGGCACAACGGAGCGGCTCGTTTACTGGCTCACGACGGCCAGCAATGACGACTTGAAGTCTCTTCTTGCAGGGACACCGGCCGCCGGTTGCTTTCATGGCGCGCCGGACACCTTGGCAAGCATCCGTACGGTCTTGACCCAGTACATCACGCCGCACAAGTACCTGCCGTCGGGCGACTTCTCGTTCCGGGACTGGCTCGACCGCGGCCATGGCAGCCTTTGGATCACATGGCGTGAGGACATGCTGCAGGCACTGAAGCCGTTGATATCCTGCTGGGTCGATGTGACGTGCGCCAGCGTGCTGTCGATGCCCGAGGAACCTGGTCGGCGTATGCATCTGGTCTGCGACGAACTTGACTCGCTGGAGAAGCTGAACTACATCATCGATGCGGCCACCAAGGGCCGGAAGAAGGGCCTTCGAATCATGCCCGGCGTGCAGTCGCTGGCGCAGCTCAACGACACCTACGGCAAGGACGATGCGCTGACGTTGCGCAACTGCTTTCGAAGTGCGTTCCTCTGCGGCATCGGTGAACTCGACACGTACACGGCCGAGGAATTCTCGCGAGGGATCGGCGAGCACACAGTGCTACGGCGTGCGCCGAGCGTGTCCGTTGGAACCGCCGGCGGCAAGGGCACGCTCTCGCACCGGCAGGACACCGAGCGCTTGGTCTCGCCAGCTGAGTTCCATCTTCTGCCGAACCTGACGGGCTACGTGAAGCTGGCGGGCAACTATCCCGTGGCGCGCGTCACCATGAAGTACAAGGCACGGCCCGTGGTGGTCGCCCCCATGCTCATGGCAGACGGATTCCATGACCGACCGCATGCCAGCAACCTGCTGTTCACGGCCCCGGTATCCGGGGCACCGGCGCCCGCCACCACAACCGCAACCGCTACCGCGTAGGGCGCAAGGCAAGTTCATGCTCTCCTTCAAGTTCGTCACCAGTGCTGCGGGCGCCGCGCATTACTTCGAAACCTCCGACGACTACTACGGCAAGGAGGGACACCGCGGCGAATGGATAGGCGCCGGTGTGCTGGATCTGGGCCTGGACGGCGCCATTGCGATCGATTGCGACACCTTCCAGAATTTGCTCGATGGCCAACTGCCTAACGGCAAGCGCATCCGTTTGAGCCAGACCAAAGCGAGCAAGGACAGGAAAGGCATCGACTTCACCTTCAGCGCACCGAAGTCCGTCAGCATCCAGGCTCTGGTCAAGGGCGATGCGCGGATCGTGGCGGTGCACGACGCGGCGGTGAAGAAGAGCCTGGAGCTGATGCAGGAGTTTGCGGCGACCCGCAAGAAGCAGGCGGGCCTGTCGTTTCGTGAACGGACCGGCAACCTGGTGGCTGCAACCTTCCGTCATGAGTTGTCGCGCGCGCAGGACCCGCAGCTGCATACGCATGCGATCGTGATGAACCTGACGCGGCGCTCGGACGGCGAATGGCGAGCCTTGTCCAACGAGGACCTGCTCAAGAACGTCAAGGTGGTGGGTGCGTTTTATAGAGCTACGCTTGCGGCTGAACTCAAAGCATTGGGCTTCGATCTTCGCGAGACGCGCAAAGGCGGCTGGGAGCTGGCGCACATTCCCGATGCGGCCATCCAGCACTTCAGCCAGCGCAGCCAGGAGATCGAGCGACTGCTTGCGATGCGGGGGCAGGACCGTGGGAGTGCCACGACAGCACAGAAGCAGATCATCACGCTGGCCACGCGGCAGAAAAAGACCGAGAGCGACCGCGCGTGGTTGCGCGCGCACTGGCTGTACACCGCGCGCGAAGCCGGGGTCGATCTAGATGCACAAAGTGGCTTGGTCCATGCCGTGCGTCACCATGTTGGCAAGGCTGGTGAAGCCATCAGCGAGACCCTGACTGGCAACAGCAAGAGCAAAAAAGCCGCGGACGATGCAATCGACTTCGCCATCGCGCATCTGGCCGAACGGCAAGGCATCTTCTCGCGCGGCGAGTTGCTCGAGGTGGCTTATGGACGGGCCGCCACGCGCACAACCCCAGCCGTCGTTGGAGCCGCACTTGGACGTGCAGCGACTGATGGACGCCTTTTGCCTGAATTGCCGCTGTACCAGACTGCACGCTCTTTGAACATCAGCGCCGGCGAGCTGGCGCGTGATCCCAATGCCGCACGCTTCAAGGGGCATGACGACATGGAGAAGCTGACCCGCGCGTCGTGGGTGGCGCTCACCATGGCAGGTCGCGGCCAGACGCAGCTGCAGGCGGAGGCTTCCGTGGCTTCTGCGATCCAGCGCGGGGCACTGGTAGCTTCCGAGGCGCGCTTTGCCACACCGGAAGCCCGGCGCAGCGAGCTCCACATCCTCGCGATGGAGAAGGCGGGTCGCGGCGCGGTGCCTCCCATTGCGTCGACCGAAACGGCCGCGGCCATGCTGGCGTCCGGCGACCTGAACGCGGGCCAACGGGAGGCCGTCGCCATGGTGCTCACCGCAAAGGACCGCGTCATCGGCATCCAGGGTCTGGCCGGGACCGGCAAGAGCCACATGCTGAGCAAGGCCGTGGCGGGCATCAAGGCGGAGACGACCCGCATGTCCGGCAAGCATGGCTACAGGGTCATCGGTCTCGCGCCCTACGCGTCGCAGAACGAGGCACTGGCATCGATGGGCATGGCATCGCAGACACTGGCTTCCTTCCTTGCACGCGTGAGTGAGCACAAGCGGCTGGACCGGCACGCGATCATCTTCCTTGACGAGGCCGGTGTGGCCCCTGCGCATCAGCTTGAGAAGCTGATGGCGATCGTAGAAAAGCGGGATGCCCGGCTGGTGCTGAGCGGTGACCGCAAGCAGACCCATGCGGTCGAGGCCGGCAAACCCTTCGAGCAGCTGCAGGACGCGGGCATGACCAAGGCCTTCCTCACCGAGATCAAGCGCCAGAACAACGAGGAAATCCGGGCGGCCGTGGTGCATGCCGCCAACAACGAGGTGCCACGCGCGGTCCATGTACTTCACAACGCCATCGTGGAGGTCCGGCAGGACGCACGACGTCACGAGAAGATCGCCGAGGCCTATGTCCAGTTGCCCGAGGCCGAACGCCGCGAGACCCTGATCGTCGCGGGCACCAACGACGCACGCCGCGCAATCAATGCGCGGGTGAGGGAAGGCCTGTCGCTGCAGGGCAGCAAGCCAGTTGAGGTGCTGAACAACGTCGACATGACCCGTGCTGAACTGCGCTCCGCGCAAAGTTACGAGGCCGGTCAGATCCTCGTGCCGCAGCGGACCTATGGCAAGGACCTCACCCAGGGTGAACAGCTCACCGTCGTAAGCCATGACCTGCAACGCAACACCCTCACCGCGCAGCGCGAGAATGGTCAGAAGGTCGTCTTCGATCCATCACAGCAGTCGATGCTTCGCGTCTACGAAAAGGAGACCGTCGACTTCGCACTAGGCGACTGGGTGCGCGTGACGGCCAACAACAAGATGCTCGGCATCTTCAACGGTGAGCGCTATCAGGTCGCTGCGGTGGATGCCACGCACGTGTCTCTGCAAAAGACGAGCAAGGACGCCACCGCCCGCGATGAGCTTCGTATCGACTGCAGCCGACCCATCCACTTGCAACACGGCTATGCGACCACGATCCATTCGGCGCAGGGCCTCACCAAGAACCGGGTGCTGGTGGATGCCAACACCAAGAGCCTGACCAGCAACCGTGCGGTGTTCTACGTAGCCATCTCACGTCCCTGCAACGACATCACCTTGTTCACCGACGACGCCACCAAACTCGGTGCGGCCATGAGCCGCGAGCCCAAGAAATTCGCGGCGCTCGAGCTTCGCGATCAACGCATTGAGTCCGGAGTCGTCAAAACAAAGATCGATAGGACCGCTGCGCGCCTCAGGCTGGCGGCGCAAATAAGGATGCGCCCGCCGCCTACAGCCACGCGGTCCGGCGAAGCGACAGTGAATCGCTAGCGGCGCAGATCTTCATGCTTACATGTGTTCCCGAAAGATCCGCGGCCGCTGCCCAGGGTGCTCGAAATGATGGCGCGAACGGTGTTGTTGGCCTACTTCATTTGCGGAGCCGCTTTGCTGTCATCTGGCGAAGCGGCGTTGGCGCAGTGCGCGCCAGATGCTTTCCTGACGGTGGGAAGACCGGCTGCTCCGGTCGCTGCGACGATGCCCTCCCCATCGGCCTCACCCGCGCCTGCAGCCGCCGCGATACCGGCTGCTTCAGCGCAACCCTCTACGCTCGTTCAGTTGACTGAAGCACAGGTACTTGCGCTGCCTGTCGCGACCATTGAAACAGGCACGGACTGGACCGAGGGGGTCAGCCGCTTCGAGGGGCCCCTGCTCAGCGATGTTCTCGGCCTTGGGCCAGGTCGGGCGGGCGCGATAAGCGTCGTTGCCCTGAACCACTACGGCGTCACGATTCCGTTGAGCGACCTGTTCAAATTCAAGCCGATCCTCGCGTATGCGCAGAACGGTGTTCGGCTTCAACCCGATGACTTTGGCCCGTTGTTCATCGTCTATCCTCGCGACCGGTACAGCGAGTTGCGTACCCCGAGCATGGCGGCACGTATGGCATGGCAGGTCTGTCGAATCGATGTGGAATGAAGTGATGCGAGATTTGCGCAGCCGCTGGAACCTCTACGCCGTCAACGTTGCGTTTCCGGTGTTGTGTCTGCTGGTCATCGTCTGGGGATTTGCTTCGGACGGGTCGGGGCTCAGCAATAAGCCGGATGAGGGCGTCTACTGGTCCGCATCGCAGTACCAGATCCAATTCGGCAAGCTTCGCGAGGAACTGCTTCAGATCGTTGCCGCGCAAGACGACAGTGCAGCGTCTGTTGCGCCGCCGGACATGAAGGAACTGCAGCAGCGCGCGAACAACCTGAGCTCGCGAACCAAGCGACTGATAGACCCATCTCCGCTTCACGAAAGCTTGCGCTCCGTGTCGGGCTTCGATGAACGGGCGGCAGCCATCGCAGCGTTTGACGCGCAGATTCGCCAATCGATGAAACGGGACGTGTTGATGCGTTCCGATGCGCTCAATCTCTTGAAAGCATTCAGCGCCATGGACGGCACAGTCGAGGGGTTTGCCAACGCTGCGCGCCAGCGGGAAGAGTACGACCGCACAGAGCAGATCGAACAGCTGCGACAGAGGCGCTGGTTCACCTTTGCGGTGACGGTATTTTTGCTCGGCTGGCTTGGCTCGATCATCAAGAAGCGACGCAGCGACCAGCGCCGCGCGACCGAACTCGAAGCTGCACTCGCTGCAGAAGGGCAGGCAAAAACTGCGCTCAAAGAATCGAACAACACCAGGGCGCGGTTTTTGAGCATGGTGAGCCACGAGTTGCGCTCTCCTTTGCAGGTCATCGTGTCGTCAGTGGATCTGCTCGAACTCGGCACACCCGAATTTGCCCGACGCACGGCGGTGGCCCGGATCCGCCGCGCTTCTCTGATGCTGGGCGTTCAGCTGCGCGACCTTTTGACGATCGCTCGAGGAGAGTCAGGACGATACGAGGGCAATCCTGAATCGTTCGAAGCCACGGCGTTTGTGAAAGACGTTGCCGAGGTCGCCGCGCATGCGGCCGGCGAAAAAGGCTTGAAGTTCACGATGAACCTTCCGGCGCACCCGGTCTTTGCACGGGCGGATGTGCAGCGCATCAGCCAGGTGCTGGCCAACCTGGTGAGCAATGCATTGAGGTACACACAGGTCGGTGAGGTGTCGCTGGAACTTGTCGAGCCGGATACGCCGACGGGACTGATGGTGTTTGTCATTGCCGACACGGGTCCTGGGTTGCCGCAGGCCGGCGTTGAGCGCCTTCACACGCCACTGACACGCGATGAGCAATTGCGCCCGCGTGAGGACGGCTCCGGCGTCGGCCTGACTGTCGTGCGCACGGTGCTAAGCCATCTTGCCGCCGAGATCCAGGTCGACGTCCGGGAAGGCGACGGAACGCGCTTCACGGTGACCATCCCAGTCGTTTACGAGGACGCCAATGAGTTGCCGTCGGACGCTACGCCGGATGGTCCGGTGCTGCTTGTGGACGACCGGCCAGACGTCTCAGCTTCGATCGCTGCGCTTGTAGAAGGGTATGGCCATCCGTGCGAGGTTGCACGGTCCGCGGGCGAGGCCGCCGAGCTTCTTGCCCGGCATACCTTTGAGACCGCATTCTTCGACCTCGATCTGGCTGGATCTGACGGCGTTCAATTGGCTGAACAAATCCGCCGCGAAGCCGGGCCCAACCAGAACACTTACATCGTGGCCATCACCGCTTCTCGTCAGCGAATACCGCCCGATCTTTTCGACGAAGTCCTGATCAAGCCAGTTGAGAACCTGCGGGTCTGGTGGCATTTAGCCCATCAATCAAGAGGGCGGACACGAGTTGTGGCCATAGGACCGGTTTCTCCACCATCTGCGCCTTGAATCGAATGGTTGCCTGGCCCACTTCGCTTGGATCGGCCATGCCGTTGCGTGTCTTGCCTGACAGGATTACGAGCGCCCGGTGGTCTGGCAGACCCCGGACAGCGACCAAGAAGGGCACGGCCGTTGCACCACCTGGAAGCAGCCAGTCCGCCACGTAGCCGTCGAATTCGTTCTTGGAGATCGCGTCTTCAAAGTCGGCCGCGCTGTAAAAAGCCTTCGCGTCAATACCGGCGGCACGCAGCATCTCGCAGACCGAATTCGCGACATCGCGCTCGTCGTCGAATACTGCGACACGCCGCGCAGGTGTCTCGCTTTGGTCGATCTCCAACCGGGCAATGCCACGGGCTTTGAGTCCAGACGCTGCGGTCGCGGGGACTACGACATAAACGCCCCCTTCTTCCATTGCCACGAGCGACCCGCGAACACGAGGCGAATGGGAGTCGGCATCATCGATCCCGGCTACTGCGAACCCTGAGGCCTCCGAATCATCTTCGAGCCAGATTCGGCAGGGGACCGCCAGCCCACCGACATTGAGCGTGGCTTCGATGCCAGTGGACGAGGTTGCACCCAAGACCTGCGCCAGGCTCTCGCCGAAGTGATTCGCAAGCTTCTGGAAGTCGTCCAGTGTCCAAGCCGAACTCTTGTTCACGCGCTGGTGCGAGGCCGCGCGGGACAGATTGAAAAACTCTCCGACGAACGATGCGTGGCGGTGCTTTGGGAGATCGTGACGCTCCAGAAGGGCTCGAACCAGTTCGACAGCCCGGGAGCTTGCTTCGTCGTCAGAGGTTGGAATTTCGCTCATTGGTGGGTGGATTGTCTCGAATTGTAAATTTAGCAGCACAAGGCCCCGGCGGCTGGCATAGTCTTGTCAGACGAATCAAACGACTTCAACTGATTTGTTTGAGCGCTCATTTTTGCTGTTGCGTTCACTTGTTTCAATAAGTTGTTTGTTCTAACGAGCTTGTGCGCAGCGATCCGGAAGGCGCGGCAGCGGCAGGCACACCCGTAACCATATTTCGGAGAACCGCAATGGTAGCGATGGCTGCTTTGCTAGACGAGTGCGCACCGCAAGTTTCGCCGGTGCTGATGCAGGCGCTGGTGCGGAGCGAGTCGGCTTGGCAGCCGTTCGCGATCGGTCTGGATCGCTCGCAGGGTGCTGTGAAGCAACCGGCTTCATTGCTCGAGGCAGTGGCCGCAGCAAAAGAACTGGCCGCAGCAGGCCGGAAATTTTCGGTTGGCTTGGCGCAGATCCATGTGAGCAACGTCACGCTCTACGGCATGACATGGGAGCAGGCTTTCGATGCTTGCCAGAACCTGGCCGTGGGCCAGAAGATCCTGTGGAATTTCTATCACCGGGCATCCGCTTCCGGGTACTCCGGCGTTGCGGCTATTTGGGCGGCCTTGCGTGGCTACAACTCCGGTGGTGTCGATCGTGCCATCAGCGACGACTACGCCAACCGCATCTTCGCGTACATGAGCAGTGCACCGCCACAGGTGCAGATCGGCGGGGGCGTTCCAGTTCCCAAGCCGGCCAACGACAAGGCGACGCTGCCTTTCTCCGTGGCCGCTTCGCCAACGCCATCCGGCAAGCCCGAGCGTCCCGGCGAATCTCCCGACATCTTCGAAAAAGGGAAGCCTACCGGCTTCTAGTTCTGTCCATCCCGACCATCACACCGTTCACCACCTTCCGGAGGATTCATGAAAGAGCAAGTCACCGCAGCCCTGTCCACCATCGACCCTGCGCGGGTACAAAGAGCGGTCAGCATCGCCCGGCTCGTAGGCGCCGTCAGTGCGTTCGCATTGGCTATGGACCCTGCAATCGCGCAGAGCCTCAAGCAGGCCGGCGTCAACATCTTCAACGCCCTCTACGCCGTTGTCGGCGTGATCGGCGCTATCGCTTGCCTGCTGACCCTGCTGAACTGGGTCACCGGCAACTGGCTGGGACGCGACGATCCTAAGAAGATCTTCTTCCAGGCGCTCCTGGGTACTGCGCTGGCTTTCGGTGTCGTCGCGATCATCCAGTTCATCAAGGACATGGTGGGCGGCTCGTCTTCAGGCGTCTCGAATCTCTGAGGTTTGGCATGACCGACACAGAATCGCGCTACGAAGCACGCTATGAAGAGCCGGCGCTGGAGCGCGCCGTGATCTACCGCGGGCCGCAGGCGCCCGTGCTTCAGGCCTATGTGCCGCTGCCGGTCTTCGGCGCCGAGTGCATGCTGCTCTTGTTGGGCATGCGCCTCTTCGGCTTCTGGACGCTGCTTCTCCTTCCACTGCACATGGTCCTTGTCCTCAAGACCAACGACAACCCGTTCTGGGTGCGTGACCTGATGGCGAGCTACCGGCACCGGTGGTTCGCTCAGAACAAGAACGCACATGGCGACGGCGTCGTGAGCTTCACGCCGCATGTCACCCGGCGTGGCCGGCGCGACCGGCAAGAGGCCCTCTGATGTCTGCAGTCCCCAACACGAAGACCGAGCGCAGTGTCGCCAGCTGCCTGCCGTACTCGCAACAGATCGACGACCACACCGTCGTGACTTACGAAGGCGACTTGACGCAGACCATTGAGGTGCAGGGCTTGCCGTTCGAGACCATCGGCCACAAGGAACTCGACAACCTGAACCAGCAATGGTTCTCTGCGATGAACAACTTGGCACGCAGCCCGAACGTTGCCTTTTGGAGCCATCTGGAGCGCCGGCGCGTGCGCTTCGATCTTTCTGGTATCGACTACGACAATGACCTCAGTACCGAGTTCGCACGGCAGTACGCGGCCAAGTTCGACGGCGAGCAGCAGTTCGTCAACCGGCTCTTCGTATCGCCCGTCTATCGGCTCGCAGGCAACAAGGCGGACCGCGCGAGCATCCGGTTCTCCAAGCGCTCGAGCGAGGGCATGACCGACTTGCGCCTTCGCGCACGCGATGAGCTGTCCAAGCTGGCGGCCCAGCTGATGGCGAGCTTGAAGCGCTACCACCCACGCAGGCTCGGCACGTATTCGAACCAAGGCGCGCTGTGCTCGCGCACAGCCGAGTTTTACTGCCGTGTGCTGAACAACACCGACCGGCACATCCGCCTCGACGCGCACGAGCTCAGCCAGAACCTGCAGACGGCAGCGCTGAACTTCGGCGCCGAGACGGTGGAGATCGAAGGGGCGTCGGGATCGCGCTTAGCGGCGGTGCTCACGCTGGTCGCGCCGTACCGCGCGGAGCAACTGGACGCCAAGGTCTTCGATGGCTTGCTGTCGTCGTCCTTTGAGTACGTGCTGTCCCAGTCGATCACGGTAATGGCCTTCGACAAAGCCGATGCGCTCCTGAAGACCCAGTACAACAAGATCAAGTCCACCAGCGACAACGAAGAGCAGATGACGGAGGTGGCGGCTGCCCGCACACAGCTGCAGGCCGGCAAGTTCTCGATGTTCGAGCACGAGCTGATCCTGGTGGTCTACGGCGACTCGATCAAAGAGCTGAACCAAAGCGTCAACGCAGCCGTGACGCTGCTCGACCAGAAGAGCATGAACATGTCGCGCGAGCGTGGCGGGGCGCTTATCTGCGCGTACTTCAGCACGCTGCCGGGCAATTTCAAATACGGGCGCATCCGGGCAATGCCCATCAGCAGCAAGAACTTCTCCAAGTTCTACCCAATGCATAACTTCCCGCGGGGCAATGACCGCGGGAGCCAGTGGGGTGCGCCCATCGCCTTGCTGAAGACCGCAGCCAGCAGTGCCTACTTCTTCAACTTCCACGTGAGCCGCGACCGGTTGCTGGAGCAGGGCATCCGGCTGGACTATGAAGACGAGCTTTCTGTTCCGAGTGAGGGCGGGGAGGAGGGTTTGGCAAACGACAGCGCCGCGTCGTCCGCCCAAAAGGCGCATCGCAAAGAGCTTGGGAACTACAAGATCGTCGGGCGATCGGGTGGCGGCAAGACCGTACTCAAGCTCGCGCTCCGGCTGCTTGCACGCAAGCAGCACATGGCCCGCGGCAAGCGCCTGAAGATCTTCAGCTTCGACAAGGACTACGGCGAAGAGATCTGCATTCGTGCCATGGGCGGGCGTTATTTCCGCATCGCCGGTGGCGAGCCCACCGGAATGAACCCGTTCTCCCTGCCGCCTACAGCGGAGAACATCGCAGTCATCTTGAGCATCCTCTCCTGGAACGCGCAGTTCGATGGCAAGTACGCCATGACGCACAAAGACGAGGAAGACCTGTTGCGCAGCATCCGGCGTGTCTATGACCTGGACCCGAAGGACCGCCGTTACTCCCGCGTCCGAGACTCGCTGCCCACGCACAGGGAGAACAGCCTCTTCAATGCGCTGGGCCGCTGGTGCGATGACGGCGCCTTCGCCTGGGTGCTGGACAACGCAGAGGACCGGTTCGACCTTGAGGGCGCCGACACGTTCGGCTTCGACATGACGAACTTCCTGGACATCGAGGAAGCGCGCACGCCCATCCTGCGTTACCTCACCCACAAGATCGCGCAGAACGCCTCGGGCTCACCGCACATCATCGATATCGCCGAAGCCTGGCGGGCACTGAAGGACCCGCTCATGCAGACCTTCATCGAGAACAAGGGCAAGACCATCCGCAAGGAAGACGGCGTCATCGGCCTCGATACCCAGGAGCCCAGCGACATCAGTCGCTCGCCACTGGGCAGCACGCTGCTCTCCCAGTTCCCGACGCAGCTGCTTCTGCCCAACGGCGAGGCCGAGCAGGCCGACTACATCGACGGTCTGAAGCTCACGCCGCGCGAGTTTCACCTGATCAAGAACACGCCCGAGAACTCGGGCCAGTTCCTGCTCAAGAAGGGGGCCGAGTCTGTCGTCGTGAAGATGGACCTGAGCGGCATGGACGACATGCTGTCCATCCTGTCCGCGAGCCTGGACAACGTCGAGGTCATGAATGCCGCGATTGATGAGGTTGGGTCCGATCCCAAAGTGTGGTTGCCCATTTTTCTGAAAAGGAGAGTGTGATGAGAGTGTTCAAACGTACGAAGCGTCTGTTGTCGGGCATCGCCGTTTTCGCGGCGCTTGCCGGTGCGGGCACTGGCGCGCATGCACAGGTCCCGGTGACGGTCACCACCGATCTGCCGGCGACCATGAACCAGATCGAGACCATCATGAAATGGACCGAGCAGCTGAAATCCATGGGCCAGCAGCTCGACCAGATGAAGCAGGTCTACGGGACGTTGCAGGGCATGCGCAATCTGGGCAGCCTGATGAACAACGACCTGCTCACGCAGTACCTGCCACAAGACTATGTCGGCGCGGTGCAGGCACTGAAGAATGGCGGCGGCGGATCGTTCGCGGGCATCTCGGGCTCCGTGAACGACATCGTACGTGCGAACCAGCTGCGAAGCTGTGCCGAGCTGAACAGTGATCCTGCAATGCGCACGACCTGCACGCAGCAGTGGCAGCAGTTGGCGCTGCAAAAGCAGATCGGTGACATGGGCTATCGCAAGGCCTCGGACAACATCCAGAACCTGCAGACCTTCGTGGGTTCCATCAACTTGTCAACGGACCAGAAGGCGATCTCGGAGGTGCAGGCGCGTATTCAGGTGGAGACGGTGCGTATGCAGAACGAGCAGATCAAGCTGTCGACCATCCAGGCAATGGAAGAGGCAGACCGACGGCTTCAGCAGCAGTCGGCGATCGATAACTTTAATGCCGGCATGACGCGTGGGTCGGCTGGCGGCATCAGGTTCTGAAGATCATGAAAAAACAAACGCTTGTCCAATCTGCGACGCTGATTGGAATCGTGTTGGTTGCTGGGTGCGGTAAGCAGGAGTCACCTGTTGAAGCCGCGAAATTCGATCCTGTGTATATCGCAGCTGAGGCAGACAAAGGAAATCTGGGCCCGCTCACTGAACTCAACGCCGCTTGCAAGAGTGAAGTCGAGAAGAACGGCAAGCGCCTGTCCGCATGTAACGCGCAGGACGAAGTTCGGAAGCTTTCCAAGCCGATCAACATCCGATTCTGATGCGGAGAGCGACGTGGGCGACAACATCATCAGCGATATAAACAACAACTTTGAGCGAGCCCTCGGCGGGTTCTATCAAAGCGCTTCAGCCGGCATTTCCGGCTACGTAATTCCTATCGCGTGGGTGCTTCTCGGGATTTGCATGTTGATTTGGTGCTACCTGATTATCGAGGGCAAGGTGGCAATGCCGATCACAGACTGGCTTCTCAAGTTTGTCGGCTTCATGGTGGTGCTATATGTCATGGGGAATGGCTACTTGTCATGGGTAGCCACGCCGCTGTTCGAACTTCCATCCGAGTTGACACGCGCGCTTAGTGCCACGTCCGGCAGCGCGCCAGACCTGCTGGGTCAGGTGAACGAGAAAGTTGTGGATCTCGTCTCAGCCATGTTTACCGCTGGCACGAGTTTGATCAAGGAGTTGGCGTTTGGGCCAGCCATTGCGCTGTTCCTCATGGGCGTGCTTGTCATCGTCGCGGTCTATCTCCTTCTTGCAGCTGCACTTTTCTCTGTCATCTTTTCGAAGATCGGGCTGAGCATGGTCTTGGCCGTTGGTCCCTTCTTCGTGTTGGCGCTTGTTCTGCCTCAGACCCGGAACTACTTCTACTCGTGGCTCAACACAGCGCTCTATTTCGTCTTTTATCACGTGTTTTCGGCGCTGTTCATCTTCATGTTTATCGGCATCGTGCACAGCTATGTCACCAAGCTCAACACGACCTTAGGGGGCGTCAGTGGCGGTGGAGGTGTGTTGTCAATGGTCGCGCGATTGCTGGGTGCCAGCGGTGAAGGGCTCAACGTTGCCGCGATTTGCATCCCCATCCTTCTTATCTCGCTGGCGATGTTCTTCATGTTCCTTCAGATCCCCACGATGTGCTCGTCGCTGACCAGCGGGAGCGGCGGCTCCTTTGGCGCTGGCCTGACGAATCTCACGCATGCGAAGTCGCTGCTGAGCAGGTCAAAGGCCGACTAGGAGAGGACAGATGCAGTTCATCCTTCGACCCACCGCTTTGATGTTTCTGGTGTTCCTCGCAGCTTGTGCCGGCCCTAAGCCGCCACCCGGCTGGCCCACCGGCGAAGAACGTCCGATCAATGGCGCCGCCCTTACGTCGCCCGCGTCCAAGGCAGCTAAATGACGGACAAAGAAACCTACTTCGCCAAGGCGATCGACTGGGACACCCAATCCCGCCTGGACCTCGAGCGCCGCGCATCACGTAACGCGAAGATCGCCTGGGCGTGCGGCATTCTGGGCGGGCTCAGCGTCCTGAGCGTCAACGTCCTGCTGCCGCTTAAGCAATTCGTTCCGGCCATCATCCGCGTCGACAACGCCACCGGTGCCTATGACGTGCAGGCCCCCGGCGAAACCATCAACATCGCCCGCGACCGTGATCAAAAAATCCTGCTCTCCGACGTTGCCCGCTATGTTTTGGCCCGCGAAGGCTTTACCCGCGGCGAAGCCGAAGCGAACTACAAGACGGCGTACCTGATGTCCTGCGGCCCGGTGCGCGCCGACTGGGAAAACTATTTCAACCCCGAAATTAATGCGCAGTCGCCGGTGAAGACGATGGCGCCCACGGATTCCGAGCGTGCCGAGATCCAGAACATCACCTTTCTGCCGACGGACCAGGACGACCTGCGCGTGGCCCAGGTGCGCTTCGACAAGACCGTCACGCGTGGCGTTGCGCCACCGGTGCGCACGCGCTACATCTCGACCCTCACCGTGCGCTATGACCGCACCAACATTCCCTCGCAGATCCGCGACCTGCATGTGAACGCCTTCGGCTTCTGCGCTGTGAACTACCGGCGCGATCAGGAAGGCATTCCGCAGGTCATAGGGGCAGCTGCGCCTGGATTGGCCGGGCAGGGCGGTGCCGGCCTTGCGCCTGCTTCATCTGTGCCCGCTGCAGCGCCCGTCACACCCGCCAACGTGGGAATGCCGCAGGCGGTCGTTCGATGAAACGCTTTGTGCGTCCGTTGGCGTTCGCGTGCGTTGCCGCGATTGTCTGCGCAAGCCGTGCCGAGGTCGGCACCGTGCCGTCCGCCAGCGACGCCCGCATCCAGACCGTGCGTTACGCCCAGGACAACATCATCCGAATCTCTGCGGCAGAAGGTGTGGTCACCACGATCGAGCTCAGCAAGAAGGAAGAGATAAAGGACTTCGCCATGGGTGATCGCGATGCCTGGCACGCGGCCATCAACGGCAACCTGTTCGTGCTCAAGCCCAAGGACGTGAAGGCGGACACCAACCTCACGCTCTTCACCAACAAGCGCAGCTACCTGTTCCAGTTGAGGACGATCAGCCGCACCGCGCGCAATGTCGCCTACTGGGTGAGGCTGGAGTACCCCGAGCAGGACGAGGCGACGCCAAAAGTCATGGTCCTCGCGAAGCAGGAAGCCGAGAAGAAGCAGATCAAAGCCGACCTCAAGGCCTCCGCGCTGGAGGGCAACCTGAACTACGACTACTGGATCGTTGGACCCCAGGAACTGCAGCCACTGGCCATGCACGACAACGGCCGGCAGACGTACATGCTGTTCTCTGCGGCCAACCCGTTGCCGGCGGCTTTCATCATCGAGCCGGACGGGACCGAGAGCCTGGTCGACTACCACGTCGAGGACGATACGATGGTGCTGCATCGCGTGGTCTCCAAATTGATCCTGCGCCGCGGCAAGCTGGTGGCCGGCATCTCCAACCACTCGCAGGCCCTGCCCATCCAGTCCGCGCCCACCGGCACAACCAGCGGCAAAGTCCAGCGCGTCATTCGTGAACCGGGAGGCTAGGCATGTTCGAGCAGAAGCAAGATGCGCCGGTGGCCGAGGAGGAACGCAAGGGCCTTGTCGAGCGCAAGCGCGCAGTCGCACCGGGCCAGAAGCTGATCCTCGTCGCCACCGCCAGCGTGGCGGCGTTGCTGATCCTGTTCGGCATCGCGAGCCGGAATAACTACTTCGGGCTTTTCGGTGCTCCAGCTCCGGCCAAAACCGATGCGGCGACTGACAGCCGCCCTCTCTCGGCACCAGAGGTCAAGGTGCCGCTGGCGCTCGGTACTCCCCCGGCTCCCCCGTCCTATGTCGAGTGCCCCGGCGGCTTGCGCTTGCCGATAGGTCTGAATTGTCCAGAGCCGGAGAAGAAACCCGAGGCAGCGCAGCAGGCGGCGCAGAACGGACCGTCGGAAGAGGACCGCGTCCGTGATCGGCGGCGCAAGAGTGCGATCAACCTGGCGGTGTCACAGACCGGCACGACGCCTGCGGCGCAGCTCGGCGCCGCAGCAGTCAGCCTGGGTCTACCCGGCGCGTCGACGCCGCAGGGCGGCACCAACGCGCTGGCCAGTGCGCTGTCAGCAACGATCACCCCGGGAACCAGCGCGACCATCAACCGCAATCCGTCCATGACCCTGGCCAAAGGCACGCTACCGGACTGCACGCTGCTGACAGTCATCCTGACCGACCAACCCGGCTTCCTCAAATGCCTCCTGAGCACGCCGGTGATGTCGATGGATGGCAAGGTCGTGCTGATGGAGGCGGGGACCACTATGGAAGGCGAGTACACCCAGGGTCTGCAAGCAGGCCAGTCGACAATCTTCACGCTGTGGTCGCGCGCGGTCACACCAAACTTCGTATCGGTGCAGCTGAACTCGCCCGGCACCGATGCGCTGGGCCGTGCGGGCACTTCCGGCTATGTCGACAATAAGTGGTTCGAACGCTTCTCAGGGGCGGTTTTCTTCTCGCTGTTCGAAGACGCCAAGCAGATCTACATCGCACGTGACGATGCCAAGCAGTCGCAGCGTGCGAGCGGCAATGCCTACGGCGACACCTACAACATCGGCACGCAGGGCACGCTCTCCCAGCTGAGCAACACCGGCAGCACGACAAAGTCGATCGTCGAGGAGATGCTCAAGCAAGGCAGCCAGTTGAAGCCCAGCCTCTACAAGAACCAGGGTGAGGTCATCAAGATCTTCGTGGCGCGGGATGTGGACTTCTCGACGGTCTATGAACTGCGACCCGCAGCATCGTCGTCGTTGACGTCCTCGCCAGCGTCGGCCAACTGAAGAAGCGGAATTGGAGGGCAGACATGGGCGCACCCGACAAATACGTTTCCATCCTCGCGCACCTGCGTGCTTTCGAAGGCTGGCTGGAAGATCCAAGCGTCAACGAGGTCGCGGTGAACGCGCCCGGCGTCGTGCAGCTGTGGAAGCGTGGCATCTGGGAGCAGGTGGTCGCACCCGCCATCACCTTCGACTACTTGCAGGCGCTCGGCAGCTTCCTCGCAAACATCTCGCAGAAACCCTTCGACGAAGGGGATCCGATCCTGTCGGCGTACCTGCCGGGTGGCGAGCGCATCGAGATGACAATGCCGCCGACGGCTGCGCGCGGGATGATCTATCTCAACCTGCGCAAGCACACGAGTCAGTCGTTCGAACTGGGGCAGTTCGTCGAGCAGGCTTACTTCGTGAGGACGCGGCACGTGTATTCGCCGTCGCTGACAGACGATGACCGTGCGCGGCTGCTGGCGCAGCTCGAGCCGGCACAGGTCGAGCTTTGGCATCTTGCGAAAGCGGGTGAGTGGCCGGCGTTCCTGGCACACGCGGTGCGTAGTCACCAGAACACGATCGTCTCGGGCGCCACCGGCAGCGGCAAGACCTCTTTCATCCGCGCGCTGATCGAACTCATTCCAAACTGGGAGAGGTTGATCACGGTGGAGGACACGCCGGAGATGCCGCTGAGAAATCACGCAAATTCACAGGCCTTGTTCTATCGGCGGGATGGGCATGGAGAGCATGTGGTCGGTGCCACCGCCAAGCAGGTGCTACAGGCTGTCATGCGCAAGACACCGAACCGGGTGCTGCTGGCAGAGCTTCGCGGCGACGAGACCTTCTACTACGTGCAGAACGTCCTTAACTCGGGCCACCCCGGTGGCATCACGACCGTGCATGCGAATTCGCCGCAAGAAGCTTTCGTTCGCATCGCGCTGCTGATCAAGGCTTCGGACGAAGGCAGGAGCCTGGCGCTCGACGAGATCCTGCGACTGCTGCACACGCTGGTGCATGTGGTGGTGCAGCTGGTCTTCGACAGGGAGTCCGGCCGGCATGTGCCGGCCATCTACTACGACCCGATGTATGCGCTGTCGGTCGGCCGATAGCTTTGTTCAGCGCAGGTGTGAGGGTCCGCTGTCGGGCTCTCGTTTGGTGAAGGAGAAGTCATGAATCGAACGCAACTGATCGGCCGACTGGGCCGCGATCCGGAAGGCGGGCAGGGTCCGAAGGGCGTCTATGCCAACTTCAGTCTGGCGACCAACGAGTACTGGACGGACCGGAGTTCGGGAGAGCTGGTCGAGCACACGGAGTGGCACCAGCTGGTCTGCTACGACCGGCTGGCGGAGATCGCGCTGGAGTTCCTCACGAAGGGCAGCGAGGTCTACGTGGAAGGTCGCGTGCGAGGCACTCGGTGGACCGACAAGGACGGCAAGGAGCAGCGTGCATTGGAGATCCGGATCGACGAACTCAAGATGCTGCGACGTGCACCCAAAGCTGATCCCATCGTCGTCGCGGCGAAGGGCATGGCGTCGCTTGAGATGCTGATGCGCGACGCTGCGATCGGGCTGCGCACCGAGGTGACCATGGCAGACCTTGCGGACATGATGAACACCATCCGTACTGGGTTGGTCGGCGAGGATCAGGCTTCGAAGGTGTCCGATGAAGTCACCGCCTGAACCAACCGCTGTTCAGTCGGAAGCAGCCTCGCTACCGGCACGACCCAACGGCGCGGAACCGAACGCAGCAAAATCGGATTCCGTGGCGTTCGGGTACCCGCTCAAGTTAGGTCAGCAGCCACCGGTTCTTCAGGCTTCGCTATCACCGCTTCCAGCCAAGCAGGGCAGCGTCGCGAATGCCGACGTGGCGCTGCGGGTGTCGGTGATCGATGGCGCCGATCGCATGGTCTACAGCGATGTCCGTGATCGCAAGGGCTGGGCGCAGCCGCTGGCACTCAACGAGGCGCTGCGCGATGCCGCTCAACGCAGTGGTGCCGGTGACGTGCCGTCGGGCCCGCAGCCACGCGTCATCCGTGAGCTTGAGCTGCGACCATCGAGCCCGAGAAACGAATCGGCACCGACTGCAACCCCGTATCAAGTAGGAAAAGCCAACGTACGCAGCCCAGCGTTGAGCGCACCAAGCCGCGTAGAGACCAAGATGCCCAAGGAGTTGGTGTCCGCGCCAACCCTCGACTGCCGGCCGTTCCCGCTGAAGGTCGGATGGCCACCACCTGCATTCGCTCGTGAATACATTGCCTCCAAACCCTGCAAGCAACTCAGGATCAAAGATGCTTCATCCCGTCGTCAATGATTTGAGGATGCCACTGGCTCCCGAGTTTGCGGTAGTCGCGGCGCTCGGCGGTGTGCCGACCTCACATGCGCTGAGGCTGGTTCGAAATGTTACCCGGAGAAAATTCAAACATTCGTACATGCCTCGCCCGGTGTTGCTCGGCGTCTTGGCGGCGCTGAGGTTCGATGCCGGCGCGGGCGGTGACAACAGCATTGGGCTAATGCCTTTCGACTGGTTCCTGCAGCACCACAGGCATCTGTTCGACGATGCGCCCGTCATCGTGCGCCTCACGTCCCATGCGATGGTCATGGAAAGAGACTGGTTCGTGGACCATTTGCACCCCGTGCCGACGCCAATCGCGAATGCCTCAGCTACGTGGCAGGTGAGTGAGTATCAATGCCTGCAACGGCTTGGGAGCCAGCGGGGGAGGACAGACGTTGAGACGCGGTCGAGCGTTTCGTTGGTGCGCAGCACAAGACCATCGCCTGACCCTCGTGCGGAGCGCTCTCCAACGCTGGCGGTGGATATCGATGCCCAAGGTGTCTTGATGGACAACATCGAAGTGGAGCGCGAAATCTTTGCGCTTGTGCTGTTGAAGCTGGTGCGCGAGAAGTGCGGCGACCTGCGCGCAAGGAGCGTCTCCATGAACGGGCTGCTGGCACAGGTGCCGGCGAACGAGCGCATCTTCGTACGGCATGCCCTGACGGCGCTTTCGGACCATGGCGCTCTGGTGATGAATGGAGATCAGGTCGGCATGACGTCCAGGGGCCACCTATTCATCATCCAGCGTGCCAGCGATGGAACGCCGGTGCAGGTGCCCGACCCGGTTCAGAACGCAAATCTGATCCGCTTGCGCAAGGCGGTTCTGCTGGATGCGCGCCTGTCGAGTGACAACCTGAAAGCTGCGCAATCTCCGCCAGATGCTTGACGGTGCCCGCTATGCGCCGGCTGCGTCGCAACGGCGACATCTTAGGTGACAAGAAGTGCCTTCAGAGTCTCGAAACCTTTGCTGGAAGGGGCTAAAGCAGCCCGAAGCTGCAGAGTGGCTGAAATGCGCTCCATTCCGACAGCGGTGGAACGGGTGGCCGGGCATGCTTGAGGCATGTCAATTCTTTCAGAGCATGATCAACTTTTGCGGCGACTGTGTGATGCAGCGCTGCCTTGTGCTGTTGAAGGATTCGAAGCTGTCGACCTCATTTGTTCTCTGGTGCAAGATGAGCTTTTGCAGGCGATCTTGCCGCCGTGGGATGAAGCCAGCCGTAGCTACTCCGGATCGGCTTGTGTCGTGCGTCTCACGCAAAAAGGCATCGACGCGGCCGACAACGCCCGCCGAGCGCAAGGCTGAAGGCGTTGCCGAGTTCAGGAGTAACGAATGAACAAGAATCGGGAGGCCGGGAAGGCTTATCAGGTGCTGCTGGATTTCGCCACGCCGCAGCTGCGTCTCAAACCGCCAACCGTAGCGAAGCGGCGGACTGCTTCACGGTCGCGCCGACGTTTACTCCTAATCGACTATCACGACTGGCTGACTCTCGCTGAATCGACGGACCATCTGTCGCCGGCCTTGGTCGCTGCAACGCGGTAATACGGCTGTTGCCTCGCCATCCGGCGTCGATCCGACGGCAGTTGGATAAGGAATATGGGTGCCGATATTTCGTCGATGGCAAACGGGGCGCCATGCGCCGGCTATCCAAAATCACCACCCAGCCCCGCTGGCCAGCGGTTTTCGGCGGACTGATGGAAGTGACTGGGCGGGATAGCATTCGCCGATGAGCACTAAATACAGGACTCTGGACGTGGCGCCGAGGCCTGTCGGGATGAAGAAGCAGAACGTCTGGATACGCCCGGTCGTGTTGTTGGTTGTCGGGGTCGCGCTTGCGGTGATTTTGAGCTTGGTGTTTTGCTGTCCCGGTGAATCATTGCCGCTGACTGGCGGTGATTGGTGAAAGTCAGGCGCATCTCGGACCGTCAAAGTGTTCGCGTCCGGTCTTGGCTGCGCGTGCGCTCCTACATGCCGCAAACCCGGTGCGCCGACGACCCGCATTAGTTGCGGAGACTTAGATGGACCTGATCGTCGTGGGCGGTTCGTTCGGCGCACTGGATGTCCTGCGCCGCTTGGTCAGCGTGTTGCCAGCCGCGTTCGAGGCGCCGATCGCGGTGGTGCTGCACAGCCATCCGGACAGTCCGATGGCGCTGGCCGATATTCTCGGCAAGAGCGCGGAAATGCCAGTCTCCTATGCCGCTGGGGGCCAAGTTCTGCAGCCCGCTCAGATCTACATTGCTCCGCCTGACCGTCACCTCGTCATTCGCTCCGATGCCACGCTGGGGCTGGACAGCGGTACGAAGGTCAGGCACGCAAGGCCGGCAGCCAACCGGCTTTTCGAATCGGCGGCCAAATGCTTCGGCGCCAGGGTGATCGGGGTCGTGTTGAGTGATGGTGACGGCGACGGCGACGGCACCGACGGACTGATCGCCATCAAGGCCCACCAAGGCCTGAGCATCGTCCAGAGTCCCTCAGACGCCTTGGCGCCCAGTATGCCGACGCAGGCGCTGTTGCACGACAGTCCGGACCATGTCGTGCTGATCGAGGAACTTGGACCGCTACTGATAAGCCTCGTGCAACAACGTGCAGTATGGCGGCATCAACGCTCGGCAGGACTTGCACGCAACCACTCTTCTCCGGGCTTTGAAACTGACCATTGAATTGCGCTGGCTTTGTGAAGGGACTGGACCATGGCGCTTTGCAAAGAACCTTCGAGGATCGGCATCTCCAAGGCATTGGTTTTTGACACGCCCATTCGCGTCGGCACCGAGGTCAGATACGAAGTTATATATCGCTGCATGGGTTGCGCTGTCGAGGTGGCCGCCTTGGGAGGCCGCCCGTTTCCGTCGCCGCGTCAGCATCCGCCGACCGGCGGATGCCGGGAGCAGCGCTGGCAATTGCTTGTGGCGGCGACGCCTTACAGCGCAGGGGAGTCCGACGCATTGCAGTCGTTCTCAGGCGCTGTTGGTCAACGTTAAGCCCGCTGCGTACATTGAGCTGGGTCTGGACAGCAGGGCGCCGGCCCTCTTACTTGAAGTTTTCGAGCCGCGCCATCATTAGGTCTTCAGCGGCCGGCACGCAAAGCACACGAACTGTCTGGCGACGAACATGATCTTGAAAGCGCCCTCAGCCCGCCGCGTGTGCAGTCCGCACAGCAGGCACGACTTGCTGCTGCCGACAGCGTTTGTCTTGAACGGGGTGCCAGCAGACTTGGCCTTTGTAGCGCAGGCCGTCCGACTTGATCTTCGACGGCTCGCCGTCCACGAAGTCTGTCACCCGGTGTGTGGCCGGCGATTACTCCGCGAAGTCAGCTAGCGACTTGCCCGCGTCAAGCGCAGCCTTCAGCCAGCCTGGCTTTGGACCCATGCCGCTCCACGAATGGCCGGCGTCATCGCCATAGCTCACCTTGGCGCGTTTGCTGGGGGCAGCCGGCGCCGATGCCGCGTTGGTCGATGGCGCGACTGCAGCAATCGCAGCGCCCAGCGGGATCGGTGTCGTCTTTGCCTTGGCGCGCTTGCCGATGCGGAACTCATTGATGTCATGGCCCGCCTGCAGCGCGTTGCGCAGCCATGCCGGACGCGGACCGCGGCCGCCCCAGACGTTGCCAGACTCGTCGCTGAATTGCGCCTTGCCCTTGGCAGTGCTCTTGGTCGCCGGCTTCGACGTCTGCTTGGCAGCAGGTGCCGATGTCGGCGCCGGTGCGGAAGAAACAGCCGCGGCAGAAGTCGTCGCAACGTCGAATCCAAGCTGTTCGGCCGTCAGGCCGTAATGCTTGATGGCGTCCTTGATGCGAGCGATGACACCTTCGGCTTCAACCGCTTGCAAGGCCTTGGCCTGGCGCTGGAGCTTCTCGATTTGCTGCTGGATCTGTTCGTAGGTCTTGGCCATGAGTCTTAAAGAATTAGCTGGGACAGTCCCAAGCATAACTCTTTCCAATTAATTAACACTGTTGCCAGCTCATTCCGCGAAGTCCGCGTCCCAAAGGGTGATCGGTGCACACTCCTAATTCACATTCGCCCAAGGACTGAATTCCAGCTGCAATTCCGTGACTTTGTTGACATGACCGGGAATCCGGACGGTCGTTCTTTCCGTAACTCTTGTCCGTGAAATCCGACTTTAACCAGGTGGCCGACAGCAGGGCGCAGCGCGAAGCGCAACGTGCTTTCGAAGAGGCCAGCCAGCACGACATCGACACTGCCCGGCAGGCATTGTTGCGGGTGCAGCGCTCGACCCGGCGCAACATCGACCGCTATGTCCGCACAAAAATACTCAGTGGCCTGCTGCTTGCCGCGGCTGCGTTAGTCGTGGTCTTCTGCGCGCGGCATTAGCCACTCTGGAGAACTACGGAAACAGCGCCATTTAGCCCGGATGACGTGATCCGGTGCGGAAGCTTTCAATCCAGAAACCGGACTTTGTAGTCCGCGGGTGGCATAGCGCATTCGTCGAGTCTGCCAAAGACGCGGTACCGGTTCCTGGCCAGCAGGCGATACAACGAGTCCCTGACCTGCACGGGCACCAGCCAACCCATCCAGGCCAGTCGCCAGGGCCAGCCTAAAGCCCCCAGCACCCTGAAGATGGCGCCGGTGTGCTGCCAGATGCGTGGTCCATCGATCAACAGCAATGTCTCCAGGCCTTCGACCTTGAGATTGGCCTGGGACAGAAGGGTCTTTCCCGCGGTTCCCTGGATCGATGCGTAGCGGAAGACGCCTTTGCGGTCATGCCGCAAAACGAACTGCACCCAGCCATTGCACAGCAGGCATTGCGCATCGAAGACCACGATCATGGGTTCAGCTCCTTCGGAATCCGCAGTGTGCCCCAATAGCCGCTCACCAGCCGGATCCAGCGCAGGGAAGCGCTGACGTTGAAGTGGACAAGTTCGCCCTCACCGGACTTTTCGGCCACGATCGCCGGGTGTCCCCATCGGGGGCAGAGCAAGCCGAGGAAGTGCAGCCGTTCAAGACACATCACCAGTCGCCTCTGTATGGCCTGCTGTCGAAAAGTCAGTCGCGCCGGAAGCGGATCGTGCCATTGACTGCATGCAACGGGGAGCCCAGCAGGCGGGCCAGTTGCCTCGCGGCCCATGAATGTGGCGCCTGCATCCGCACCTCGCCTCGCCTCGCCTCGCCTCGCAGGATGTGCGTGCCGAACGGGCTGTGGAAGCGCCGCACGGCGGGATGCAGTTGCAGGAAGGCGTCTCCCATCGCCCGCCGGTACAGCGAATCAGTGCTTGGCGATTTCAGCACTTCAGATCGAACGCCCGCTTGCGCGCCTGGTAGAGCGCGACATCGGCCTGTCCCCTGGCCGTTCCGGCGGCCTTCGAGGCTTGTTCTTCCAGCGCTGGCAACTGCTGGTCCAACGTGGCGCACTGAAGCTGGTCGGTCGATGACAACTGGTAACGGCGTCGGCGCTTATCCATCTCGTCGTGGGAGAGCCCATGCAATGGCCGCGTGGCGTTGTCCAGGGTGCTATGAAACTCTTCGCGCTGCACTTCGCGGCCTTTGCTGGAGCGACCCGTCATCTTGTCCGCACCCTGCGTTGGCGTCACGTCGATAACCTTTGCACCGACGCAGGGCGCATCCGAATAGTTGACCTTGCCATTCGTCTCACACCGGTACACGGTCGGTGGTGCCGCAGCGCAGATCGTAGAGACCAGGAACGTGAAAGCAGCAAGAGATTTCATGGATCGGAAGGACGTGTGCGAAGAGCATTCGATAGGATTTGCCGTCAATCTCAAGTGCATTGGCCCGCAAAGCAGTCCGCATAACCCGGGCTTATCAGCTCGTAGTCGCGAGCGCTGCGCCACGCGTGCGCACCGCTGGCGATAGCATTGGCATAGCCCCAGTGGGCCACCTGTCGGCTGACCTGCGGGTCTGACGGCATCCCCGCTGCTGCGCCGATCTCGAGCAGGTTGTCGGCATGCGTGTCGAGCCGCTGCAGCCAGCGCTCCAGGTGACCCCGCGCTGCCAGCGTGCTCGACTTGCTGCGATTGCAAGAAGGATGGGACAGCACGAAGTTCTGGCCCACGTCGCGTGGGTACAGCGAGAACGGAATGAAGTGATCGACGTCGGCGCCCGTCATTGTCTGGCCGCAGTAGAAGCATCTTGATCCGTCGACCTTGCGAAGTCCCTGGCCCAGAATCAACAACGACTGCCGCGACGACGAGAACAGGAAGTCCTCGAGGTCGTTGCCTGGACCCAGCACCGACAGGTTCATGCGGTTCGCCTTGATGTGGTCAACCCAGTGCGATCGGGCCAGTTGCTGCACCAGCGGCTGGAAGCGCCGCAGGCAGTAGACGCTGGCCGGCTTGATACCAACCAGGCCGTCGCTGCGACGCGCGTACAGAAACTCGTCGGTTCCACCGCTAAATTTCTGTAGGCGCTTCAGCGGCATTTCTGACACGGTGCGCGTCACTGACGCCAGCAGGGCAGGGTAGGCCGCATTTCGCATTCCTTGCTGTGCTGTCGCCGCACAGGTCTGCTCCCTAAAAGCTTTGACCAGATTGACGACTGCCGCCTGGGCGCCATTGTTCTGAACGAGCACTGCCGGTTTGTTGGAAATCACTGATGTCGCCGCATACGGCGCGGCCTGCTGCCAGTAGAGCTGGACGAAACGTTCGCCGATCTGACGGGTTGTGACCAGGAGCTCCTGGCCATCGTCATTGCCGAGCTCGACAGCCAGGTCCGCCAGTGCGATCAGCAGTGCGAACTTGTACGTGGCGGTGAAGTCGCCTTCAGCGAAGAGGCGCTGCAGCTTGGCGAGAAAGGAGAGCTGTTCCTCCGGCGAAGGTGGTCGCTGTGTGCTCACCCGAGATGCGACCAGTAGTCGGCTTTGTCCGGGATGATCCAGCGCACGCCGCCGCGCGGATCCGTCATGTCGCCGGCGTAGCGCGGAATCAGGTGAATGTGGAGATGAGGCACCGTCTGCCCCGCAGCGGCACCGTCGTTGATGCCGATGTTGTAGCCGTCGGGGCGGTGTTCGGCGGCCATCAACGCCTTCGCGGCATCCAAGAGTTCAAGCAAGGCATCTCGCTCCTGTGCTGTCGCGTCAAAGAACGACGCGATGTGCCGCTTCGGAATGATCAGGCTGTGTCCCGGCGACACAGGAAAGCCGTCCCTGATCCAGAAGGCGTGTGCATTCTGGGCTTCGATCCTCGATGCATCGATTGCGCAGAAAGGACAGGGAAGGTCGGTGCTCATTGCTTTTCGGACGTGGAGAATCTGCCGGATAGTATTTGACCCTTGCATTCACCCTCGCTTGATCGCTTGCGTTGAATAGGCGACTGTGATGTCGTCGCGGCTCCTGACGGTGCACTGAAGCGCGGGCTCCGTTCTGTCAACGAATTGGGTCGGCAAGACCAATGCTCGCCATGAATCAGAGCGGCTCGCTGCAATCAAGCCGTCCTTTCTTGTGGCGTGTGAAGGCGAAGACAGTGAGAAGCCGGCAAGGAGAACAGCCTATGGACGGTGCGCTTCGGGTAACACTGGCGGCCTGCCGGTGATCAATTCAACGCCTTCACGTGGAAGGACGCGCGCGCGCTGGCGCTCAGCGTCGAAGATTGCAACGAATGCCGGCGACCCGTCGAGCAGGAAACCAGAGCCAAGCAACTCCGAACCTTTTCTCAGTTGGACGCATTGGTACTTTGACTTCGTGCACCCCTTTGCGAATTCGACAGCTTCGGCCTCCGCACTCTGCTTGCCGTTCGCTGCACCAATCGCATCAGGGAAATACATGACCAACGTCCATGCGATAAGCATGCAGGGGATGACGGCGGCAAGTAACAGCGTGGCAATCAAGCACTTCACCATGCGTCGCACCCCCGGCTTGCGTTGAGCCAGCCATTCAGATGCCCTACCGGTCCCTGCGTCCCAAGGCGACACCAGAACAAAGAGATATAGCGCCAAAAAGCACGCGCCTGCCGTCCACGCTCCAGGGTTTGAGAGGATGCGAAGAAAGGCCAGTGCCGATTGATTAATCACTCCGTAATAGCCATCGATCAAGATCAGGTCCGCAGTCTTCGGAAAAACCCCCGCATCAATGCCCCAATACTGCATGTACGTGCGATGAGACGTTATGCCAACAACGTGCAGCGCCACCGTGCCGATGGCAACCAGGAGGGTCAGCACGCTCAGGATCGTCGCCCATTTAGGACAAGAAGGTCGGGACGGCTGCTCGTCTTGGGTATGCATGCCTCGAATGTAACTCGTGTGTTACGAGCCTGTGGACTCGAAGTCTGATCAAGCCAGGTCGGCCTGATGTTTGGATCAGCTAGTGAAGTGCAAGCTCACAAGAGCCAAACTGCTGCATCAAAAAATAGGCTTACACCACATCCGCCGGCCCGACCACCACCCGGTCATACCGCGCCATCACTTCCGGCTCCACCCCCAGCCAGCGCGCCACCTGCGCCGGCTCAGTGCCCCGTCGCAATTGCCGCAAAGCGAAGGTGTGCCGCAGCCGGAACGACCCCCCGTCCGCACTGTCGATCCCCGCTTCCTCCAACACTGAACGGGCAGCCCGGTATTGCCCGTCCTTGCTCCACGGCTTGCCTGTGCGCGTCGCCGGAAACAGCCAGTCCCCCTCGATCTGTGCTTCGTACCGGACCTGCAGCCAGTGATGCAGCAGCTCCCCAGCCCAAGGGGCCACCGGCGTTTCTCTCGCCGCTGAATTTCCGTCCCCAGGAACACTGAGCTTCCACGGCCGGTCCCGCACCCGCCCACCCCGGACAACAGGCGAAGCCAGCACCAGCCCCCGCACGTCCCCCGGCGTCAAGCCCGCCCCCAGTTGCGTGGCCACCGATACACGGTTGCGCACGTCCTGCCAACTCAGCGCCGCCTGTCCATCCCGACGCGAAGCGGATACCCCCGGCCGTGGCCGGGCAGAAGACAGGAAGGCGATCAGTGTCTTGGCTTCATAAACCGACAGGAACTCCGGCAAGGGATCCGCCCTGGACGCCTCCGCATACCGCACCTCCGGATGGTCCGACAACCACTGGGATGCTGCCAGATTCACCGGCACCCCCGCATCCGCCGCATGGTGCTGCAGTACCCGATCGATCAATCGCATGAACCGCAACGCATAGCGAGGGGAGAGCGACAGATCCGGACTCTTCTCCCCGAACCGCGCTGCCTGGAACGCCTGCAGGTCCAGTCCGTCGAGCGAGGCCAGCGTCACCGCCGGCGACTGGCCCAGGCACCAGGCGGTAAAGGCCCCCCACATGTCCCGGTACACCTGCACCGAGCCCGGCTGGCGCAAAAACCCGGACGCACGCCGGTCGACGAGCCAGCGCTCGAAGGCAAGCAAATGGCTTTGGGACTGGGCATCTTCGAAGAGGGAAGGAGTGAGCATAAATACACTAACGGCAAACTAGCTAGATTTTGACCGGCAGACTCCGGCTTTGCAAGCTTGCGCTGTGTGCGTCGTTGCTCGTTGGTATCTGACCAGCATGCCGTTAGTGTATTTATACACTGTCCCTAAGTTTTACGTTGTTTCAGATGTCTGGCTTCACACTAAAGCCGCTGCCAGTGTGCCGGCTAAAGCGCACCGATGCCGGCAGTACGATGCCGCATGAAAGTAGAGTTCGATACCGGAAACCTGTCGGGGATGATGTCCCTGTGGCGCGATGCGACCGACATGAAAGTCAAGCTTAGCGATGAAGCGAAGCTCCACATGTTGGTCAACCGCGCTCGGATGCTGAAGAACATGGTCGGCGTGGCCGATCACTGGCGTACGTTCCTGCAGGCCTGCTCCGCGAGCGGAGACGACCTTTCAAAGCTCAATGCGTTCAGAGACGAAGTAGCTTCATTCAGGCAATGGGCCACCGACGGATTGAACGAGTTGAAAGAGCTTGGGGCTGGCGAGTCCGTGGCCGATGGGGAGGAATCACCGTCCAATGGCGGGTCTTGAAGCGCCCTCTGCAGCAGGTGAAGTGCCGTGATCGTCACCGAAGCCATCGCCCGCGCCCGGTGGTCGCCCGAGTACCAGGCCATCAAGGAACACTACGCCGATCGCGTTGCAAGGGGTTCAGGCGTCCCGCTGATGGAGCAGGTCGAAGAGGGCTTGATCATCCTGGACGTGCTCGATGCCTCGGAGGATGTGATGCGGGCGTTCTGCCTGCGCCCGCTGTTCCAGAACGACGAAGACCTGGTGCACTACGGGCAGGATTTCATGTACGCCGTGGACATCAGCCCGCCCGTGCTCCTGCTCGTCATGGAGTACCGCAGCAGAGCCAACGCCTGGCTGAGCGATAAAGTCCACCGTTCAGTTGCGGACCCGCACCAGGTCATCGCACAGGGCCTGCCATCGGCCGGGCCGCTCGAGGGCGTCCGGGATATGCTCATCGCCGACAAGGTTCAGGGGCGCAAGGAGTTCATCCGGCATCAACGTGGCAGGCATGCCCGCAGTGACGAACTGGATCTGTACTTCGAGTTGTGGCTGCAGGCACTCGAGGTCGACGCTGAAGAGTACGACGGGCTGTGCGCATCCATCGACTTGGCAGGGCGCCGCAGATGAGTTGAGCGCAGTGGCGAAGACCGGAGGATCCGCCGGCGAGTGCCAGGCCTCACATCTCACAACCTACCCGCCTGCAGTTCCCTTAGTTTGAAAAACGCGAATCCATCCGTGTTTCACAGAACAGTCGGTGAACAGCAGTCCCTCGTCATTTGCCGGTCGCCGGGGTTATCACGCTCGGTTACTGCCATCGTCATTCGTAGCTGCGGCAAATGCCTCCTGCGCTACCTCTGCAGGGTCGCGCACGAAGCTCGCTTAATAAAAGCTGTTACCGATGTCGGCAACATGCTCGGGGTCAGCCTTCCCGTCGGCCAGGTCGGTCCACGTCGCGCGGAAAACGTGAAGCCAGCCCGTGACGGGCTCCATCGGCACGCCAGCGATGGTAATGGGCTCGGTCGTAAGCCAGTGTGCGGTGTTCGCCATGCGCCATCGTAGCGCTCTCGTCAGCGTTGGGGCGCCCATAGCCGCCCGTCCCATGGTGTGCCCTCTGAAGTGGACGAGCACCACGGTCCATGCCGCATAACCACGCGGCCGCCGACTGGCTGAACCCAGTAGCATCTGAAAAATGTGCAATCGCTACGTCACCCCGGATGAGGCCGAGATGGACCGGTTCTGGCATCTCGGCCCGGCGAACCAGCCGCCGCTGCTCCCACGCGAAGTGTTCCCGCGTTCACAGGGGCCCTTCATCCGGCGCGCACGTCATTCGTCTGGGTACGAGCGCGAGCTGGTCGTCGGCCAGTGGGCATTGATCCCCTGGTTCGCCAAAGAGCCCAAGCTCAAATATCAGACCAACAACGCGCGCAGCGAAGAGCTGGCCGAGAAGCACAGCTATAAAGATCCGTGGAAGCGCGGGCAGCGATGCATCATCCCGGCCGCCTCGTTCGATGAGCCCAACTGGGAGACCGGCAAGAACATCTGGTGGCAGTTCAGCCGCACGGATGGCGCGCCGTGGGGCTTGGCGGGCCTGTGGAACGTCTGGACGAACAAGGACACCGGCGAGGTGCACGAGAGCTACACGATGCTCACGCTGAACGCCGACGACCACGAACTGATGCGCCGCATGTACAGGCCCGATCCGAAGTTCCCCCCCGACGCGCAGGACAAGCGCAGCGTGATTCCGATCGAAGCCGGCGATACCGACCAGTGGCTGGCCGGCACCGTCGAAGAGGCCAAGCAGTTGCTGCGGCTATCGCCAGTCGAAGTCTTCGTCGCCGGCCCGATCGCTGCGCCGCCGTCATTGATAGAGATCTGACATGACCATGTTGATCCAGGCGCCGGGTGCTTCCGAGGCCGAGATCCAGCGCAGACTGGCGGCCGCACAGGCATCGCTCGTCGAAGCCGGTGTGACGTCGAAGAAGAACTTTGCTGAAGCTGACCGCAGGTTGTTCTGCCGACCTACGCAGTCGAGTTGAAACTGCCCACATGAGCTAACCGGGCCGAACAGACACTGAACCCTTTTAGGGAGACGCTGATCAATTGATCGATCCCGGCACGCCTCGTGCATGCACGAGAGGACCAGATTACGAGGGCAACGGAGATGAACCAACGCAGCTTTGCCAGCGCCGAGTACGCATTGAAGAAGAAGCGAACGCGCCGCGAGAAGTTTCTGGCCGAGATGGAACGCGTCGTGCCTTGGAGCCGCTTGATTGCCGTGATCGAGCCGCTGTATCCGACCAGTGGACGTGTAGGCCGTCAGCCGATCGGAGTTGCCCGGATGCT
>NZ_JBJXIA010000019.1:0-62672 GCF_046115955.1 Variovorax sp. GrIS 2.14
GGCTTTGCAACGACCAGGCACTCCTGCTTCATCAGGCGCTGCACCACCTTTTCTGACAAGCGCACGCATTGCCTGCTCAGCATCGCCTGGATCCGACGGTAACCGTAGCACCGGTGATTGAGTTGGAAGATGTCGGCAATCGCTTGGCGTGCGCCCGCATATTTGTCCGCAATCTGCAGGCGCGCGCGATGATAGAAGTACGAGCTGCGGGCAAGGCCTAACTCCGGCAAGAGATCCGACAGCGCATGGGTCTGTTTGAGGGCGGCAACCAGCAGCGTCTTCTCCCGGTTGGTCAGGAGCTGCAGGCTGACGCCCAGACCTTTTTTTATGATTTTACTGGCCTTCTTCAAGAGGTCGTGTTCGAGCTGCAGATCCAGGATGTCGCGCTCCATCTTCACGCGCGCCAGCTCGGCACGCAACCGGCTGATCTCCATTTGCTCGGCGCTCACGGCCTTGCTGTCAGCTCCGCTGAGCTTGCCTTCCCGCTTGGCCTTGACCCAGTTGAACAGGGTCTGCTCGACCAAGCCCAAAGTGCGCGCCGCCGCCGCGATGCTCTGGCCACCATCGACCAGCCGCACCGCCTCCTGCTTGAATTCGAGCGTGTAGCGCGCTCTCGTCGTCTTCGTCATCTGCGTTCTCCTTGTCTGAATTGAAACACTCAGCAAGGGGTACGTTTTTCGGGGGCAAGGTCAAAAGTGCTGGCCAGCTGTGGGTATTGGTGTTGCTGTCTCGCTGGTGCCCTGGTAGTTTGCGAAAGCACAAGTGTTTCGGGTGCGTTGTAAAAAGACGGTGTGCCAGCTAACTTCATGGCGAGGCGCAACTCCTCGATCAAGATCTGCAGCGCAAGCCGGGCGCCTTTTTCGCCGCCTGCCGCTGCGCCATACAGCGCCGCTCGGCCGACCGCAACTGCGCTTGCACCAAGTACCCGCGCCTTGAGCGCATCGACGCCGCGCCGTACACCCGAGTCGATGATCATCGGGACACGGTTTCCAATCGCTGCCGCGATCGCTGGCAGCGCATCCGCTGACGCCACAGCCCCATCCAGTTGCCGGCCTCCATGGTTCGAGACCCAGATTCCATCGATGCCGAGCGATACGAGCCGCTGAGCGTCTTCAGGGTGCAGCACACCCTTGATCATCAGCTTGCCGGGCCAGCGCTCGCGAAGCCGAGCGAGACCATCCCAGTTAAAGCTCGCGTCGAGGCTTTCGCCGACCCGCGCTGCAATGGTGAGATTCGCGTCGTTGCTGCCCATCATGCCGCGCATATTCTCGAAGTCCGGGAGACCGTTACGCGCCAGCTGCCACGACCACCCTGGATGGGTCGCGCCTTCCCACAGATGCCTGATCGTCATCCTTAAGGGTATGGAAACACCATTTCGCAAGTCGCGCTCCCGTTTTCCGCCTGCCTGCAAGTCCACCGCCACGACAAGCGTGCTGTAGCCTGCCGCCGCGGCCCGGTCTACCAGCTGGTTGTTGAAGTCCCTGTCTTTCAGGACGTAAAGTTGAAACCACAGATTGCCCTGAACCGCGTTGGCCATGCGCTCGATGCTGGTCGTCGACATGGTGGACAGGGTGTATGGAATGCCGTGGGCAGCTGCAGCGCGTGCGATGCAAATATCGGCTTCCGGCCAGGCCAGCATGCAAGAGCCCATGGGTGCTACGACGAAGGGCGCGGCCGAAGGCGTACCGACAATGTCGGTAACGATATCTGGCGCTGACACGTCGGTAAGGATCCGCGGAATGAGCCTGACCCGCTCGAACGCCGCGCGGTTTTCGGCAAGCGTGAGTTCGTCCTCCGCGCCGCCGTCAATGAATTCAAAGACTGAACGGGGCAGTCGCCGGCGCGCTAGGTCTCGCAAGTCGCGAATGGACAGGACCTTGTCCAGGTTGGGAGCGAAAGCACTCATTGCCTGGCGGTCTGTCAGTTCACGAGTCGGCCAAGTACTTGATTCAGCGGCTGCCCCACTTCAAGCCCCAGTCCCCGAGCTGCATCGTTGAGATGCGAGATCACTCCGTGATCCCACATGTCTTGGGAATCCCCGATGCGGGCCGTGGTGTGCGAAACCGTGCCTCCTGCAACGCCGCTCTCTTGAAGCATTCGCAGTGCGGCAATGCCGGCATCATCCTTGCCAACGCCTGCGTCGTTGAAGAACACGGCTTTAAGAGGAACTTCCAGGGCGAATTCGCCCGAACTGGCGCCGCCATGCGATGCCGACACAATTACGCCTCCGGTGTCCTCGGCCGTTACCTTCGTGATCGAATCCATGACGACCACCTTGCCGTTGGCCCCACTCGCCACTTGCTTTTTCAACATATATTTTCCTTAATAAATCAGCTGGATCTCTCCAACTGCACGAACAAAACAGCGACGGTTTTCCAGGGCGGCCGCAGCAGGGATGGAATGCGCTGGGCAGTCCCGCTGGGCGCATGAACCCAACCGAGCGTCGCTTCGCCGGACGCCTGATCAAGCGACGGGTTAAGAGTTGGGCCTGGTGATTTCGCGAATACTTTGCGCAATGGCTTCGGGCTCGAAGACCTTCTTCCAGTCCGGAATGAAGATCTCGGCTTTGGCGAGTTCGACCGCTCGGTTTGCCGCATCCGACATGCGAACGCCGGGCAGTTGATCGAAGAGGATGGCAAGCTCAACGTTCAGATGACCAAGAATGAAGTCGTGGGCCACCTCTTTCGAGACGCCACGGCGCACGGCCTCGTCGGTTGCCTCGCGGATCACCGTCAAGCAGGTGGCACAGATCGTCTCGGAGAGCACCGGCTCGAGAATCGCCATGTGGTCCACTGTCGCGCGGTGGCAGCGCATCACCGGCGCGTACATGCGACGAGAAACGTCTTCGGCCAGCGCGTAGTGCTCTTCAGGTCCGCGCATCAGTGCGCAGACGATGTTTTGCTTTGCGGCAAGGCCGCCGAAGTAGTCCCTCTTGGCTTCCAACCCCGTCTCGTCGTTGAAAATCGGCGGGTGGCAAGGGTGCGCTACGAAGATGGTCAGATCCTGCCGGTCGGGAAGTTCGCCGGCGAACGGTGCCGCTGCGTCGAGAGCGATCAGGATGGCGCCTTTTTTGAAGAGCGGCTCCAGTGCATGCGTTGCCTTGTGGATCGCGTTGTCCGGGATTGCGAGGATGACAACGTCGGCCTCTGGAAGCACCTGGTCGGCGGGGCGGAACTCGATGTCCAACTCGCGCAGCCTGGCTTGACCCGCCTCGCTGATCTCGACATGGGACACCTCGTACGGAGAGCCCTTCAAATTGCGAGAACAACGGTAACCCATCTTGCCGCCAGCGCCCAGGACAACTACTTTTTTCATACTGATTTCCTCGATGTGGTTAAAAGACGACCAACTCAAGTCGTCGTGGAATGTGATCCGGTTACGGACGCCCGTTCTTTGCCTTCACGAAGAAGTCGGCGTTTCCCATCTGTCCGCCGTTGAGCGCCACCTCGAGCCCATGAGGCCTTCGCGTGCGGGGAACGATGCGACACAACGGCGCCCCACAAGTCAAGCGTGCGGCAGCGACAACCATCGGGTGCCAGCACTTTGAGGATTTGTCTCGAGGTGTCGCCGGCGGAATACAGCAACCGTGTGATGGGCGACGCTTTGACGATGTCGCGAACGACCTCGCCCACTTGTTGGCCCAGCAGGCAACGGCCTTCATGGCGAGCCCTCTCTGTCAATTCTCCCGACGGCCTCGGCGACCAGAACCGGCGCACTGTCCGTCGGTTTCTCCAGGCAGAAACAAGAAAGTACCGGAAGACTGCTTACCGGCAATGACTTCGGCCACTTTCTGAATTAGCTCTGAACTCTCTATCTTGTAGGTCGCTCGAAACTCGGAATAATTCCCAGCATCATTGGAACGCAGCATCAAATCAATTCCCCAGAATGGTCGGCAGTTGCTGTGCCATCTCGCGATAGACCGAACCGCAATCACACAATGCTAGAAGCGCAAAGGCGGTGCTACAAACGATTTTTCGTACGTTGCCTGTGAGGTGAACTCACGCCATGCATAGGGGAAAACCTTCTTTTCTGGCTCTCAAAGCTTTCGAAGCAGATGCATGCCCGCGCAGCATGACTGCGGCCGCGGTGCCGAAAGCCCGTCGGCAGCTTCGGGCTTGATTGAGTCCAGTCTTGCTCGCGTCAAACTTGAGCCATGCATGGTGTCGTGCTTGATCGTGATGTACTGGCTCTTGCCTCGAATTGCGGGCTTTCAGTAGTTACATCCGAGCACGGAGTTGCACTTCAACATGACCGACACGACTGTTGATCTCGTGCTGAGTATTCCAGAGCGGTGTTCTTAGACTGGCGAAACTCACGGGGATCGCGCTGAAAAGGTAGTGGAATCGAACGACATCTCCCACCGTCGCTCCATCGCGCCAGGCGTCGATTCAAGGAGGCGGTGCACACGCGACTTGCACTCGACCCCGGATTCGATGCTGCCATCGCTGCCTTGCACATTCGCGGATAAGGAAGGCAATCGTCCGGGAGGGAACATTTACTGAAATTATTTTTGCGGCTCGAACGGATTGAGCACGGTCGCGCCCGTGCCGGTGAAGTCGGCCACATTGCGTGTCACCACCGTGAATCCGCACGCCAGCGCAGTCGCCGCGATCAGCGCGTCCCGCTTGGGTCGACGGTCCGGTACGTGCAGGCGTGCGAAGTAGAGCGCGACTTCCGGCGTGATGGGCAGCAGGCGCCCGGCAAAGGCCTGATGCACGCCGGCCAACCAGACGCGCAGGCGCGCGCCTTGCGGTGGTGTGCGGCGCTCCAGGCCCAGCACGCCAATCTCCAACTCCATCACGGTGATCACAGAAAGAAACTGATGGGCAATCGGCACCCCTGCGGCCCACTTGAAGACCTCCGCAGAAGCTACATCCGGGGACTTGCGCAGTTCCGAGATCACGTTCGTGTCAAGGACGTACATCAATTGAAATCCGGCACGCGAAGCCCAAAAGCCTGGGGCACCGATTCAAACTCGATGTCGATACCGTCGCCTGCACCGTCGATGCTTTGCATGACCTGCAGCAGACTTTGGCTGTTCGCCTCCAGACGGGCCATTCGCCGATAGTCACGTGCCGACAACAGGATGTGAGTCAGCTTGCCGTGGTCTGTGATGCCCACTGGGCCGGTGTCGTTGGCCCAGCGTTTGGCTTCGGCGATCACCTTGCCGATTTCGCGGCTCGCATAGGTATGACGTGGCAGGGCGCCGCCCTCGAACTCGAAAACTGCGCCTGCATCGCCCGAAAGGCTGGAATGGAAAGCGGCAGGCAAAGGGGGAAAATGGGCACGGCGTGCGTCCAGCGTGGACATGAGAACTCCTTATTTGCCCCCATTTTAAATAAGATGTGCGGTCACGGCAAATCTGTTAGCTCTGGTCAAGTTATCTCCGAATCGCCTCTATCGACAAACCTGAACACGCTGCGACCAGCAACGTGAATCATTCATCGCAATGTTGATTGCTTTGACAGCCACTGATCGTCGGTGTGCAGGCCCGCACTTATTCAGTGTTCGAGTTTGGCCCCGGCACCCAGATTGATCGTCGACAACGGCAACGTAAGGAATCAGTAGTGCGAGCTTTTATCGAAACCTTCAGCCGGCGTCGTCGCACTCCCGCTTTCGGCAGCTTGGTAGGCAGCTTCAACGAGTGAGAACGTCTTCAGGTTATCAATGCCGCTGGTTTCGGCATCGTTCCCAAGCTTCCACGCCTCAATGATGGCCCGCTGGGTCTTGAGGACACTTTCCTGAAGCGTGTGCCAGGGTTGCTCCGTCCACGCCAGCAAGGGCGAGCCGACCTGCATCTCGGTGGATTTTTGTCCGGCGGTCACAACCATACAGAAGTCCTCAAGTAGCTTGATCGAGCCTCTTTCGCCTTCAATGGTAATCAGCGTCTGCAGAACGGGATCGGGAATCTGCCGCGACTCATAGCTCGCCTCGACAATCGAGACTGCGCCCGACACATGGCGCAGCAGCATCGTAGCGGTGTCCTCGCCGATGTTCTTCGGGTTGCGCTGCTGCGTCTCGCAGCTGAGGTGCTTGACCTCGCCGAGGAAAAATCGTGCAAGGTCAAGGATATGGATGCCGCTGTCGAGGATCACCAGCCGCTTTTCAAGATGGAAATAGGGCTGGGTTTTGTAGATGTCGAATCCGAAGCGAAAGGAGAAGCGCCCCCAGGACGGCTTACCAATCACGCCCGAGTCGAGGACGGACTTCAGGTGACGCATCGGCGTCTGGAAGCGGAAATTTTCGTGGACCGCCAATGGCACGCCCGCGTCATGCGCAGTCTTCACGATTGCCAGGCAGGTCTCCCAATCGGGCGCCAACGGCTTTTGCACGATCGTGCGAACCCCATGACTCGTAGCCAGACGCACAAGGTCGAGATGCGTCTCCATGCGGGTAGCGATGTCGACGAAATCCAGTTTTTCGTTGGCAAACAACTCGGCTGGGTCGTTGTAATGGCGGGGAATGCCGAATGCCTCGGCAGCAGCTTTGGCCTTGGCTGCATCGATATCGCAGACCGCGACCAGTTCGATGCCTTCGGCTCGCAAGTCTTGCCAAGCATTGAGGTGATTTTGGGCGAAGAAGCCGCAACCGATCAGTGCACCGCGCATGTTAGTTACTCCCTGTCGATTCGCTGCGCGCCGAGCGAACGCAGCAGCCCCAGCGAATCCACCATGGCCCAGTGCTCGACCATGCGGCCGTCCACGCCGAATCTGAAGAGATCGAAGACCTCGACGTCGATGGCATTGCCGCTTGGCGGGTTGCCGAACAGGTCGCCCTTGTGGGTGCCCTTGAAGCGCAGACAGGCCAATACCTTATCGCCTTCGCAAAGCACCGTGTGGATGTGCAGGTTCAAGTCAGGCACACCCGCCAGCAGCACGTCATGATGATGCTGCAACCCCGCTGGACCGACGACCTCATAGGGCAGGCCAGGATCATGGCGCTTGAACTCGGGCGCGACGTTCTTCTCCCACCAAGCCTTGTCGCCTTTTATGAAGGCATCAAAATATTCCACTGTCACGCGCTTCTGGTCTTCAATCGTGGCCATTTTTTCTCCCAGACGTTAATTATTTTCAGGGTCGTACGGCAAGAGACTGTTAGCTGCGCAAGGCTTTACCATCCGGCCTTGTCGATGATCTTGCGAAATTGCGGTTGGCCGGTTCCGGCCAGCAGACCGCCATCAGCCACCAAGTTGGAGCCGGTTATGTAGGAGGCGTCATCAGAGGCGAGAAACAGGATGGCGCCCGCCATCTCGTCGGGCTGCGCCATCCGGCCCATCGGCACGCGACTGGCGAACTCCTGCATCAGCTTGTCGTTCTCGAGCATCCAGCCTGTGGACCCGGCCTCGACCACACCGGGGCAAAGCGCATTGACACGGATGCCGTCCGAGGCATGGTCGATCGCCATGGCCCGGGTCAAGTTGACGACGCCGCCTTTGGCCGCGTTGTAGGCAGCAAAGCCCACATCGGCGGCGAGTCCCGAAATCGAAGCCGTGTTGACGATGTTGCCTCGACGCTCAACCAGGTGCGGCAGGGCCGCGCGGCTGGCGTAAAAGACAGAGCTCAGCGTGGTAGCGATCACCCGGTCCCATACCTCGGGTGTGATCTCGGTGACATAGCCGAACGCACCCACGCCGGCATTGTTGACCAGCACATCGAGGCCGCCGAAGCGGGCCACGGTGTCGAAAATAAACCCTTCGAGCTCAGCCGGCTTGGAAACGTCAACGCGCCACAGATGCAGCCGCGCTTCCGGAAGACCGAACGCCTTGCTCTGCTCCTTGAGCGTCTCGAGGTCGATGTCGCATAGCGCAAGGATGGCGCCCTCCTTGGCAAATCGCCTCGCGGCGGCAAGCCCGATACCGGACGCAGCGGCCGTGATGATGACAACCTTATTGACAAAACGATTCATGATCAGTGTTTCCTTAACTCAATCCCAGGCTGCCGCGCAGACGAGCCACTGCCGCGACGGTGATCAGCGTGCCGCCCCAGATCGCCAGCGTCAAAAACTGGCTGAAATCGAGCAGGTTGAAGGCGGTGGAGATCAGCTGGAGAATCACCAATGCCAGCACCAGCCCCCCAACCTTGCCAAAGCCGCCCGATGGCGAAATACCTCCCAGCACCGCTGCCAGGATGGTGATCAGAAGATAGCTCTCGCCATAGGCCGCGTTTGCGGAATTGAAGCGCGCCATCATCACGACACCAGCGATCGCCGCAAGCAGACTGGAAATCATGTAGACCTTGATCAGCGCCCGGCGCGTATCGACACCGGAGTAACGGGTCGCGGCTTCGTTCGACCCCAGCATATTGAGCGTCTGACCGAAAGGCGTGCGACCCAGCACCACACTCATCAACAACGCGGCCACGACGAAGATCAAAACGACCACAGGTATGCCAAACAAGCTGCCATTGCCGATAAAAACGATAGGCTGGGGGAAATTCGACAAGATGCCGCCGCGCGTCAGGCCAATCGCAATGCCTTTGATCAGCGTCATCGAGCCCAGCGTTGCCAGGATAGGCGAGACGCCGAGGTAAGCGATGACAAATCCGTTCAAAGCCCCGATTGCCAGGGCCACGACAAGACCGGCCAAGAGCGCAACGATCTGCCAAACGCCCCAGAGGATGCCGGGGTCGGCGGGCATCATCGTGGTGATGATGTAGGCCATCGTCAATGCGACGAGATTGGCAGTGGCGATGATCGAAAGGTCGAGCCCGCCTGAGAGCAACGCCACCATCATGGCCAGTGACAATATGCCAAGCTCGGGCAACTGGAATGCCATTGAGCGAATCGAGGTCGGATTGAACAGGCGGTCGCCTAGCAGCAACCCGAAGACCAGAAGCAGTGCCACCAGCAATGCGATCAGGCGTCGATCCACGGCGTCAGTGCGCGCCCTGATCTGACGCAAAGAGGTTGCGAGAGCGCTCATGTGGATCCTCCGATATTGCGCCGTACGGCGCGCCGCACGCGCTTGCGTTCCCAGGCAATCGTGCCGACTGCCCCCAAGAAGACGGAGCCGGTGACGAATTGAATCCAATATGACGATACGCCCAGCAGGATGAGTCCGTCCTGAAGGAAAGCAAAGAGGATCAGACCCAGAACCGTCCCAAACACGGTGCCCATTCCGCCGGTGAGGCTTGCGCCGCCTAGCACCACGGCTGCCAGCACGCCGAGTTCACGGCCAACCAATGCATTAGGTACTACTGACTGCGACCCCTGCGCCTGCACGAGAGCCGCAAGTCCCGCCATCAGGCCCATGAACCCATATGCAACCATGTTCAGCCGCAGTTCATTGAAACCAACGCGCTTGGCTGCCTCTGAATTGCCGCCAAGAGCGCGCAGTTGGCGCCCGACACCCATGCGGTTCAGGAGCAACCAGCTCAGCACGAAAGCAAGTACCAACCCCAGAATCTGCATGTTCAGGACATAAGGATTTCCGAGCTGATCCTCACCGAGGATCCAGTGCATGCTGTCGGCGTACCAGGAAGGTAGCGAGTTGATCGGATCGCCGCCGCTCCAGAACATCAGCATGCCGTAGTAGACATTCAGCAGCGCAATCGTGACGATGATCGAGGATATGCGCAGCCATGTCACCAGCACCGCATTGATCAAGCCGAGCAGCACGCCGCCGCCCAGCGCCACTGCGAGAAGCATGACCCAGCTGCCTTCGTAGCGAACCACGGCAGAGACTGCGAGATATTGCGCTATCGAGGCGACGGCTGTGAACGAGATATCGATGCCGCCGGCTACCAGTACAACGACCAGTCCGGCGGCCAAGATGCCTACGAAGGCGTAGGACGTCATGAGGTTGAGGGCGTTTTGAACGCTGAAGAAGCCCTCGGCGAAGACCGAAAGAACGACGAATAGCACCAGGTTGACGAGCAGTAAGCGCGCTTCAGGGGTCCTCGAGAACGGCTTCAGGAAACTACGCATCGACTGCCGCCCTGAGCTCGGCCTCGGTTGTATGCAGCGGCCGATACTCGCTGGTGATGCGGCCCTCGCGCATCACCAGCACGCGATGGGTGTGGCAGTAGACCTCCGGGATCTCGTCCGAGATCATGATCACGGCGAGACCTTGGGCGGCGAGCTGCCGCACGATCGCGTAAATTCCGTCTTTGGCAGCGATGTCAACGCCGACGGTCGGGCTGTCAAGGATAAGCAGGCACGGTTTTGTCGCCAGCCACTTAGCCAGGACCACCCGCTGCTGATTGCCGCCCGACAATGTGTGTGCCGGACTATGGGCATTCGATACCTTGATGCCTAAATGGGAAATCCAGCGACGTACGGTGTCACGGAGCCGGTCTTCCTGCACCAGCCCGAGCGCGTCGGAAAAGTCCTCGAGGATAGGCAGCACAATATTTGAAGCTATCGGCTGCTCCATCACCAAGCCGAGCGATAGCCGATCCTCCGAGACATAGGCGATGCCGTTTTCGATGGCGTCGCGATTGGAGTTCAGTGTGAGAGGCTGACCGTTCAAACGCATTTCACCGCTTTCCGGGCGCGTCATCCCGAACATCGACAAGGCCAGTTCGGTGCGTCCCGAGCCGAGACGGCCCGTCAGTCCGACGATTTCGCCCTTTCCGACGCTCAGCGATATGTCTGCATATTCGCCGGCTCGCGACAACCCGCGCACCTCAAATACGGGAAGGCCCACGGTCAGGGTCTCCTTGATCGGCTGGTGGTCGAACGATTTTCCGGTCATCAGTTCGCCCAGACGCTGGTCAGTCATACCCTGGGCGTTGAAAGTCCCCAGCTTCTCCCCGTTGCGTAGCACCGTGACGCGCTCGGCGATTTCGAGTACCTCATCGAGTCGGTGGCTGACAAACACCACCGCCACGTTTCGCCGCTTCAGTTCAAGTGTTAGCTTAAGCAGCGCGTCGACCTCGCGGCGCGTCAGCGAGGCCGTTGGCTCGTCCATGATGACGAGCCGTGCATCGTTGGCCATGGCCCGACAGATCGCTACCAGCTGCCGTTGGGCGATTGGAAGTTCGGCCACCTGTTTATCCAGGTCGATCGAAATGCTGACCCGGTCCATCGCCTCCTTGGCAATTGATCGGATTTCCGCCCAACGCACAGGGCGGAGCCCGCGGTGACGTTCGATGGCAATGTTTTCGGCCACCGTCAGGTTGGGGAAGAGCGACAAGTCCTGGTAAATGACCTGGATGCCGTTGGCAATGCATTGAGCCGGCGAGAGATGGCTGCAGTCCTTGCCATCGATCAGCACCGTGCCGCCGGGCTCATGCCGCTGGACGCCGGAGATGACTTTGATGAGGGTTGATTTGCCTGATCCGTTCTCACCGGCGAGGCAATGAACCTCTCCCGCGACGACATCGAAATTAATGCCGGACAGCGCGTGAACACCGCCGAAGCGCTTCGAAATATTTCGAAGCTCAAGAAAGTTTGAGGGCACCGATTCTTCTTGATGAGGGCGCTTAAATTCCGAGCTTGATCAGTTCGGGCAGCGTCTCCTTATTGAGAACCAGCATGCGGTCGACCGAAATGATCTTCTTGTCGGCGTCGACATTGGCCTTGCCAATGCCTGGAATCTGCATGCCCGTCTTGAACTCGGCTTTTTTGAGTACAAGACTGGCCACGGCCACCATCGCCTCGCCGACCTCCTTGGGGCTCCACAGGAATGTCTCTTTCAGTGCGCCGGCGTTGATCAGGGACTGAGCCTGCGACGGCAGCGCAAAGCCAGTTACCGACAACTTGTTGCCCAGGCCACGCTGCCGGACGATGTTGCCCGCGCCGATGGGGCCGTTGGAGCCGAAGCCAATCACGCCGCGCAAGTTTGGATAGGCCTGCAATGCGTTGCGCACCACCTGTTCGGTCGTGTCGATCTGGTCAGCGCCGGGGAAGCGGTCGGCAGCCAGTTTCATGTTCGGATGGTTCGCCTGCTGGTAAGCAATGGCGGCGTCGCACCACAAATTGTGCAGCGGCGTTGTCAGCGTGCCAACGATGACGATGTAGTCGCCCTTTCCGCCCATCTGTCTGGCGAGTGACTTCATCATCTCCTCACCAAACTTCTTGCTGTCGACCATCTCCACGTCCCAAGTGCGGCCCTCCATATCAGGACCCTCCTGAGTTATCACGATGATGCCGGCGTCACGCGCACGCTGCACCACGGGGGCAAGTACCTTGACGTCGAGCGGAATAAGGCCCAAAACGTCAACCTTCTTGGCAATCACGTCCTCGATCAGGCGTACCTGCTGTGCCGGATCGACCTGAGCCGGGCCGATCATGTTGGAGCGTATGCCGGTCTTCTTTCCCGCCGCGACCAGACCAGTCTCGAGCAGTGAGAAATACGGCACGCCGACGATTTTGCATACCGTGGTCATGGTCGGATCGGCGGCGAAGGCCGGACGACCGAAGCCTAATGTACTTATCGCGGCAAGCGCCCCGGCAGATTTCAGGATTTCACGACGACTCATTTCATTTCCTTCGGTTGAGGCCTTGGTGGCGGGGCAATTCCAAAGAATGTATTGTTTGCACTCTGCTGTTGCAAACGATAGTTTCTCAATCGAGGGCGATAAAAAGTCACATGCGCCTGCGGGGGCAAGCTCGACAACGGTGGCGACGGCGACCACGCGAACACCTGGTGATCGTGCACGAAGGCCTTGGTGAGACGCGGCGCGCGGGGAGACGGGCGTGGTGCGCAAGCAAACGCTGCGCATCGACGAAACCCAAACCTTTTGGCTGCGCATCGAACTGCAACTCGATCAGGCGACCGAATCGGGCGAGTCCACGCTGTGGCTGTGGAGCAATCTGCACATCTTGACGTTGCCGCAATTGCGGCAGTCAAAATTACGGCAGCTGCCCAGACAAATAACCTCACACAGGGCGCAGCAAATGTCGATTGTTACGAATATCAGATCCCGATATTCTGGAATCCTTCGAATTGAAGAACTGTGCAAATCCTCCACGAAGACAAGCGAGCGAGATCGGGCTGGCAATTTGCCAGACACGACGGTGGTTGATATGCATCACTGGTAACGGAATCAACAGTACGTGCCCCTGTATTTCGTATCGGACTCCCGGCATATGTCGGGAGCGCCGTGCGTAACGTGCATGGTGTCAAGTCAGTTCACTGAGCAGCGCATAAGAATTACAACCTCGGACCTTGTCAGCCCCGACCCACGGAGTTGACGGAACGTAATCATTGGAGACAGACATGATTCGCAGACGCCAGATCATCTCAGCGACATCGCTCGCAATAGCTGCGCCGACATTCAGCTTCGCTCAATCGAAAAACGCCGCCGAGGTGGCTGTAGATGCGGCCAAAAAGTACTCGGGGACCGAGATCAGTATCGTCTGGGAGGCGGGACTGCAGTCGCTCGATCCGCTGATGTATTCGGGGCCGAAGTGGGAGAAGCTCACAGGAATCAAGGTTAAGGTGGTCGAGGTTCCCACAGACCAGATGTTCACCAAAATCATGCAGGACTTCCGCGCCAAGGCCGGTGCCTATGACGCGCTGAACGTCATCCCGTCGTGGATGCCCGACCTGGTGAAGGCCGGTGCACTTGAGCCACTGGACTCCTTTGTCGACAAGTTCGGCTACCGTGACGAGCTGCAAGACATCGCACCGGCATACCGCGACAACCAGATGAAGGTCGACGACAAGATCTACGGGTTTCCGGATGACGGCGACGTCATGCTGCTGTACTACCGAAAGGACATCTTCGAAGACCCGAAGATGATGGCGGAGTTCAAGGCCAAGATGGGTTACGAGCTGGCGCCGCCCAAGACCTGGAAGCAGTTTTCCGAAATCGGCAAATTCATTACCGAGAAGATGGCGCCCAAAACCTACGGCGCTGGCTTCTTCCGCGCCGCGCCCTACCCGCAGTACATGTTTCAGGAACGCTTCCGCACAGAAGGTGGCAAGTTTTTTGATGCCGGTACGATGAAATCTACCGTCAACAGCGATGTCGGGGTGCGCGTGCTGCAGGAGATGCTGGCTGAAAACACGTTCATGCCGCCCGGGGTCGAGCAATGGAATTTCGTCGACAACCTGGCGAACTTTTTGCAGGGCACTACGGCCATGACCATCTCGTGGCCTCCGTACGGCCGCTGGGCAGCCGGCTACGGCACCAACGAAGAGGCGATGAAGTGGGTACCCAAGACGCAAGTCGCCGGCAAGGTTGGCTACGCATTGCCGCCGCTCGGGCGCCCGGAACTCGGGGTCGGTTTTGCGCTTTCGGTGGCGTCCACGTCGAAGAAGAAGGAAGCGGCCTACCTGTTTCTCCAATGGCTCAACAGCAAGCAGACCAGCCTGGAACGAGTGCAACTGCCCTATACGCTGCGCGATCCGTTCCGAACCTCCCACTACGCTAGCGCCGAGTACCGAAAACTGTGGCCCGATGCGGGCGCCTATCTCGACATCATCAAGCTTTCTGGCGAACGCGGCCTGCTCGATCTCTCGCTGTTGCAGCAGGACAAGTACGACGAAGCGATGTCGAAGGGTCTGAGCAGCCTGTGGGGCGGCACCGAACCGAAGGCCGTCGCCAACAACTTGGCAGCGACCTTCGATGCGATCACCGAGAAGGTGGGCGTGGTGCGGCAGAAGGAGATGTATGCCGCATGGACCAAGAAGCCCGGCTCGTATCCGGCCAAGTAATCGATGCAATACGCGGTGCCGCCCTCAAAGCTGCGCGCGGTCTCGGCCATGCACCGCAGAGCCGATTCATTCAGCTCCGCAGTATGAACCCGGAACTTTCTCGGTGGCACCGGCTGTCAGCCTTCTCGGACCGACACTTCAAGTACCTGATGGTCGCACCGGCCATCTTCATCCTGTTGCTGATCGGCGTCTTCCCGCTGATTTATTCGTTGATCGTGAGCTTCCAGAACCTCACGATGTCCGATGCCGACACGTCGTTCCAGGGGCTGCTGCACTACCGGCAAGTGTTCAAGGATGCGCGGCTCTGGTGGGCGTTGGTGCACACCGTACTGATCACGGCGATAGCCCTGCCGCTAGAGCTCATCTTGGGCTATTTGCTGGCCCAGCTCTTTCTCGAACGGATGCCAGGCCGTCAAATCTTCGTCGCACTGTTGGTGCTGCCGACGGTGATCTCCCCGATCGTCGCCGGTGCGACCTGGCGGCTGATGTTCGACGTGCGTTTCGGTCCGATCGGCCAGATCGTGAGCTACTTTGCCGGCTCGCCAGTGAGCCTGCTGTGGACGGTCAATTCGCACTTGGTGTACCCCGCGATCATCATCTGCGAGGTCTGGCAGTGGACGCCGTTCATGTTCTTGCTGCTGCTCGCAGCGTTGTCTAACGTGGACCAATCGCAACTGGAAGCCGCCGAGCTCGATGGTGCCTCGTATATGCGCGTGCTGCGCCAGATCATCATTCCTGCAATCAAACCGGTCATCGCAGTCGCCTTGCTGATACGGGGCTTGGACTTGTTTCGCATCTTCGACATCATCTGGGCGCTGACCCAGGGCGGCCCGGGCTCAATGACCGAGACGGTGTCGCTCTACGCCTACGTGATCGGCTTCGTACAGTTCGACACCAGCTACACCGCCGCAGCGGCGCTGGTCATGGTGGCGATCCTCTCGGTGTTGGTCACTTTGCTACTTCGCCGCATGGAGTTGGTCAAGTGAACTTTGCCACCACACCGCGTCGGCGGCGCATCACGCTCGCGCTGCGCTACCTGATGGCCATCGTGGTGGTGCTGCTGTTTTTATTCCCGGTCTACTGGTTGTTCTCGATCTCGTTCAAAACGCCGGACGAGATCTTTGCGTCGCCGCCAGTGTGGGTGCCTGCCGAATTCCGGCTTGACAACTATCTGGTGCTGTTCAAGCAGGGCGACGTCTCCACAATTTGGAACAGCCTGGTGATCGCCGGTGTCAGCTCGGCTCTGGCGATGCTGCTCGGTACCTGCTGCGCCTACAGCCTTGCGCGTTTTAACACCGGCGGCGAGAACCTTGCAATGTGGGTCATCTCGCAGCGCATGATGCCGCCGATCGTCATTGTCTTTCCGGTCTTTCTGGTGTTCGTGTACGTCGGGTTGGTCGACACCTTCATTGGCCTGATCGTGCTGTACACGGCGTTCAACCTGCCCTATGTGATCTGGATGATGCGCGGCTACATCACCGACATCCCGATTGAACTCGAAGAGAGTGCGCTGGTCGACGGCTGCACGCGCTGGCAGACCTTCTGGCGCGTCGTGTTTCCGCTGGCGCGGTCCGGTCTGATGGCGACGGCAGTGTTCACTTTCGTCTTTGCGTGGAACGACTTCATCTTCGCGCTCATTCTCACGCGCACCGAAGTAATCACCTTCCCGGTGCAGCTAACCCATTACATGGGCGGGCAATCGAATTTTTGGTCCAAGATTTCGGCGATGTCGGTGCTGGGCACCTTGCCAGTTTTTATTGCGGTCACGTTGCTACAGCGTTATCTCGTGCGAGGCATCTCGCTGGGTGCAGTCAAGGGTTGAGCATGCAAGATGCTTTTATAAGCAAGGAGTTGGAGTGGCCGACGTAAGAATAAAAAACCTGCACAAATACTTCGGATCGGTGCATGCACTCAAAGGCATCGACCTGAGCATCAACGACGGCGAATTTGTCGTCTTCGTCGGTCCATCGGGCTGCGGCAAGAGCACGCTGTTGCGAAGCATTGCAGGTCTCGAAGACATCAGTAGCGGCGAGATCGAGATCGGGGGCAGGGTGGTCAACGAGTTGCGGCCGCGTGATCGCGATATTGCGATGGTGTTCCAGAATTACGCGCTTTACCCTCATCTATCGGTGCACGACAACATCGCCTTCGGGTTGCGGGCACGCAAGTTCGCCGAACCGGAAATAAAGCAACGTGTCGATGCGGCGGCGGCCATGCTGGGCATCACGGCGCTGCTCGAACGGCTGCCGCGCCAGCTCTCTGGCGGCCAGCGTCAACGGGTTGCCATCGGCCGCGCCATCGTGCGCCAGGCCCAGTTGTTCCTCTTCGACGAGCCCTTGTCTAACCTCGATGCCCAGTTACGCGACCAGATGCGGAGTGAGATCAAACGGTTGCACAAACAGATCTCGACCACGATGATCTACGTCACCCACGATCAGGTCGAGGCGATGACGCTGGCTGATCGCATCGTGCTGCTGCGCGACGGTCGCATCGAGCAACAAGGTGCGCCGCTAGACCTGTTCGAGCGACCCCTCACCGGATTCGTGGCCGGCTTTCTGGGTTCGCCCTCGATCAACATCTTGCCGGCCAAACTCGTCACCCGCGGCGCCTATCGCGCAGTGGTACTGGCCACCGGTGAAGTGTTGGCGCTGCCCGCTGCGCGCCGCGTCGCCGAATCCGGCGCTGACGCCGAAAAGGCGATCAATCTCGGCCTGCGGCCACAACACCTGGCACGCGCCACCCAGGACGCATTGGCGCCCGGCCTGCTGCGCCTGCTCACCACGGCTGAACTGATTCAGCCCACGGGTACGCGCACCTACGTCACGGCGCAAATCGGCGGTACCGAAGTGACCGCCGAACTCGGCGCGCACGATGTCCAAGCGCAGAACGCGCCGCTCGAACTCGCGATCGACATGAACCGCTGCATTCTTATCGATCCCATCACCGACAAGGTGCTTTGACAACATAAGGAGATATTCATGGCCTCAGGAATCTTTGCTGCAAACGTTGGCGCGCCGGAAGGACCGGTCGCGATGCCGGACGGATCGATGTTCGTGACGGAAATGTCGAACAGCACCTTGAATGTCACGCACTTGAGCCCGAGCGGCGAGCGACGTGTCGTAAAAAACACGCAGGGTCGACCGAACGGATTGGCCATTGACGGCGATGGTCTGTTGTGGGTTGCCGAGGCCGGGCTGCGCGCGCTGCTGTGCATCGATCAAGACGGCCGCGAAATCAAGCGCCTTGAAGGCGATGATCGCCACGGCCGTTTCTGCTTTCCCAACGACCTCGTCTTTGGCCCCGACGGTCAGCTCTACATGACCGATTCGGGCATGGCCATGGCCGACTTCCTTGACGGCCAAGACTTTGCCGCCGGTTACATGGATTTCGCCTGGGATGGAAGCGTTTACCAGATCGATCCGAAGACGCTGCGCATCGTTCGCTTGCTCGACAGCAAAATCCGTTTCGCCAATGGCATCGCCTTTGGAACGGACAACGCGTTGTATGCCAACGCGTCATTCACCGGCGACATTTATCGCTATGACCTGTTCGGGTCCGCAAGTCCCGCACGCGATCTGTTCGGCAACGTTTTGCAGCCTGACGACCATACCGGTTTCAAAGGCCCGGACGGCATGAAATTCGGTGCTGACGGCAGGCTCTATTGCAGCGTCTACGGACAGCAAAACGTGACCGTGCTGGACTCTCGCGGCAACGTCGCCGAGCGCATGCAGCTTGATGGCCCGTGCCCAACCAACCTGTGTTTTGCGCGCAGCGGCACGAAGATTCTTGTCACCGAAGTGTTTAAGGGCCAAGTCGAATGGCTAGACGTGCCATGCGCCGGCGCAGCGCTGTTTTATCCGAAAACCCTTTAGCGCAGTAACGCATCCAAAGTCAATGAATACCTATGTCTGACCTGAGTTCAACGCTGCGCGACCGTGCCTGCCGCATCCGCCGCTACGCCCTGCACATCGGCAAGGCGCAGGGCCACGCCAAACGCTTGGCTGGGCCGATGTGCTGCCAGTCTGGCGCGGCGCAGCAGCGCGCGCGCGTGCGTGCGTGCGTGCGTGCGTGCAGCAGCTCAGGCATGGCGACTTGGGACAACGGTGATACTGACGTTATGAAAAACACAACTTCGAAAAAGCGGATCCCGCAGCGTTGACGGCGGCAAAGCTGCTGGCCGGCCACTGGCGCGACGGCCTGCACCTGGACGAGCTGCCCGCTGCCTGCCGACCCGCCACGCCCGAACAGGGCCGCGCGGTGCAGGCGCTGTGGGCCGGCATTGCCGCAGACCGCATCGCCGGCTGGAAGATCGCCGCCACAAGCCAGGCAGGCCAGGTGCATATCGCCGTCGACGGCCCGATCGCCGGGCCAGTTTTCGCCCGCCATGTGCACGGTGATGGCGCTGAGATCGACCTCAGCCACAACGGCATGCGCGTGGCCGAGTGCGAGATCGTTTTCCTTTTCGGCCACACGCTGGCACCGCGGGCGCAGGCCTACACCCGCGCCGAGGTACTCGCCGCAGTGCAGTCGCTGCACCCGGGCATCGAAGCGCCCGACTCGCGCTTTCTGCACTTCGAGCGCGCGGGCCAGGCGCAGCTGATTGCCGACTGCGCCTGCTGCAACGATATGCTGATCGGCGCCGCCGTGGCGCCCGACGAGCGCGTCGCATCGCTGCCAGCGCTGCAGGTTCAGGCCTGGGTCAGCGACGGGCGCCGGGTCGAAGGCCTGGGCAGCAATGTGCTGGGCGACCCGGTGGCTGCGCTGGTCTGGCTGGTCAACGAGTTGGCCTCGACCGGCCGCACGCTCGAGGCCGGGCAGTTCGTCACCACCGGCGCCTGCGTCGCACCCATCCCGGTTCAGCCTGGGCAGCAGGTGTCAGCGGATTTTGGCTGGATCGGCCGCATCGGTGCCCGATTCATTTGAAGACGGTGGCAACGCAACGGTCGCGATGATCCTGGATGGTGCATCGTCATTCAGTTGCTTAGCATGGCAACTGGAATGCACCCGGATTTGGGCGGCATTGCGAATAGCCGGTCAATGACCAGGCGCATCCCATAGCCGGGGCAATGTTGGCCACCGGGTGGGGTGCTAACCAATAGTGCTGGATCAACTGCTGCCGTCGCTGTGTCGGCGCACAGCAGCGCCAGGCGCCAGGGATTTATCGCCTCGCCGTCCCAGGCGGCCTTGGACAGGAAAAACTGCAGCCATTGCACTTCGGCTGCCTGAGCTGTTGGCCCTTATCTGCTGCTATGGCCGCAGTGCACCTATTGCCTCAACATAGATGGCATAAATAGAGGTGTAGGAGCACATAAACAGCCGGTTACGCATAGGCCCACCGAAGACCAGGTTGGCGCAAATCTCGGGCGTGTGGATCTTGCCGATCAGCTCGCCGTCCGCCGTGATGCAATGCACGCCATCTGCTGCGCTGCACCAGATATTGCCACGGGTGTCGAGGCGCAGCCCGTCCGGGATTCCTGGCGACACATCGGTCAGAATCTTTCCGTTCTGCAGCGTGTTTTTCTCGGACACATCAAAAACTCGGATGTGATGGGGCCCATCCGGATCGGGGAAAAGTCCCGAGTCCACGATATAGAGCTTGCGCTCATCGGGCGAAAACGCGAGCCCATTGGGGCGCGAAAAATCGTCCGCGACCACCTCGATCGAGCCATCTCTCGGATCGAGCCGGTATACGTTGCACCTGCCGATCTCGCTCTCGCCGCGCCCGCCCTCGAAATACTGGTCAAGCCCATAGCTCGGATCGGTAAACCAGATGGTGCCGTCGGACTTCACAACGACGTCGTTAGGTGAATTGAACCGCTTGCCTTGCCAACGCTCCGCCAGCACGGTGATCGATCCGTCGTATTCGGTGCGTGTCACGCGGCGAGTGCTGTGCTCGCAGGTGACGAGGCGGCCTTCGCAATCGCGGGTGTTGCCGTTGGAAAAGTTGGAGTTCGCGCGGAACGTCGTGACCTGCCCGGTGTCTTCATCCCAGCGCAACATCCGGCTGCTCGGCACGTCACTGAACAGCAAGCAGCGATGATCGCCAAAGTACACCGCGCCCTCTGTAAAGCGGCAGCCGGTGTGAATCAATTCGAGCTTCGCAACAGGCGGGCGCAGTTTAGCGAACCGCGGGTCAAGCACTTCAAACGGTTGTTCCATGTCGACAGGTCCTTCTAGTTGTTGTATGTCAGCTTGCGCCGGCTCTCTCAGCCGACCCGGCCGCGGCCGCGAATGTCGGCGTAAACGGCAAAGAGCAACACGAGCCCTACAGCGATCAATTGATAAGCCGACGGCAGGTTCATGAGGCTCATGCCGTTGGCCAGGCTCTCCATCAGCACTGCGCCGAGCAACGCGCCCGCAACCGTGCCGCGGCCGCCCAGCAGACTGGTGCCGCCGATCACCGCCGCGGCGATCACGTTCAATTCCAGCCCCACGGCCGCGCCCGGTGGTGCGCTGTCCAGCCGCGATACGAGCATGAGTCCGGCCACCCCGTACAGCAGGCCCATTCCTGCGAACACGAACGACGCGTGCGCGCGGATGTTGATGCCCGCGAGTTCGGCGGCGACTCGATTGCCGCCGATCGCAAACAGGCGTCGACCGAAAACCGTGTAGCGCAAGATCAGGCCAGACACAGCCACTACAGCCAAGACGATCACGTCCGGCATCGGCAGTCCACGGTAGCTTACGGCGACTCCGACGGCACCCAGCATGACGATACCCAGCGAACCAATCGGCAGCCCCACGACCAGGGCGAACGATGCCTCGATACCCGCCGCACGCCGCGCCCGCCACTCGCGCAGCTGCAGCAGCGAGAACATGCTCCAAAAAGCGACGAGCAGCGCGATGCTGAGTGTAAAAGACAGTGATGCGTCAGATATGACGAGCATTTCATTGCTCGGCGAGATGGTTTCTGCTTTGGTGATGATCAACGCGACGCCGCGGATTGCCAGCAGGCTCGCCAGCGTGACAATAAATGCCGGCACGCCCATCCAGGCGATCCAGAATGCATGCCAAAGACCGACGACCAAGCCGAATGCGAGCGTGATCGCAATCGTCGCGCCCAAAGGAAAGTGGAACACGGTACTGGCGTAGGCCGCGACCACCGCAGAAGCTGCGACGGTGGCTCCGAGCGAAAGGTCGATATAGCCCGGAATCATCACCATCACGGCCCCGGCAGCAAGAACAGCGGTGATGGCAACCTGACCGCTGAGGTTGGTCAGGTTGCGCGCGCTGAGGAACAACCCGTCCGTCAACAGTTGCAAAACCACCCACACCGTGATCAACACGATGATCATGGGCAGCAGTCGGAACTGCCCTTGCGACATCAGGCTGGTGACCAAGTTCGGCCGCTTGCGCCGCTCAGTCACGGATCCTGTCAGTGTTTCGTTAAGGGAGGGGGTCATGCGGGGTCCTTGTTTTTTCCTGTGGCATGTAACATCACCTCTTCGTCTGTCGCCAGACCGCGACCGTATTCCTTGACAATCCGCCCTTCACACATCACCAGGACACGATCAGCCATGCCCAGCACTTCCGGCAGGTCCGTGGAAACCAGGATCACGGCCTGACCTGCGGCCGTCAGCTTGTTGATCAGTTCATAAAAGTCGATTCGAGCATTCACGTCGACGCCGCGCGTCGGCTCTTCAAGCACGAACACCCGAGGCTCGGTCAACAGCCACTTTGCGGCGACAACCTTCTGCTGGTTGCCCCCGCTGAGTTCGCTGATCGGCTGCTCAATGGAAGCGCATTTCACTTGCAGGCTTTTGATGTAACGCTGAACCTCACGCAGCTCCGCGTTACGGTCAACCACGCCAAGCCAGTTGAGGCGCGACAGCGCCGCCAGCGACGCGTTGTTTGCGACCGACTGCGTCAACATCAGGCTGTCACGCTTGCGCTCAGCGGGAACGTAGGCAATGCCATGCTGCATCGCGTCGCGCGGATGGTTGACCCGGACCGGCTCGCCGCCAACTTCCATCACGCCTGTCAACCGTCCGGCGCAAACGCCAAAAATGGAGCGGGCGAGCGCGAACGCGCCCGATCCCAACAGGCCATAGATGCCCAGCACTTCGCCGGCCTTTACGCTGAGCGTTACGTCGCGCACTACGTCCGGTCTGCCGGGATGCAGATGGCCGATAGTCCAATTCCTCAGTGACAGAAGTGGTGCGCCCGTCGTGGCGGGCACCTTCGGGTACATCTCATTGAGGTCGCGGCCCAGCATCGCGCGGATCGCGCGCCGTGGCGTATCCGCCCCCGTATCGCGCAAAGAAAAGCGCTCGACAACCGAGCCATCCCGCATCACCGTGCAAGTATCTGCGATCCGTTCGAACTCATGCAGACGGTGCGAGATATAGATCGTCGTCACGCCGTGCTGATGCAGGTCGTCGATCTGAGCGAACAGCAACGCCGTTTCGGGTTCGGTAAGGCTGGATGTCGGTTCGTCGAGGATGAGTAACTTGACGCCCTGTGTCATCGCACGCGCAATGCTGATGAGTTGCTGCTCGTGCGTGCTGAGTTCCTCCATCCGCGCCAGGGGCGAGGCTTGCAGGTTGAACACCTTGAGCCAATGCGCCGTGTCGCCCAACAGCTTCCTGGTGTCTACGAGACCAAACCCTTGCGGCTCGCGGTTCAGGTACATAAATTCGCCGACCCGCAGCTCGGGCACGACGTGGAGTTCCTGGGGCACCAAAAAAATGCCGCGACGCTCGGCCTCGCGAATGCTGTGCAGCCGCTGCGGTACGCCGTCGATCTCCAGCGTGCCGCTGTAATCGCTCGCTGGAATGACACCGGAGAGGATCTTCATCAAGGTGGACTTGCCCGCCCCGTTTTCTCCAGCCACCGCATGCACCAAGCCGCTCTCGAAAGTGACCGAGACGCTGCGCAGCGCATGTGCGCCGCCAAACCACTTGTCAATTCCGGAAAGTTTGACGGCTGGCGGAAGGTCGGTTGCGGGCTTTCTCACGTGGCCGTTTTCGCGGCGAACCACCATGGATACTTCTTGGCTGAATCTGCAAGATTGTTCTTGGTGATATTGAAGTTCTGGATTTTGATCCAGGGCACATCCTTCAGTCCGTTATTGACGATGACACCGGTCTCGATCTTTTGGCCGTTGGCCAGCTTCGCCGCTGCGCTGGCGGCTTCAACACCGGACTGCCAGAAGTCGGTGAAGTTTGACAAGGTCAAAAACCCCTGCTTGATAAGTTCCTGGGCATGCGGCTCGGCATCCACGCCGTTGACAAACACCTTACCCGCAAGCCCTTGCGCCTGCAGCGCCTGGATCGCGCCGTAGGCAGTGCCGTCGTTGGCGCATATCACGGCGGCAACATCGTTCTTTACCTTCGTCAACGCATTCTCGACCTGTGCTCGGGCCAACTCGGTCGACCATCCTTTGTTGAACTGCTCAGACACTATCTTGATCTTGCCTGAGTCAATAAAAGGCTTGAGGACGTTCAGATAACCCTTGCGCTCCTCCTGCGCGACGCTGGTGCTCTCTTCACCCAGCACGAGTATGTAGTTGCCCGACGGGGCCGCCTTGACGGCATCCTGCGCCATCGACTCAGCCATCTGTACGGCGTCGCGACCGATGAAGCAATCGACGTCGGCGTTGAGCGCTAGAAAGTTGTAGTTGACTACTGGAACCTTGGCTTTATTGGCCTTGCGCACCAGGGCCGCGGCGGACGCGCCATTCACCGGCGTCAGAATCAGCACATCGACGCCGCGGGTCAGCATATTTTCGAACTGGCTCGCCTGCACGGTTTCGGATGCCTGCGACGCTTCGCTGAAATAGGTCAGTCCGAGCTTTTTCGCCTCACCCTCAAAGCCGGCGAAATCAGCATTGCGCCAGCGCAACTGGTCGAAATTTGGCAGGATAAATCCGACTTTGATATTTTTTGCCGCTTGCGCTTCAAGGCTTGCGCCGGCCATGAAGGCGAGTAAACCGCCAGCTCCGGCACGAAGGAATGTTTGCCGGGTCAAAACCGGCCCTTTGTAATCTATGGTTTGCATGAGTGTCTCCATTTGTACCGCCTTGAAAGGCAGTTTTTCTAAAAATGACGGGTCGGTCCGCCCCGTCGCTCTTGCTGTTACTGCTAATCCCTCCGCCAGTGATGTGTACCCACCATCATCGTGTCAGGCAACTAGCCTGACCGATCTCGCTCGCTTGTCTTCGTGGAGGATTTGCACAGTTCTTCAATTCGAAGGATTCCAGAATATCGGGATCTGATATTCGTAACAATCGACATTTGCTGCGTTCTGTGTGAGTTTATTTGTCTGAGCGGCGTTGCGGCAGCCGTAAAAACATACGTGGGTTCCGATGGCGCGACACGACTTGCGCGACGCGCCCAACACGCGAGTCCTACGCACCATCCGGGCTGGCGCCAAGGCGCTGCTGGGTGCCGACCAAATGGTAGGTAAAGGGGATCACTACGCGCCCACCGTGCTCGCCGGCGCTGGCCCGGCAACTCGCACGGCGGTCCACCGCCACTGAGATCTTCGTGAACGGCTTTTCTGCGTCGGACCCGCGGGTGCCATCGCGCCCTTGCTGAGGTCGATGTCGAGATAGCCTTCTTCCCGATCCTTCGCCTGCTCGCTCACCGCCAGGACTCTTGCCGTTGCCCAGAAATTAAGCGGCTTGCGTGCCGGCCGTGATATTTCCTGACATGCAGGTTAAGTCATATCGCTTGCTGACAGTCGGCGGCCGCGACTAGTATTTCAGCCATTGCACCGTTTGCATGCGCCACCTCCGGCCCGGCGAACTTGTTGAAAACATCACAGATGCCATGCCTTTATCTACTCCGACCCGCCCAGAGTTTCGCGCCCGCTACCTAGTCGAGAGCTCCGTTCCAGCCGACAAGGTGGCAGAAGTGATCGCGGGTGAGCAGTCCACCGGCACCTTTCTGGCGCTGCCCGGCGAAACCGAGCAGCTGAAGGAGCGGTCGCGTGCCCGGGTGGTGAGCGTCCAGTCCTTGCCGCCGTTATTTCAGCCCACACTGGAGAGTGCGTTCGTCGCGCGTCAGGGTCACACGGGCGTGTTCCACCGGGCTGAAATCGAGATTGCATTCCCGATCGAGAACGTGGGCGCCAACCTGCCGACGCTGCTGGCGACGGTGGCGGGCAATCTGTTTGAACTCGGCGAGGTCACGGGCATGCGCCTGCTGGACCTGGACCTGCCCGACAGCTATGCAGCTGCCTTCCCGGGACCAGCCTTTGGTATCAGTGGCACCCGGCAGTTGGCTGGAGTGCACGGCCGTCCGCTGATCGGCACCATCATCAAGCCCAGCATCGGCCTGAGCGCCGGCCAGACGGCAGCACTGGTAGACGATCTGTGCGCAGCCGACATCGACTTCATCAAGGACGACGAGTTGATCGCCGACCCGCCTTACGCACGTTTCGAGGCCAGGCTGGCCGCTGTGATGCCGGTGCTGCAACGTCATGCCGACCGGCTGGGCCGCATGCCGATGTACGCCATCAACATAACCGGATCGGTCGATGAGCTGCTGCGCCGTCATGATTCGGTGGTGCGCGCGGGTGGCACCTGTGTGATGGTCAGCGTCAACTGGGTGGGGTTTGCGGCGGTTGAACACCTGCGTCGCCATGCGCAGGTGCCAATCCACGGGCACCGCAATGGCTGGGGCGCCTTAACGCGCCATCCGGGGCTTGGCTTCTCGTTTGAGGCGTACCAGAAGCTGTGGCGCCTGGCCGGTGTCGACCATCTGCATGTGAACGGCATCCGCAGCAAGTTTTGGGAAGCCGACGATTCAGTGATCCGCTCGGCCCGCGCCTGCCTTGCGCCGTTTGCTGGCGTGCCACCGCTGATGCCAGTGTTCTCCTCTGGCCAGTGGGCCGGCCAGGCTCCAGACTTATACCGAGAGCTGGGCTCCACCGACCTGATGCACCTGGCTGGCGGCGGCATCATCGGCCACCCCGATGGCACTGCGGCCGGCGTGCAGAGCATGCGAGACGGATGGGAGGCGGCCATTGCCGGTACCGACTTGGGTGAGTATGCAAAAACACGGCCTGCGCTGCAACGGGCGCTGGCCCACTTTGGCACCCGCTGATCCCATGGCCTTACCCGATGCTCCTGCTTTTGCTGCCGCGACCCCGCTGCGGCTCGCCTTCTACGGCGACGACTTCACCGGCTCGACCGACGCTCTGGAGGTACTTGCATTCGCCGGACTGCGTTGCGCCCTGTTTCTGAGCGTGCCCAGCACTGAAACACTGCGCGATCTGGGGCCGTTCGACGCCATCGGCGTCGCTGGCGCCAGTCGCAGCTTGACGCCGGCAGAGATGGACGAGCAATTGCCGACAGTGCTGTCAGCGCTCGCGGCGCTGCCGGTGCCACTGGTGCACTACAAGGTGTGCTCAACCTTCGACAGCAGCGCTACTGTGGGCAGCATTGGCCGGGTGATGGATCTCTCGCGCGCCGCATTCGGGTCGGCGATCATCCCCATCATCGCGGCCACGCCGGCGCTGGCTCGCTATTGCAGCTTCGGCAACCTGTACGCGCGCTCTGCCACCGACGGCCGGGTGCACCGGATTGACCGGCACCCGATCATGAGCACTCATCCGGTAACACCGATGACCGAGGCCGACCTGGTTCGCCACCTCGGTAGCCAGACCGCGCAGCCGATCACGGGTTTGCACTTGCCGTTTTTTTCCCAGACCGCGCAAGCTCGCGATATCGAATTCGACCGACTCACGCGGGACACTGGCGGAGCCTTGCTGTTCGACGGCGCCGAGCCGGCCCACCTGACCGAAGCCGGACGGCAGCTGGAGCGGCTGTGCGCGGACCGGACGGGGCCGTTGTTTTCGGTCGGCTCCTCGGGTCTCGAATACGCGCTGACCCAATGGTGGGCTCAGTGCGGCACGATCAAGCCGCCCGTCGCGGCTGCGTTTGACCGCTTCGCGCCCGTCCGCCAAGTGCTGGCCATCTCGGGCAGCGCCTCGGCCCTCAGTGCGCAGCAAATCGAGGCTGCGTTGGCGGCTGGCTTCGTCGATATCCCGGTGGACGCGTGCGCGCTTGTCGCGGCGTCCGATTGGCCGCAGCAACTCGATCTGCTGACGCTGCGCACGGTCACGGCGTTGCGCGCCGGTCGCAGCGTGATGATGCACACTGCGCGCGGCAACAGTGATCGGCGCATTCCGGCGTTGCTGGAGGCGCTGGTGGCCCGCGGCATAGAGCCCGGCCGGGCCCAGCTTGAAGGCGGCCGGCTATTAGGCCAGCGTTTGGGTCATGTGGCAGACCGGGTGTTACGCGCGGTGCCCTTGCAGCGGCTGCTGCTGTCCGGCGGCGACACCTCCAGCCTCATCACACAGCAGCTTGCACCGCAGGCCCTGCAGGTGGCCGCACGGCTCGCCCCGGGGGCGCCGCTGTGCCGGGTGCTTTCGCAAGCGTCGCACCTGGCCTCGCTCGAGATCGCCCTCAAAGGCGGGCAAATGGGCGGCTCGGACTATTTCGTCAAAGCCCTGCAGGGGACAACTTGATCCAGCGCAGTCCGATCTCATCGGCTTCCACTAACCCTCACGAGGCTCAAACCCACATGGAAACATCAATCAGCAAGCGCCGCGTGGCCGTAGTCACCGGCGGCGCGATGGGAATAGGCGCCGAGGTTTGCGCCCGTCTGGCGGCGGCGGGTTTCGCCGTCGTCGTCGCCGACCTCGACGCGGCGGCGGCCGATGAGACCGCCGCCGGCCTGCGCGAGCAGGGCAGCACCGCGCTTGCGCTGCCGCTGGACGTGGCCCAGCCCGAGTCGATCGACCGCGTTTTCGCCCAGGTCGACCGCGAGTTCGGGCGCTGCGACGTGCTGGTCAACTGCGCCGGCATCGCCAAGGTCTGTGCCTTTCTCGACTTCCCGCTCGATAACTTTCAGACCACCATGACCGTCAACGTCACCGGCACATTTCTGTGCGCCCAGGCCGCAGCGCGGCTTATGCTGCGGCAGGGTTGGGGTCGCATCGTTAACATTGCCTCCGTGGCGGGGTTGCGCGCCGTCGGCAGCGGGCGTACGGCCTACGGCACGTCGAAGGGGGCGGTCATCGCCCTGACCCGGCAGATGGCGGTGGAGTTGGCCGAACACGGGATCACGGCCAATGCCGTCTGCCCTGGTCCGGTAGACACACTGATGACGCAGGCGCTGCACACCGAGCGCTTTCGCAAAGAATATTCCAAGGCCATTCCGATGAACCGCTACGGCAGCACTGGCGAGATTGCCGCCGCCGTGATGTACCTTGTATCTGAAGAGGCGCGGTATGTGACGGGAATCGCAATGCCCGTCGATGGCGGTTTTCTGGCTTCAGGTGCGAGGGGATTATGAACACACCGCAACTACAAGGCCAAGTGGCCGTCGTCACCGGCGCGGCCTCGCCACGCGGTATCGGCTGGGCGACCGCCAAGCGTTTTGCCGACGAAGGCGCCTGCGTGGTCGTGCTCGACTTAGACCAAAACGCGGCATCGCAGGCGGCGGCGCTGCTGGGGCCGGACCACCTCGGGCTGGCCTGCGACGTGCGCGACGAAGTGGCCTGTCAGTCGGCAGTTGGTCAGGTGCTGAATCGTTTCGGGCGAGTCGACATCCTGGTAAACAACGCCGGTGTCAGCCAGTCGCAGCGCCTGCTCGACAGCACGCAGCAAGACTACGATTTGGTGATGGACAGCAGCGTGCGTGGCAGCTTCAACATGAGCCGCGCTGTGGTGCCGTTCATGTTGGGGCAGGGTCGCGGTGCAATCGTCTGCATGGGATCGGTGGCGGCGCAGCGCGGTGGCGGCATCCTGGGCGGGCCGCACTATTCAGCCGCCAAAGGCGCGCTGCAGTCGCTGGCCAAGGCCATGGCGCGTGAACTGGCGCCCGGCGGCGTGCGCGTCAATGCCGTCGCTCCGGGCATGGCAGATACCGACCTGCTGATCGGCAAGATCGACGACGCCGGCAAGCGCCGGGTGGCCGAAGGCGTTCCGCTGGGGCGTTTGGCCAGCGCGCAGGATATTGCTAACGCCTGCCTTTTTTTGGCGTCGAGCCAGTCGGCGTACATCACGGGCGTGGTGCTGGACGTCAGCGGCGGGATGCACATACACTGAATTTTTAGCGCCACCACGAGGAACGACATCTGTGCGCGATGCGCAGTGTCGTACTGCTGCGCTCGGGTATGTCCTGATCAAGTTTGTCGATAGACGTGGTTTGCGCCACCGCGCCTTCTGAACATACTGTTGTCGGCTACAGCACCGCCTTGATTCCATATCATTTTCGCTGTTCAGCCGTGCTTTACGCGCATTGGTACAAGCGTGCGCCTCGATGCTTGGTTCACGGCAGCTCGGTAAGGTATGCGCCTATTTTTCGTTTGCTCAATCCGATCCGCAACTCGCATTTCCTGACTTAGCAGTAACCCGCAGCAGCCTGTTGAAGCATTCGTTGCAGAATGAATGCTCCAGTGAAATCGGGGCACCAAATAGTCCTGATTCACTGCGGGGGATATCGACCTGGTGTCGATGGCCCGCCAGTAAAACTGACATGAAACCCAGCCAAGCACACTGTCCTATGGCTAATCGCAGGCGCCAACGATGACATTACCGCGGTTGTCCCTAAACGCGATGCGCGCTTTCGAAGCGACGGCCCGATTGCACAGCTTTAGCGCTGCTGCCGACGAATTGTTTGTCACTCATGGTGCCGTCAGCCGCCACATCCGGATATTGGAAGATTCGCTCGGTCTGCCACTATTGGCGCGCAGCGCGCACGGCACCAAACCGACCGCCGAAGGTCAGTGTTTCGCCGAGGGCTTATCGAGGGCGTTTGCGCTTATTCAGTCGAGCGTCGAGCAGTTGAGGCCCGGGCCACTGACGCTGTCGTGCTCGGAGTCGATCATGATGTACTGGTTGATCCCGCGGCTAGCGCAATTCCAAAAAACAAACCACGGGATCGAACTGCGCTTCAACATGAGTTCCGGCTCGGAGGCTTTCACGCGGGATAACAGTAGCGTTGCGCTCCGCTTGTCGAGCATCGACCCGCCGAAGCAAGTGATCAGCAACGAGGTCGTTGCCGAATGGATTGGCCCGGTCTGTTCTGCGCAATACCTGCGGAGCTTGCAAATGGAGTCGGCAGCCGACTTGACCCGTGCACGGCTCATGGTGTCGCGAACCCGGCCTCACGCCTGGACGGATTGGAGGCGGTGCGGGACCCAAGACATAGGCGACCTGCATGTTGATGAGACCTTCGATCATTTCTTCCTGTTGATCCAAGCGGCCAGGTGCGGCCTGGGTTTCATCAATGTGCCCAGGATGTTGGTACGAGAAGATTTGAACAGCGGCGCACTGGTCGCGCCGTTTGGCTTTTTGGCAGGCCCTAACAAGCTTTCGATCTGGGTTGCGTCGCACCTTAGCCGACGCCCGGACACGGTCAAATTGGTGGACTGGCTGACCGACGAATTGCGCGCAGCAGAGCAGCAGACCGACCTCGCAGCGCAATGAAAATTCGAAAGCGATAGCTTTTTCGGATTGCCTTTTTCAGGCGCGCGTTGGAAGGACTCGAAATAGGTATAACGGTTGTCCCTGATTGAGGGCTTCGAAGGGTCAGCTCGTGCTCGAACGTGTGGATGACGAACGCCCGAGTGCTGCCCGTCGCATCTTCAGGTCTGGAGCAGCAGCTGTGCGTTCCAGAACCCAGTCGACAAAACTTATGACTTCGAGGCGTTGCGCATGGCGCTCGGGATAGACAAGGAAGTGAGCCTGAACGGGCAGGTACTCGCCGGAAGCGAAGACAGGCTTGAGCCGATTTTTCTGCAGGTGTAGAGCGCCAATGGAGGTGCTCTCGAACGTCACCCCCAGTCCTTGCACTGCGGCATCCAGCGCCATGAATGCGCGATCAAAACGATAGGCATAACTCCCGGGTGTGTGGGCAATGTTCTGGGCTGCGAACCAGTCGGGCCACTGCACGACGCCGACCGTGGACTGGATCAACGGCACGTGCATTAGATCCTCGGGCGTCGCAATGCGGTGACGACGGATGAAAGTCGGGCTGGCCAACGGCATCACCTGTTCATCGAAGATGGGCCGCACGGTCAGCTGCGGCCAATGCGCAACGCCATACCGGATATCGATGTCTGCATGGCCAGCGGCGAAGTCTGAATGCACCACCGAGGCCGACATCGAAAACGAGATGTTGGGATGGTCCGTCGCAAAGTCTTTCAGACGCGGCATGAGCCACAGCGTTGCGAAGCTGGGTGTCGAATGCACATGCAGGGAATTGCGCACCCCCTTTCTCGCATTGTCCGTGGCCGCACTGATGGCCGCCATGGCACCACTGACACGCTTGAGATAGTCGTCACCCGGGATGGTGAGCTCAACGTTGTGTGCCGTGCGCTCGAACAGGCGAATGTCCAGAAATTGCTCCAGCTTGGCGATTTGATGACTGACAGCCGAAGGGGTGAGATGGAGTTCATTCGCCGCAAGGGTGAAGTTTCTTCGGCGTGCAACGGCTTCGAATGCAGTGAGACACGCGAAGGGTGGAAAGGATGCGCTCATGGTGTGAATCGGGGTAAACCTAATGATGACGATATATCACTCTACGTTGAAAGTTTATCGCTTGTTTTCAACTACAGTTTTTTTCACAATCTTGCCATTCGAATCCCATGGAGACAAATATGCTTCTTGCCAACAAAGTGGTTCTCGTCACCGGTGGTGCCGGCATTAACGGGCTGGGCTTTGCTACCGCGCTCCAGATGGCCAGTCACGGCGCACTCGTAGCGATCATGGATCTGGAAGGCGCCAGGCCCGAGGAGGCTGCCAGGCGACTTGGCGAGGAGCATCTGGGTGTGGTGGCCAGCGTCACCGACAAGGCTGCTGTGGACCGTGCAGTGGAGCAAGTGCTGGCCCGGTTCGATCGCATCGACATCCTGGTCAACAACGCAGGCATCACGCAACCGCGCAAGACCGTCGACATCACGGCCGAGGACTACGACGCGGTGCTCGACGTGAGCTTGCGTGGCACGCTCTTGTGTTCCCAGGCGGTGATCCCGGTGATGGAGCGCCAGGGAAGCGGCTCGATCATCTGCATTTCGTCGGTCTCCGCGCAGCGCGGGGGCGGCATCCTGGGCGGGCCGCATTACTCCGCCGCGAAGGCCGGAGTGCTCGGACTGGCTCGCGCCATGGCGCGTGAATTGGGCAGCGCGGGCATCCGCGTCAACTGCATCGCCCCGGGCCTGATCGGCACTGACATCATCAAGGGCAAGCTCACGGAAGCCAAGAAGGCGGAGATCGCCGAGACGATTCCGTTGGGTCGCCTGGGCCGCCCCAACGACGTCGCGGGCGCCTGCGTTTTCCTTGGCAGCGATTTGTCGGCTTACTGCACGGGCATCACGCTCGACGTCAATGGCGGCATGCTGATTCACTAGGGCAGAGAGTTCTGCGACGTCATGGTTTGCTACCCATGACGACTTGTCGTGTCCAGCATATTGCCGGGTGCCAAAGCGGCTGGTGACGCTACACCCAGCCGGGGCATCTTGTTGAAATTCACCTGCAAGTGCTGCGCTCGAACAGCACACATTCGAACCCACGAGACCACACACCATGACCACACTGACTCGTCGCGCCTTGCTGGCTCAATCCGCTGCCCTGCCGCTGTTCTCGATCATTTCGCACCGTGCCGATGCAGCCGAGTTCGAACTCAAATACGCGACCGGGCAGGACCCGACCCATCCGGTCAATCTGCGGGCCAAGGAGGCACTTGACCGCATCCGCGAAGCCACGTCAGGGCGGGTCAACATCAAACTGTTTCCGGCCAATCAGCTGGGCAGCGACACGGACCTGCTGTCGCAAGTGCGCAATGGCTCGGTCGAGTTTTTCAACCTGTCCTCGCTGATCCTGGCGACCTTCGTCCCGATCTCGGGCATCACCAGCGTTGGCTTCGCCTTCAAAAACTACGACGATGTGTGGAAGGCCATGGACGGTGACTTGGGCGCCTATATCCGGGCCGAGATTGCCAAGACGCCCATCTTCACCGTCTCGAAGATCTGGGACAACGGATTCCGTCACATCACCTCCTCGACGCGCGAGATCAAGACCTCTGCGGACCTCAAAGGTTTCAAGGTGCGGGTGCCGCCCGCTCCCCCGCTGACCTCGCTGTTCACTGCCCTGGAAGCTGCTCCGTCGCCCATCAACTTCAACGAGCTCTACACCGCCTTGCAGACCAAGGTGGTGGAAGGCCAGGAAAACCCGCTTGCCATCATCTCCACGGCGCGGCTCTACGAAGTACAAAAGACATGCAGCCTGACCGGTCATGTCTGGGATGGCTACTGGGTGCTGGGCAACAAGCGCGCGTTTCAGAAATTGCCGGTGGAAGTCCAGCAAATCATCACGCGCGAAATTGACAGGTCCGGCACCGACGAGCGCGCCGACATCGCCCGACTGACCGGAAGCCTCAAGGCCGATCTCCAGGCCAAGGGGATCAACTTCGTAGACGTGGAACAGGAGGATTTTCGCAAGAAGCTCGCTGGCACCAGCTTCTACAGCGAGTGGAAGACGAAGTACGGCACTGTGCCCTGGGATCTGCTGGAAAAAGTTTCGGGAAAACTCGGTTGATAACAGGCCATGAACACTCCTGGTGAAGAGTCCGGGGCCGCAGCCGGGTCGCTGCGGCGTGCGCCCATTGCGTGGCTCGAAACACTGAACAAGGTTCTGGCCACACTGGTTGAACTTCCGGCCGCGTTGCTGGTGCTGGCCGAAGTGATTGTGCTGCTGATGGGTGTGACGAGCCGGTATGTCCTGCACACGCCGCTGGTCTGGTCCGATGAGTTGGCATCGATCCTCTTCCTCTGGTTGGCCATGCTCGGATCGATTGTCGCTTTCCAGCGCGGTGAACACATGCGAATGACAGCCATTGTCGGGAAAATGGAACCTGACAAGAGAGCTTTTCTCGATCTCATCGCGATCGCTTCAGCCGTCGCCTTCCTGGCGTTCGTTGTTCACCCGGCCTACGAGTTTGCCTCGGACGAGGCGTTCGTCACCACACCGGCGATGGGCATCCCGAACTCCTGGCGAGCTGCTGCACTGCCCATTGGGCTGGGATTGATGTTGCTGGTCGGAATCATCCAGATCTTCCGCTTTGCCCGGTTGAAAGAGGCATTCCTGGCATTGGGTCTGGTGGCAATCGTCATCGGCGCAATGACGTTGATCGGGCCGCTGCTCATGAAGCTGGGCAACTGGAACTTGATGTTGTTTTTCGTGTTCGGCGTCGGTGCCATGGTGCTGCTGGGTCTGCCGATTGCTTTCTCGTTTGGACTGGCAACGTTCGGCTACATCGCACTGACGACCAACACGCCGACCATGGTCATTGTTGGCCGGATGGACGAAGGCATGAGCCACCTCATCCTGCTGGCCGTCCCGCTGTTCGTCCTGCTGGGCCTGCTGATCGAGATGACCGGCATTGCACGCGCCATGGTCAATTTCCTGGCCAATTTGCTCGGGCATGTGCGCGGCGGACTGTCGTACGTGCTGATCGGTGCGATGTACCTGGTCTCGGGCATCTCGGGCTCCAAGGCGGCAGACATGGCGGCCGTGGCACCGGCCCTTTTCCCGGAAATGCGCAAACGAGGCGCCAAGCCGGGCGACCTGGTGGCCCTGCTGTCCGCGACGGGTGCGCAGACCGAGACGATCCCGCCCTCGCTGGTGCTCATCACCATCGGGTCGGCAACAGGTGTGTCCATTGCAGCGTTGTTCACCGGCGGCCTGCTGCCCGGTGTCGTGGTGGGTGCGACCCTGGCCGCACTGGTCTGGTGGCGCTATCGGGGCGAGGACCTGACCGGCGTGCGACGCGCGACCCGGCGTGAGATCGGCAAATCGTTTTTGATTGCCATTCCTGCGCTGGCGCTGCCGGTCGTCATTCGTGCCGCAGTGGTGGAGGGCGTTGCCACCGCCACGGAGGTGTCGACGATTGGCATCGTTTACGTCGTCATCACCGGACTCCTCGTGTATCGGCAGTTCGACTGGAAGCGGATCTACCCGATGCTCGTGAGCACCGCGTCACTGTCGGGCGCCATCCTGTTCATCATCGGTGCGGCCACCGGCATGGCCTGGGCGCTGACACAGTCCGGCTTTTCGACGGCGCTGGCCGATTCGATGAAGGCATTGCCAGGCGGTGCGGTGACGTTCATGGCCGTGTCTGTCGTGGCTTTCATCGTCCTGGGGTCGGTCCTCGAAGGCATCCCCGCCATCGTGCTGTTGGGACCTCTGTTGTTTCCTATTGCCCGCCAGGTCGGCATTCACGAAGTGCACTACGCCATGGTCGTGACCCTGTCGATGGGCATCGGCCTGTTCGCGCCGCCCTTTGGCGTGGGTTACTACGCGGCCTGCGCGATCAGCCGGATCCATCCGAATGAGGGAATGAAGCCGATCGTGGGCTACATGGTTGCCTTGTTCATCGGAACGGTCCTGGTGGCGGCGATCCCGTGGATCTCCACCGGATTCCTCTGACCAGCATCCCCCCGGCCACTGTTCATTTTTGCAAGGAGCTCACCATGTCTGATTTATCTGCGCTTCAACAAAGCGCTTACCGCATCCGCCGCTACGCATTGCGTATGGGGGAAGTTCAAGGGCAGGGCTACGTCGGCCAGGCGCTTGGCTGGGCCGACGTGCTCGCCGTGGCTTATGGCCATGCAATGACCTACCGGCCCGAGGATCCGAAATGGGAGGGCCGTGACCGCTTCCTGCTCTCGCATGGCCATTACGCCATCGCCTTTTACGCAGCACTGATTGACGCCAGGATCATTCCCGAGGCAGAACTCGAAACCTACGGCAGCGACGACAGCCGCCTGCCCATGTCGGGAATGGCGACGTACACGCCCGGCATGGAAATGTCCGGCGGCTCGCTCGGCCAGGGCCTCCCCATCGCGGTCGGCATGGCGCTGGGATTGCGTTTGAAGAATAACCCGGCGTTCGTCTACAACTCGATGTCCGATGGCGAACTGGACGAAGGATCGACCTGGGAAGCTGCCATGGGCGCGGCGCACCATCGCCTGTCGAACCTGATCTGCCTGATCGACATCAACAACCAGCAGGCCGATGGTCCTTCCGGAAAGATCATGGGCTTCGAGCCGCTCGCCGACAAATGGGCCTCGTTCGGGTGGCATGTGCAACGCGTCGACGGCAATGACATGCCTGCCGTCATCGCTGCGTTCGATGCAGCGCGTGCGCTGCAGGAAGACAAACCGCGCGTGATCCTGTTCGACACGTTGATGGGCAAGGGTGTGCCGTTCCTTGAGGTACGCGAGAAGAATCATTTCATCCGTGTCGATCCGCCAGAGTGGCAACAGGCCATCGCTCATGTCGACAGCACCCAAACCGAAGGAGCCGTGTGATGAACACCCTCACCACCATTGAAAAGAAGCCAAGGCTCACCACCTCGGCCATGATTGCCTCGATCGCGAGCGAAGGCCAGCGTGTCACGGCGGCCCCGTTCGGCAAGGCGCTGGTCGAGCTGGCACGCAACCGACCCGAGATCGTGGGCATGACGGCCGATCTGGCCAAGTACACCGACCTTCACCTCTTCGCCAAGGAGTACCCGGAGCGCTTCTTCCAGATGGGCATGGCCGAGCAGCTGCTGATGGCAGCCGCGGGCGGTATGGCCAAGGAAGGCTTCATTCCCTTCGCCACGACCTATGCCGTATTCGGCACCCGTCGCGCCTATGACTTCATGCACCAGGTCATTGCCGAAGAAAACCTCAACGTCAAGATCTGCTGTGCACTGCCCGGCTTGACCACAGGCTACGGCCCGAGTCATCAGGCAACCGAAGACCTGGCCATGATGCGCTGCATTCCCGGGCTGACGATCATCGACCCGTGTGACGCACTCGACATCGAACAGGCCGTGCCGCAAATGGCCGACCATCAGGGCCCCGTCTACATGCGACTGCCGCGCGGCAACGTGCCGCTGGTACTCGACGAGTACGACTACAAGTTCGAGCTCGGCAAGGCCAAGCTGATTCGTGACGGCAATGCCGTGCTGGTGATCGCCAGCGGCTTCATGACCATGCGCGCTCTGGAAGTTGCCGATCAGCTGAAGGCCGATGGCATCGAGGTTGCGGTGCTGCATGTGCCCACCATCAAGCCGCTCGACGAGGCGACGATCCTGGCGGAAGTACGGCGCATGGGCCGGCTTGTCGTGGTTGCGGAAAACCACTCTGTCATCGGTGGACTGGGCGAGGCGGTCGCCGGCCTGTTGATGCGCTCGGGCGTAAGCACGGCATTCCGCCAGATCGGCCTGCCGGACGCGTTCCTTGATGCGGGCGCGCTGCCAACCCTGCACGACCGCTACGGCATCTCGACTCAGACGATGAGCCGGCAAATCAAGAACTGGGTCTGAGCCATGAAAGTGACATTCATTGGAGTTGGCGCGATCGGCTTGCCGATGGCCCTGCAGATCAAGGCGGCAGGACATGCTGTGACCGGTGTCGATGTCTCGGACGCAGTCCTGGCGCTCGCAATGGCTCAGGGGATCGAAACCGTCCGCGAATTTTCCGAGGCGCCGCCTGCCGATGCGGTCGTGGTCATGGTCGCAACGCCCGATCAACTGGCGATGCTCGTCGAGCGCGTCGGCACGGCAGCGCAGGGCATGCTGTGGATCATCATGTCGACGGTCGGGCCCCAGTCCGTGCGTGAACAGGGAGAAGCGCTTCAGCGTGCAGGCGCTCGTGTCGTCGACGCCCCGGTGACAGGAGGAGTGGCGCGCGCGAAAACCGCAGAATTGGTGATCTTCGCCGCGGGCTCTCCGCCCGACGTGGCTTCAGCCAGGCCGTTGCTGGAGGCCATGGGCACGGTTCGTGTGACGGGCGAACGACTCGGCGATGGGCAGAGCATCAAGGTGGTTAACCAACATCTTTGTTCAGTGCACATCGCTGCGGCCGCCGAGGCGCTCAATCTGGCACGCCTGCTGGGCCTCGATCCTGCGGTAGTCCTGGGTCTGGTGCAAGGCGGTGCGGCCGGGTCCTGGATGCTTTCTGATCGTGGCCCGCGCATGGTGGCGGGCACCGATGTGGAAGTAACGAGCACGGTCCATATCTTCGTCAAGGACAGCGGTCTTGTGATGGCGGCAGGCGAGACTTGCGGCGCACAACTTCCATTGCTGTCGATCGCTCACGAGCGCTTTTGTATGGCAGCTGAGGCAGGACTCGCGGCGCGCGATGACAGTCGGGTCATTGAAACTTGGTTCAGTACGACCTGACTTTCATGAATTTGTCAGGCCCTTGATATTTTACTTTGCTGATCGCACAGCAGCAAATCCGTCGAGCAAATGACAAGTGAAGCTCGTCGGACTGAAGACGCAGGTTGCATCGAGCGGGGTTAGGTCGGCTCATTCGGTATCTGCGAGGCTGTTCGAAGTACCTGGTGAACTACCAGCAACGATGCGCGCAGGGCCTGCCAATCTCAAGTGCCGATGCTGAATCTGCAGTCCACTATGTCGTCGGTCAGCGCATGAAACGCAACGGGCTGGAGGAATCGTGCGAGAAGTGGCTGCTGCTGCGATTTTATGGGATGCGCCCCTGAATTTTGCCACTCCCACCTGGATGCGGTTACGGGTAGGGGCGTTCATTCCATTGACTTCCGCTTACGGTAATACTGCTGGTCTCGCGATTCTGTCCAATCCTGGCGACAAGAATCCTGTGAAGCGATAAGCCATAGCTTGTGATTTCCTAGTGCGATGACAGCTTGGGTCGAAGGTCGGCTCATGGCCCGGAAGCAGCCAGTCGAACCTGTTGATCTCGCACGCGTTCCCTGCACAGCCGTGCCTTCGATACCCGCATTTAACCCGCGACCCAGCGCACGCGAGTGTCCGCCACCCGCTCCAGGAGGTCCTCGCGTGCGCGCCCAAGGTAGGGCCGCTGTGCCCACCAATGTATGCACCAGCCCGGACTGCGCGTCGACCCCGATATGCGCCTTCATCCCGAAGTGCCATGCATGGACGCCCCCGGTTTGCCAAGCTCTCAGTTCACGACGGCTCGAAGGTAACGATTACAGCCATGCATCCGGACTTCAAGTGCAGGCTGTGCCTGCGGTCCCTGATGGAATTAACTGCGGCAATCTGATGCCTCAAAGGCATCAATCACGAAAAAAAAGGCAATAGTTTTTATCGTTAAATTCTTTCAAAGTCCGTCATCTGAGCGACGCACCAGCGACACATTTCTCGATTCGAGCCGCATGACACAACCCTCCCTAATTACCACCGATATCGACTACTCAAAGGCGGGTTTGCAGACGGGCCATTTGCGCCTGCCTTACTCGCACAACCGGTCCGGCTATGGGCACATTCCTGTGCCGATGGCAGTGCTCAACGGCGCTCCGGGCCCCACGTTGCTACTGACTGGCGGAAACCATGGCGATGAGTACGAAGGTCCCGTAGCGCTGATGAAATTCATGCGGGGCATGGCCAGCATGTCGATCCGTGGCCGGATCATCGTGATCCCGGGCCTCAACTATCCGGCACTGTTGGCAGGCACACGTCTTTCACCGATCGATGGCGCGAATCTGAACCGGGTATTTCCAGGCAAGCGCAACGGTACGCTGACCGAAATGATCGCGCACTACCTCGACACGGTGCTGTTTCCGTTGGCGGACGTGGTGCTCGACATCCACGCGGGGGGGCTGTCCACCAACTATTTGCCCACCTTGCTTGCGTCCCCACCAGCCGATCCGGGACGCAATTCTGAATACCGCGGGCTTGTCGAGGCCTTCGGAGCGCCGCGCGCAATGATCATGGATCTGCTGGGAGAAGACCGGACCTACGGTGCGGCCGTGGAACGGCAAGGCATCTTCTTCCTGTGCGGTGAGTTCGGCGGCGCGGCCGCCTGCAGCATTGAAGGCGTGACCATTGTCGAAGAAGGCATCGGCCGGCTGCTGGTGGAAATGCGCATGGTCGATGGGGCAGGGGCGCCGGATGCAGCGGCTGCACGCCCGACTCGGTACCTGCGAGTGGAAGGGGCGCCGCATTACGTGTTTGCGAATGCCGAGGGAATCTTTGAGCCCGCTTTCCAGCTGGGCGACGAAGTGAAGGCAGGCCAACTGGCCGGGCACATCCATGACCCACACAGGCCAACCGACGCGCCAACAGCGCTGCACTTTCGAGGTTCCGGCTTGGTGGTATGCATCCGACCGCTGGCGCGCGTCGAGGCGGGCGACTGCGTGGTCCACCTGGCCGCCGACACGGCATGGGCCTGAACATTCTTTTCCAACTTTTTTCGGAACTTCAATGAAACACTTGTTTGCCAGCGCGGCTGCCGCAGCGACCTTGGCTGCGGCCTCACTGCTTGCAAGCTCGCCGTCGTTCGCACAAGCGAACGCGTCGAACACGCTTCGCTTTGTGCCGCAGGCCGATCTGAAGGTACTCGATCCGGTTTTCACGACCAATTACGTCACGCGCAACTTCGCCTACCTCGTGTACGACACGCTCTTCGGGCAAGACGAGCAGGGCGTGCCGAGGCCGCAAATGGTTGACAGATACACCAAGTCCAAAGACGGCCTGCAGTGGACCTTCACCTTGCGCAACGCGTTGCAGTTTCACGACGGGGCTCCCGTCAAGGCCGCGGACTGCGTCGCTTCACTGCGCCGCTGGTCGCAGAAGGACAGCTACGGACGCGCCATGGTGGTAGCCGGCGCGCAATGGGAAGCCGTCGACGACAAGACTTTCAGGCTGACCCTGAAGGACTCGTTCGGACTCGTGCTGGAGGCGCTGTCGAAGGTATCGAGTCACGCGCCTTTCATCATGTCCGAGAAGGCCATTGCCGCTGCGGGCAACGGCCCGGTGACCGATGTCAATGGCTCGGGCCCCTATACGTTCCGACGGGCTGAATGGGCACCCGGCAACAAGGTGGTCTTTGTGCGCAACGCAGCCTACGTGGCACGCAGCGAGGCGGGCAATTTTCTGGCCGGAAGCAAAAAGGCGGCTATCGAACGCATCGAATGGATCATCCTGCCCGACGCCAACACAGCCACGGCCGCGCTCAAGACCGGCGAAGTCGACATGCTCGAACTGGTGCCGCCTGACAACGTGGCGCCGCTGCGGCTCGATCCGGCGGTACGTGTCGGGGCGGCTGGCGCCTACCAGGCAGACCTGATCGTCAACAACCTGCAGCCCCCATTCAACAATCCCAAGGTCCGGCAAGCCATGCTGCTGGCGGTCGACCAGGAACGGTTCATGGCGGGTATGGGCTATTCGCTCGACATGCGCCTGAAGCATTGCGCGAGCTTCTTTGTCTGCGGCAAGCCCAATGGAACGACCGCTGGATCCGAGGCCTACAGCAAGCCCGATCTGGTCAAAGCCAAACAATTGCTCGCCGAATCTGGCTACAAGGGGGAAAAGGTGGTGGTGCTGGTGCCCACGGACTACGCCAACCTGAACAGCGCCTCGTTGATCGCGATCCAGACCATGAAAAGCCTGGGCATGAATGTCGAGGGCCAGACGAGCGACTGGGCCACCATCGTGAGCCGCAGAGTCAAAAAGGATCCGGTCGACAAGGGTGGCTGGAGCGCCTATGCGACCTTCGCTGTCGAGTCGAGCATCGATTCGCCGCTCACCAACTTCATGCTGGGCGCATCCTGCGGCAACAGCATGCCTGGATGGCCGTGCGACGAGCAGTTGGACACCTTGCGCCACGCCTGGATCAGCGAGACGGTGCCGGGAAAATCTCGCGAGCTGTTGGAGCGCTTCCAGCGCCGCGCCTTCGAAACGGTGCCTTACGTTCCGCTGGGCCAGTACGCGGGCGCCTTCGCCATTCGCAAATCGGTCAACGGCGCAGAAAAGGTCACCACCGATGTGCCCACGCTCTGGATGTTGAGCAAGTGACCACGACCCCCATTGGGCCGCTCGGATGAACTACACACTCCGGCGCATCGCAGCCACGTTGCCCGTGATGCTCTTCGTTGCGGTGTTGGTTTTCATGCTGATCCACATTGCCCCCGGTGATCCAGCGGCACTGGTGGCCGGCGACATGGCCAGCACCGAGGATGTTGCGCGACTGCGTACGTCCATGGGGCTGGACCAGTCGCTGTGGGTGCAGTTCTTCACATGGCTGGGCCAGGTCGTGTCCGGCAACCTCGGGACATCGATCTTCACGCAGGTTCCCGTCGCAGAGCTCTTGATTGCAAGACTGGAACCGACGGCATCGATCGCCGTGATCACCATCGTCCTTGCGATGGGTGTCGGCATTCCGTTGGGCGTACTCGCAGCCTACCGTGCTGGCAGCTGGGTGGATCGCTGCGTCATGCTCTTTGCAGTCCTTGCGTTTTCCTTGCCGGCCTTCCTGGTGGGATATCTGCTCATCTTTGCCTTTTCGGTGCAACTGCACTGGTTTCCGGTGCAGGGGTATGTGCGATTCGCCGAAGACCCGAAAGGCTGGCTGATCGCCCTGACCCTTCCGTGCATCAACCTGGCGTTGGTCTACGTGGCGCTGATAACGCGCATGACACGCGCCACCGTGCTGGAAGTTCTGGGTGAAGACTACATCCGCACAGCGCGCGCCAAGGGCCTGGGCATCAACGCCGTTTTGCTGCATGCCTTGCGCAATGCCGCCGTACCCATTGCGACCACGGTGGGCGCCGGGGTGGCCTTGCTGATCGGCGGTGTGGTGGTGGTGGAGACGGTCTTTGCCATTCCTGGCGTCGGTCGCCTCGTTGTCGACTCGGTGCAACGCCACGACTTCCCGGTACTGCAGAGCGTTCTTCTCGTGTCGGCTGCCGTGTATGTCCTGGTCAATCTGCTGATTGACTTGAGCTACCGGCTCTTCGATCCGCGCATTCAATAACTGGAGACTTGATGGCTTCCTCTGTCGATATCCTGCAGCTCGCACCTGAGGCGAATACCCCGTTTGTCCCGCCGCGTCTGCGATGGCTGCGCAAGAACCCGACGCTGGTACTGGGTCTGGTGCTTCTGGCCATGTTGATTTTCGCCGCGGTTGCAGCGCCGCGGCTCGCACCGCTGGATCCGCAGGACATGGATCCGATGAGCCGTCTTCAGTGGGCCTCCGCGACCCACTGGCTGGGGACGGACGCTCTGGGTCGGGACGTCTTCAGCCGTGCGCTGTGGGGGGGGCGCGTGTCGCTGCTGGTGGGCTTTTGCGTGAGCGTTCTTGCAACTTGCGTAGGCGCATTTCTCGGCCTGGTGGCCGGCTTCATGCCGAAGCTGGACGGCTTGCTGATGCGCCTCATGGACAGCCTGATGGCGATTCCCGGTATCTTGCTGGCCATCGCGTTGATGGCCATTACCCAGCCCAGCATCTGGACGGTGGTCGTGGCCATCACCATCCCCGAGACGCCGCGCGTGGTGCGACTGGTGCGATCGCTTGCGCTGACTTTGCGCTAACGGCTGTATGTCGAAGCCGCACGCGCTGTGGGCACACGCCTGCCAACCATCCTGTGGCGCCACATCCTGCCCAACATGGTGGCACCGCTCATCGTGCAGGCCACGTTCGTTGCTGCGTCGGCGGTGCTCATCGAAGCCGCCTTGTCCTTCTTAGGTGTCGGAATTCCCACGCAGACTCCGAGCTGGGGAAACATGATGGCCGAAGGCCGCAACTACATTGCCGTCGCCTTTCACATCATTTTGTGGCCCGGTGCGTTCCTGGCAGCCACGGTCCTCGCCATCAACATGGTGGGCGATGGATTGCGGGACGTGCTGGACCCACGCCTGGCGAGGCAGCTATGAAACGGATCGATTCGAAGGCTGGCGAAACGCTGCTCGAGGTCGACGGATTGCGCACCCGTTTCGACACGCTCGACGGGCCGGCGCACTCGGTCGACGGCATCAGCTACACGGTCCGTGCCGGGCAAACGCTGGGCGTGGTCGGCGAATCGGGGTGCGGCAAGAGCGTGACCGCGCTCTCGATCATGCGACTGCTGGGCACGCCGCTCGCTCGCATCAGCGGATCGGTCCGGCTGCGTGGCGTCGACCTGCTGACCCTGTCGGAACGGGACATGCGACGGATCCGGGGCAACCGCATTTCGATGGTGTTCCAGGATCCGATGACCTCCCTCAACCCGGTTCTCTCAGTCGGCCGCCAGATTGCCGAAACGGTGCGCGTCCACCAGGCGCTGGACGCGAAAGCGGCCTGGGCGCGCGCGGTCGAAATGCTGCACACCGTCCAGATACCCGAGCCGGAGCGCCGTGCCGGCGAGTTCCCGCATCAGCTGTCCGGAGGCATGCGTCAGCGCGTGATGATCGCGATGGCGCTGGCCTGCAACCCGGAAGTGCTGATCGCCGACGAGCCGACGACAGCGCTGGACGTGACGGTACAGGCGCAGATCCTCGCGCTGATCAAGCGACTTCAACAAGAGCGTGGCATGGGTGTCGTGATGATCACCCATGACCTCGGCGTGGTGGCGGAGAGCTGTGACGATGTCGTTGTCATGTATGCGGGACGCAAAGTGGAGGAGGGTCCGGTCGCCGAGATCTTCGCTCGGCCCCTGCACCCCTACACCCGCGCCTTGATGGCCTCCATGCCGGCGATGTCCGGCAATGCGCGACGCCTCAACGAGATACCGGGGCTTGTGCCGTCGCCTCTTGAGCCGCGCGTGGGCTGCTCCTTCGCACCGCGTTGCCCGCACGCGGCCCAACGCTGCCGTGTCGAAATCCCCGTCAAGAGCGAACAGGGCCACGGCCAAGGGGTCGCCTGTTTCGCGGTGGAAGAAGGACGCATCGGCATGACCTCCCAGGCCCCTATGGCGCAGCTCGCATGAAGACCCTCGACATGAACCACGCACCGCTGCTGCAGGTCACTGACCTTCACAAACACTACGCACCGCCGCGCCGCTGGCTCGGGAAAACGCGAGCCCCCGTGCAAGCAGTCAATGGTGTTTCCTTTTCGATCCGGCGTGGCGAAACTTTGGCGCTGGTGGGCGAGTCCGGTTGCGGTAAGACCACGACTGCAAAATCGGTGATGCGTCTCGTCGAGCCAACGTCGGGTTCGGTCCGCCTGGAGGGAACAGAACTGCTCTCGCTGGACGCGCAAGCCATGCGACAGCGGCGCAAGGATCTGCAAATCATCTTTCAGGATCCGTACGCCTCGCTCAGTCCACGCATGTCTGCGGGCGAAATCGTCGCAGAGCCACTTCGCAGCTTCGGTGTGGGCTCGAAGACAGAGCGACGTGATCGTGTCGACGCGCTCTTTGCGCGGGTCGGCTTGCGCCCGGAGGCGACAGCCAAATACCCGAGTGAATTTTCCGGAGGACAACGCCAGCGGATCGGCATTGCCCGCGCACTGGCCCTGGGCCCCAGGCTGATCGTGTGCGACGAACCTGTCTCGGCGTTGGACGTTTCTGTGCAGGCGCAAGTCATCAACCTGCTCATGGACCTGCAGGAGGAGATGGGTCTGGCTTATCTGTTCGTCGCGCACGACCTTGCCGTTGTCAGACACATCAGCCACCGCGTTGCAGTGATGTACCTCGGGCAGATCGTCGAAATGGGTGCTCGCGAAGCCATCTTTTCCGCGCCTGCTCACCCTTACACCGAAGTGCTGTTGTCCGCCGCACCGGATCCGCGTCCAGGCACGGCACGCGAGGTGCGCCTGCTGCGCGGTGACCCACCCAGTCCAGCCAACCCGCCTTCGGGCTGCCGTTTTCACACCCGCTGCCCGATGGCCGAAGAGGTTTGCTCGACGCATGCGCCGCCGCTGTCGACGCGCGGCAGTGCAGACAGCGAGCGATGGGTCGCCTGCCATTTTCGTTGAGGGGGCGAGGCGGTGCCGAGAACGCTTGGCCGCGCCTTCACGCAGCACTGACGCCGCAGGGAGTCCCGCATTGCTGTCAAGGTGGTTCCGTGCAGCCGTGCAGCCGTGCAGCCGTGCAGCGGTGCAGCGGTGCAGACAAAGCGTGGTTGCAGCCTTGCCGATGTTCGAATCACGGAGCGTCGCAGGACGGTCGGCTTGCGTGACCGAGTCTTTAACCCGGTGAACGCAACCCCGTGGAAAGGCTGACGACGCTGCCCGGAGCCGCAATCCTCTGTCCGCCTCGAGAGGCAGACAGGCTTTTTTTGCTTAGCGGCTGTAAGGGCGCGGCAGCCATCGATAACCGCCTTCTTCGCTCTCCACGACATACCCCAGTCCGGGGAAGGAAATGTGGGCCGCACCCATCAAGGTGCGGGAGGAGGCCAGCTTTTTGAACATGGCGGCGCGGTCGGACGCTGCTTCCTGCGGGTCGGCATCGAAGGAAATCGTGGCCTCGGGTCGAGGCAACTGCACGGCCGCGGAGTGCACGAGGTCACCCGAAAACAAGATCGTTTGCCCTTTGCTCTCGACTTGGTAGAGGGTATGACCCGGCGTGTGTCCATGCGCGGGCACGGAGATGATCCCTGGAAAAAGGGTGACCCCGCCCTCGAACAGAACGACTTTTCCGGCCGTTTCGTAGGGTCCAATTGCAGTGCGCGACTGGGAAAACATGCCCTTTTGATTTGCAGGCGCGCGTCGCTCCGCATCCAGGTCGAAGCGATAGTCTCGGTCGGCCTTGTCCAGGTAGACCGTCGCATTGGGGAAGACGCGTTTTCCCTCGACTGTCAGGCCGCCGGAATGGTCACCGTGCAGGTGTGTCAGCAGCACCGCGTCAACGTCCTCGGGCCCGTACCCCGCCGCTTTCAGATTTTCAAGAAGATGGCCGCCGTTCTGTCCGAAGAGTGTCCCGGCGCCCGCGTCGACCAGCAGAAGCCTGTTCCCGGTCTGAATCAGGAAGGCGTTGATCGAGGTCTCGTTGGGCAGCGTCTCGAAGCCAGCGGCAAGCAGCTTGCGCACGTCCGCGGGCGAAATATTGGACATCATCTGGTCCAGTGGCAACTTGACCGTTCCATCGGAAAGCGCGGTGATCTCGAAGTCGCCGAGCGGCATGCGGTAGAAGGCGGGAGCCTGAGCTTTCTTCTGCGGCGTCGAGACAGAGCGATCGGAGGGCAGAGGGCCCGGCGTTGCACATCCGGTGAGCGTAGTGACGCCGCCGACTGCAATGGCAACGGCCAACGTGGTGGTTTGAATTGAGTTGTGCATAGGTGAGGAGGGACGAAGAGTAGGTAAGTGGGGCAGGGGGCTGCAAAGCCCGGCATCAAGTCGATTCTGAGGAAGGAAATTGATGTTTGCCAATAGCGATCGCTGCGTATACTGATGCTCTGGAGGCATCAATCGTGGAACTTCGTCACCTTCGCTATTTTTTAGCGGTTGCAGAAGCCGAGAACGTTCGACTGGCCTCAGAGCATCTGCACGTAACCCAGCCCGCCATTTCGCGCCAGGTGCACGATCTGGAGGAAGAACTCGGCGTGGAACTGTTCGACCGCCTCTCGAGGGGTCTGCGCCTGAATGCGAGCGGCCACGCGTTCATGAAGGATGTCACCGCGCTCATGACCTCTCTGGAGGCGGCGTGCGACCGGGTGCGTAGGGTTTTTAGAGGAGAGATCGGTGCGCTCAAAGTGGGCTTCGTTGAAATAGCCGGTTGGGAGGGTGTCATTCCGCAGGCCATTCGGCAGTACCGTGAAGCGGTACCCTCCGTGCATCTGGAGCCCTGGCCCCTCGGCACTCCAGAACAATTGAACAAGATTCAGGATGGCACGCTGGACGGAGGTTTTGTCTACCTGTTTGGCAATTGTCCCGACGACATCGAGACGATCCCGCTGCAGCATCACGGCGCTGCGCTAGCGGTGCTGCGCAATGCAAGGAGCGTGTCAAAGAGCGAGCCAAGCAAACGGATTCGCCTCAAAGACTTGAGCAACGAGAAATTCGTGGTTTTTCACCGCAGTGTGTATCCGGCCTACTTCGATGCGCTCCTCGTGGCCTGTTCGGCAGGGGGTCTTGTTCCCCGAGTGGTCCAACAGGTCCAAAGCGAAGCCGCTGTACTCAGTCTTGTCACATCGGGCATCGGGGTGGCTATCGTGAATGACAGAAATCGCTTCAGGGCGCCGACCCAAGTCGAATTCGCAAAGATTTCGGACTTGAAGCTGTCGCTTCCGTTGAGCTTTGCCTACCGAAAGGATGTGAGGAATCCCGCGCTGTTACCCCTTCTCCAGATTCTGCGCTCGGTCAAAAAGAGCCCTGTTTTATCTCAAGTGTAGAACAGTGATTGCGGCTTTCAACGGACGGACTAAGAGAAGTTTCATTGCAAACTATTTTTGCACTTGTCCAATGTGATCTGATACTGCCCATGCGGACGCTTTCGCACACAAAGCAACCCTTCGGTCATGTCTTCTCGAATGGCTTCAGTCAGTGGCGGATTCAATCGGTCGATGCAACACACTAAAAACTGCACAGGCAGAAGGAGTGTTGCAAATGAAGTACCGGACACGAACCCACTACTCGGACAGTCAGAAGGCGTTGATGTGGGAGCGCTGGAAGACCGGCTGGACTCTTCACCAGATCGGCCAACTCTTTGATCGACCGCACACGTCTATCCAGAACATTCTGGCGAGGACGGGTGGAATTTGACCGCCACAGCGATGCCGTTCGGCAGCAGCGTTGTCCTTGAGCGAGAGGGAAGAGATCTCGCGAGCGCTGGCGACAAGCGAATCGATTCGCTCAATCGCTGCACGGCTCGGTCGAGCGCCATCGACAGTCAGTCGCGAAGTAAAGCGCAATGGCGGCCAAGATAACTATCGGGCGGCCCAGGCCGGTGCGGCATGGGATCGGGCTCTCCGTCCCAAGCAATGCAAGCTTGCTGAGAACCGTCCCCTTGCGCGGCTCGTGGCCGATAAGCTGCGCCTTCTGTGGTCACCTGAGCAGATCGCCGGATGGCTCAAACATACTTACCCGGGCGACGAGAGCCATCACGTGTCACACGAGACCATCTACCGCAGTCTGTTCATCCAAGCGCGTGGTGCTTTGAAGAAGGAACTGCTGGAGCATCTGCGACGAACTCGCGGCATGCGCCGCTCACGGCACTACACACAGAAGACGGCGACCCACGGGCAAATCGTGGGCGCCGTGCCGATCAGCGAGCGGCCAGCGTCTGTTGAGGATCGTGCAGTGCCTGGCCACTGGGAAGGCGACTTGGTGTTTGGCAGCGGTAACAGCCAGATCGCCACGTTGGTTGAGCGCCAGACGCGGTACGTCATGTTGGTGAAGGTGGACGGGAAAGACACTCAGACCGTCGTGAATGCGCTGATCAAGCTCCCTCAGGAGCTCTACAAATCCTTGACCTGGGATCGAGGTAAAGAGATGGCCGCCCACAAGCGGTTCACGATGGCCACCGACATCCAGGTCTTCTTCCGCGATCCGCAAAGCCCTTGGCAACGCGGAAGCAACGAGAACACGAACGGCCTGCTCAGGCAGTACGTGCCAAAGGGCATCGACATCTCTGGCTACTCACAACATCAGCTCAATGCGATTGCGAGACAATTGAATGAGAGGCCGCGCAAGACGCTCGGCTTCCAGACGCCCGCTGAGATGTTCAGCGAATCTGTTGCATCGACCCGTTGAATCCGCCGCCCAAAGCAGGCCTTTGCTTCTCAAAATTGGACGTCAATTACCTGACTTTCGCACCGTCGAATGGCGACCCTGCATATCGAAACTGCGACCCGATTGCGAACCCTCGACGCAAGTAGACATTACAGGATTGGGCGCCCAATGCCGGACCACGTAGCGCCGAATGACTCAATCCAATTTGTGGCCGCACGCCTCCGCCCGCGGTTTGCTGGCGTGACCTTCCATCCACAGGAGCAAGCCCAGCGCAGCCAGCGCAAGCGCGGCCGAGATCAACGGCAGTTTCGCCAAACCCAACCCTGCTCGGAGTGCCTCCGTCCCTAACCACGCCGCGCCTGCATTGCCAAGGTTGAATGCAGCGATGTTCAACGTGGACGCTAGAGCCGGGGCGTCAGAGGCCTCCACCATCACACGGCTCTGTAGACCGGGCGCTGTGGCAAACGCAGCCATTCCCCACAGCAGCAGGCAGCCGATGACAGCCGCTGGCGTCCGCAAGCCGGCGTACAGCGCAACCTCAACCATCGCTAGTGTCGAGAGGATCGCGAACATCGAGCGTACAGGCCAGCGGTCGGCAGCCCATCCGCCGAGGACGTTGCCAAGCGTCAGTCCCAAACCAAATAGCAGGAGCAGACCGTTGACCTGAGGCGTCGTGAAGCCGCTCGCCTCCTGCAGCAACGGAGACAGGAAAGTGAGCGTCGTGAAGATGCCGCCGAAGCCCAGGGCGGTTAGGCCGAGTGCACCAAGTAGACGTGGCCTTCGTAATATGTTCCAGCCGCCGTCCCCGCCCGAAGGAGTTTGCAGCCTCAAGCGCCGCGGTATGAGCGACAACAGCGCTCCCAGTGCGATTACTCCCAGACCGCTCACGGCCCAGAAGGTGGCTCGCCATCCCGAGTGCTGCCCGATCCACGCACCAATCGGTACGCCGAGCACGGTAGCCAGTGTCAAGCCGCTGAACATCAGCGCGATGGCCGCGGACCGCCTGTGCGCTGCCACCAGTTCGGACGCCACTGTCGCACCGAGCCCAAAGAAGGCGCCGTGCGTGAGTGACGCCACAATCCGTCCGGCCATCAGCCAGCCATAGTCGGGCGCAACGGCGCACATGACATTGCCGATGATGAAGAGCAGCATCAGGCCCGAGAGCGCTTTGTATGGCGACGCCTTAGAGGTCAGAACCGCGAGCGGTGGCGCACCGATGGCAACGCCCAACGCATAGCCTGTTACCAACAATCCTGCCTGCGCCAAGCTCGTGTCAGTGTCGGCTGCCACCGATGGCAACAAACCCACGATGACGAACTCGGACGTGCCGATTGCGAATGCAGCAAGTGCTAGAGCGAGCAGCGGGAGCGGAATGGCGACGCGGGCTAAGGACGCGCTTCGCGGCGCATCGCTCATCGCCCCACTCCCGCCGGTTGCTCGCCGAGTAGTGCGTTCAGATCGACCGCCTCGGACATGCGCTTGTAGCCCACGTCTCCAGGATGCAGATGGTCACCCGAGTCCAGCGCGGAATTGAGCTGCGCGGGATGGGCAGGGTCACGCAACACGGCATCGAAATCGACCACCGCATCGAACGCGCGCGTGTGCCGTATCCAATCGTTCAAGGCCTGGCGCAGCGCGTCCTTCTGCGGGCTGTAGTGGCCTTCGAATGGCGTCCCTTGAAGTGCGTGCTCGAAGGGTGGCACGGTGCCCACGACGAGGCGCACGTTGCGTACGTGCGCCTGTTCGGCAAGTTGCAGGAAGGCGCCGGTGATTTCGTTCAGCGAGACGGGTGGTTCCGACGGCGCGAACGGGCTGCCTGGAAAGCCGATGCCGTTGGTACCAAGCAGCACGATGACCGCGCGCACGCCGGGATGGCTAAGAGCGTCGTGCTCGAAGCGAGCGAGGGCGCTCTCGCCCCAGCCGCCGCGCAGCAGACGGTTGCCGGCGATGCCCGCGTTGAGCACGGCGACACCGCGCGACGCGAGTCGCCGCGAGAGATGGTCAGGCCAGCGCTGGTCTCGTCCAACGCTGGAGCCATTGCCGTCGGTGATGGAGTCACCGATCGTGACCACCGACAACGGCGGGTGGGCAGAGGCCACCCATAGCTCGGAGACGAAAGCCCGGGTGGTGAAGGTTTCAAGAGCAAGGGCCCCATGGTGGCCCCTGGCATTGCCCTGAATGATCGCGGTCAGCTCCTGCGCGTCCCAATGGAATCCTGCAGGCGTGGACGGCTCGGGCAGATGGAGATCGACCTCCAGACGGTCGCTGGCGTGAACGTGCAGGGGAACTGGGTCGCTGATAACGCGCGCTCCCGGAGCGACGACCATGCCATCGTGCCCGTGAAAAAGTACCGCCTGCGAAGTGTCCGCCGTGGTGCTGCGCACCGTCAATGTGCCGATCGTCAGCGGCGCAACGCCGTACTGGTTGCTGATCACGAGCCTGAGCCGCTCGCCTCCAAGGCTGGTGCGCAGCGACTGTCGCAACGTCACGTCACGAAGATCGGTTGGCATGCCGAGCGGGACGACCCAGCCGTCGCCCCACACGGGCTGAGCCGGGGAGATCCAGGTTGGTTGCCAAAACGCAGGCCTGGCCAAGACGGGGGCGGCCGCTGTAGCGGTCGCGAGAAAAGTCGCGAGCGATGCTACGAGGAGGGAACTGGGGATGACGTGCTTCATGCCCCGTACTCTGGACAATTCCATTTTCGTTTGGAAGCCGGCAGAATGGAAGACTCACCATTCGAAAATGGAATGCCATGGACCGGCTGCGCGCGCTAAGTGCCTTCGTCAGGGTGGCGGATCTGGGCAGCCTGTCCGCCGCGGCCCGGTCACTCTCCACGACCCAGCCGACCGTGAGCAAGCTCATTGCGAACCTCGAGCGTTCGCTCGAGGTTCGGCTGCTCGAACGGAGTGCTACGCGTGCAACGCTCACCGACGAGGGTGTGCGCTTTCTAGAAAGCGCGCGTCGATTGCTGGACGACTACGACGAAGCAGTGGCCGACTTAGACCTCCGTACGCGCGAGCCACGCGGGCTAGTCCGCATCGCCGCACCCGTGGCTCTGGGCGAGTTGAAGCTCAACGCGCTGATGCTACGTTCGCTGCAGCAATACCCGGAATTGCAGATCGATCTTGTGCTGGAGGACCGCTTCGTAGACCCGGTGGAGGAACGCTTTGATCTCACCGTGCGCATCGGCGGTGTGCTGCCGCCAGACCTCGTGGCCCGCGAACTTGCCACCTGGCCGCGCTACATCGTAGCGTCGCCCGGCTACATCAAGCGTCACGGCCGCCCACGCACCTTGGATGACCTTTCTCGCCACCAGTTTCTGCGCTATCCGAATTGGACAGGCGACGTGGTCACGCTGAGCAGCGCCCAGGGCTCGGCGAAGTTGCCCGTTATTACGCGGTACAGCATCAACCATGCGGTGGCGCTGCTTGACGCAGTACGCGAGGGTGCTGGTATTGCGTTCCAACCCTGCTGGATGGTCAATGAGTTGCTTAAACGAAAGGAGCTGGTGCGCCTGCTGCCAGAGTGGAGCGGCCCCACGCAGACCGTCTACTTGATGTCACCGAGCCACCGCCGTCAGGCGATGCGCGTTCAGGTGATGAAGGAATTGCTGATCCGTGAGATCCAGGCGCTATAGCCCGCCTGCACAAAGAGCTAACAACTGCTTTGGCCGCGGAACCTGACCTCGTCCCACACAGCTGCGCGTCGGCCGCCGCGATGCATAGACCAGCTGGCTTGCCGGTAAGCCAACGGTCGTTGACCGTCGGCTTCTGGCACGTCAGCGGCCATCAGCGGTGTTCGCGCGTGCTGAGGCGCGAGGAGCAGCATCACTTTCGTCTCGTCGAAGAGAATGCAGCGCGGCACTGCTCGAAAGTTACTCGCTGCTGGGAGAGCACGGAATCTGCACACTCGCCGTAGTACCGGTTGTAGCCAATGACGGCGCCAGCGAACGCAAGAAACACTGCGCCAAGCAGGAGCGCACTCCTCAACAGTGAGCTGATGAGTCTCGTTGCCGCCGCCGTCGCCCGCGTTGCCAGAGTGGGACCGATTGACGTAGAAGTTGTCCGAGCGGCTGTCACGGGAATATTGCTCACGCAAAGCCATGTGGCCAAGGCCACAACGGCCAAGTCGATGCCGGTGTATGCCGACGCGCCCGTCGCCGACCCGATGACAGCCATCACAACCGCGCTTATCCACACCGGGCCGCGGCGCTTGAATAGCATCGCTACGGCGAAGACCGGGACAGCGTGAAGCAGAGCGATGATGAGAATCATAGGGTCAAACTCCGAAACTGCGAGTGTGGCGCTACCGAAGTTCGGTCTGCACAGGCAGCTTTTCCGAGGTCAGTAATACCTGCGCAAAGGTGCACGCGAACTGTAGCGGCGGGGATCGCAGCCCGGGACAGTCATGTCAATCAAACTGAGGAATAGTGACGGATGTCCGCTTTTGGCCCGGAAGCAGCCAGTCGCAAAAGCTGTTGATCTCGCACGCGTTCCCTGCACAGCCGTGCCTTCGATACCCGCATTTAACCCGCGACCCAGCGCACGCGAGTGTCCGCCACCCGCTCCAGGAGGTCCTCGCGTGCGCGCCCAAGGTAGTCCCTGACACCAGCATGTTCCCAGTCACCCCAAACGGTTGCGCCTGCGGCGCTCGTGATCGTCCTGACGAGCTCGAGCATGTTGCGCTGGTAGGCGTCCGCGCCAATCGACCAGGGCAGATCGTGCGGGGAACTGGCGCGGATCGGGCAAAGATTCATAACGACGAGGCCGTCGCAGTCGTACCGCTCGGCCATCGCCTCGGCCCGGGCAATAGCGTCATCGTGATCTTCATCCTGCGCGAGGCAAGGATGCACCCCAATGGCGACCAAAGACTTCCGGCCACTGCGCCCAACTGCGAAGCGCCACGCGTCGGAGTGGTCGCAGTGGTAGATGTCGAAGTGTGGCTTGTCGACCAGACGGGGAGTAACGAGTGGAGTAACAAGAGAAGTCCGGGTCTCAGGCCGATGTGTACTGAGCTCAGAGCCTGGTGTTGCACTGTTGGCTGCTGGACTGCCGTCATTGAATTCTTGATAAGCCATGTTCGCGGTGGGAAAAATGTCATTCATTATTGGCACGACAACCGCCGGCCCGCCATCACCCGCAAGGAAATTGCAGAATGTTCCTGGGCTAACTTTGCAAAACAAATCCGCCAGATAGCTGCCCCCCTCAACCCCGAATGCACGAAACATTGAGATGCGGCGATGCGGCGGAGCGCAAATGAAACTTGACCTGAATCCGGATTGGCTGATCAAAAACATGAACCTATGGCGGCAGGCCGCCGACATGCAAATCCCGCTGCGGGATGACTTGAAGGTCCACATGATGGCCAGGCGCAGCGACTTACGTCCGAAGCAAACTTCACCAGCTTCTGTAGCGAATGCGAGTAAGGAGATTCCGTGACTGAGGCGCTCAAGATCTGTCTTATCGACACCGAAACGGTGGTTGGCGAATTGCGATTTACTTCCGAGCGAGGGCGGCAAAGCAGCTCATTTACCTATAACTCGGCCTGGCGTGCAAGCCCAGCTGCTTTCGCACTCGCGCCCGCGCTCCGTTTGCAGGAGGCGCCTCATTTTTTTTCGGCAGCTGCGCAAAATCCTGCCTTGCCACATTTTCTGGCGCTACCCCCGGTGCTGGCGGATCTGTGTCCCGACAGATGGGGGCGCAGCCTGATGCGACGCGATGCGCGGGAGCAAGGCGCTATTGAGCCAAGTGATCTACACTTTTTGACGTTGATCGATGACGCTACAAGGCTCGGCGCGTTGCGTGTGCTCGACACACATGGCATTCCTTTGACCACACGGAATGGGATCTCGCCAGTCATACCTTTTGACGTTCAATTGACGGATCTCGCCCGGGCGGCCCGATCCTTTGAGGGTCGCAAGGCGTTGAGGGACGAATGGAAAGATCTGCTGCCCGGGTCTGGCTTAGGGGGCGCACGACCGAAGGCAACACTCCGGGATACGCACGGTTGCTTATGGGTGGCGAAATTTACTTCGGAGAAAGATGAAAATTCGGCGATCGAGCGAGCAGAAGTGATGACCAACTGGCTGGCTGATGCGTGCGGCATCACGGTTCCCGAGGCACGGCTGTTTGAAATCGGCCGCGACAATCCGGTCGGCTTGTTCAAGCGATTTGATCGGGCTGGTGCCAGTCACGATTTGCGCCTTCACTATGTGAGCGCCCAAACCTTTATGGATGCGTCAACTGCCATCGATTCTGATGTGACCTACGTCAAGATGGCCGAAGCCATGATGGAGGCTGGCCTTGCAGGAGAGCAGCGGCAAGAATTATTTCGACGCATTGTCTTCCAGCTGCTGGTCAACAACACGGATGATCACCTCAAGAACCACGGCTTTCTCCACGTCGATGGGGATTGGTCTCTTTCTCCCGCCTTCGACATCAATCCCCAGACAGATCGCCGTCCGCAATTAAAAATCGCGCTCGATACCGATGTCGGAGAACTGCCAACGCCTCAGGAGATGGTGGACCGGAGCTTTTACTTTGATCTGACTGATGCGCAGGCGACAGCGTGTATCAGCCGTATGGCCAACACAGTTGCAACCTGTTGGGCTCCGTATGCACAGGCAGCAAAAATGCGCGGCCCAGATCTCGCTGCTTACCGCAGCTTGTTCGAAGGCCCACAACAAAACGCTTGGCTTGGAGCCGCGTTGGAGTTGCATGTTCCGTAGCCGCCGGTCGTCCCTCAGCGGGAAAGTGAGAATGCGCGTTAGATGCTACGTGGCGTGACCAGGGGTCAGCAGAGACACGGCCGCCCCGCTTACGGTTCCTTTGGCGTCGGCGTCTCCAGCATGCTGGCCACCTTGCTGCGACGGATCGCGGCCGACTTTTAGTAGCCGTAGGCAACGCCAACAAGCGCGAATGGGCCGATGTTGAACGAAGCTATTTGCGAACGCTTGCAGGCGCCGCGCCTTGCTAGACGCCAGCTCTCATTCGGTACTTGCGCTGTCGCTCGGCATTGGAGAGCGGTCGTCGGCCGCCCGGTGCAGCGCCGCGCGGCTGCTCGATGCGAGACCAGTCCTTGCCAACGATGCTTGCCCTGGCCACGCCGTCGAAGAGCACGAAGGCCAATGCGCCGAGCGCCCACCGAGACTGCGCCCGAAGGCTCCCGCGCAGATGCGGGACGCCGACCTCGACGGCCGCCCAGTCACCCGGCTCGGCGCGGATCCACGGCAATTGTTCGCCTGCGTCGCACACAACGATGGGGCGCTTCGTCCAAGCCCCAAATGCTTCGCAGCGTGTCTCCGCGCGGTTGCACAACTCATGGAGCGGCACCGCGTGAGCGCAGTCGATTTGAGGCGTGTAGCGCAACGCAGGGAAGAAGAGCGGCAAAGCCATGATCTCGTTACATTAACGCAATATGACCAGCATTGCTACTTTCGCGCGATCGCCGGAGGCAATCTTTGCCGCGCTGATCGCGAAAGCCGCCAATATCGGTCGCCTCTATGAGCCGGATCTTGTTTTTATCGGCGGCCTTGCCGCTTACCTTCACGCCACAAACCATTCGCTGACGGCGGCCTATGCCGAAGCGACCGCGGACGCTGCGTTCTATATTTCTCTTTCCGCTTTGAGCGATCTCCGTGAGATCGAAGAGTTGTCGCAGAACTCAAGGCTCACCAAGCATGCGTTTCAAAAGGCGGGGTTTTCATTTGATGTCTACGCCGAACGCCAGTCGTCCCTGCCGGTCCCCTACGACCAGGTTGCGGCCTTCGCCGTGGAGTACGACGGCGTGCGCGTCGCCTCACTCGAGCACCTCTTGGTACTCAAACTCGGCGCTGCCGTCGATCGACACGCCTCGGAGCATGGGCGCAAGGATGCCAAAGACGCGCTGAGGATTTTGCTGCTGGCCAGCACATCGGAGTTCGACACCGAGCGTGCGGTCGCCTTCATGCAGGACGAACACATCGAGCGACTCGGCATCATTGTAAAAGGGCCGGAATTCTTGGCATTAGCCGGCGGCAACGCCAAGGTCGCGAAGGAACTGCGCGTGCGGTGCCAGGACGTTTTTGCAAGGCTCAAAGACGCGCACGATGCTCTGACGCAGTCGGACGCACAGCCCAAGCCGCCGAAGGGCTGAATCGCGCCACTTTCCATTCAGGAACAGAGCTTTGCGAGCCCCGGCCTACGCGTCCTTCGGCGGCGGCGTATCCAGCATGCTGGCCACCTTGCTGCGCCGGATCGCTGCCGACTGGTAGTAGCCCTGGAAGGTAGCGACCGTGCGGTGTCCCGTCATGGCCATGGCCTCGCCGATCGGCATGTCGCGCAGACCCGCTTCGGTAAAAAGCCCGTACGCAGCTGACTCGGGGTGCCCTCAGTGCGTAGCGGGTGTCAGGCAGAGACCGGCTCAGGCTGACCAACCAGAGACGATGCCGGTATGCCGAGATTGAGCAGGCGGCGGATCATGGGCATGGTGAGAGGGCGTGTGCGATTGAGAATTTCATACACGCGATTGCGAGGACCAATGTAGGGCACCATGTCGGCGACGGTCAGGCCGGATTGCTCCATGCGAAACTTGATGGCATCAATCGGGTCTGGCAGCGCTATCGGGTAGTGCTTTGCTTCATAGACTTCGACCAACGTGCCCAGCACTTCCAGCGCTTCGCCATCGGGCGAATCGGGTGCAGGGTCAAGGTCGATCAGCGCTGAGACGCGCGCCAGGGCCGCGTAGTAACTGTCTTGATCGCGGATTGCTCGAACTTCCATTTAGGTCACTCCTTTGACGATGGACGGATTTACTTGAACTGATCGACAGTTGCTGCATCGATCGAGTCGTATTCGGCGTGCGTGCCGATGAACTTCACAAAGCCCCACTGCGTTTGATATGCAAACGCCACGATCAACCGGTGCTTGTTGCCAGCGATGTTGAACACCACGCGCCTGCCGCCGACAGGACTCGAATTTGCGTACTGCGCCTTCACATCGTCCCAGCTTGTCCACTTCGCCAGCTTCGCTACATCAAGCCACGCCTCGATTGCTGCCTTTGCGTCGCCCCGATTTGGCCGCTGGTAATAGGCCGTGAGATTTGACTGGGCGACGATGTGCATCGGCCATTTTAGTACCAATTCGGGACTATGACAATCGCCGTGGATCGACACGATCGCGTTAATCGCGCGGAGCCGACGGTGACCTTCATGCGTGGGTTAGTTCAGCTGACAGTCCTGCTACTGGCGCAAACCTGTCGAGCCCCGGCCTATGCGTCCTTCGGCGGCGGCGTATCCAGCATGCTGGCCACCTTGCTGCGACGGATCGCTGCCGACTGGTAGTAGCCCTGGAAGGTGGCCACAGTGCGGTGTCCCGTCATCGCCATGGCCTCGCCGATCGGCATGTCGCGAAGCCCGGCCTCGGTCACAAAGCCCGAGCGCAGCGAGTGCGCCGAGAACCGGCCGTCCAGGCCCGCGGCCGCGCAGCGCGACTTCACGATGAACCGCACCCCCTCGGCACCCAGTGGTGTGCCCATGCGGTCGCCCGCCTGCACGCTCCGGAAGATCGGACCGGTGGTGATGCCGGCTCAACCGCGCGGGCGTTGCGGATCGTCTTCTTCGATGTCGGTGGCAAAGACGCCATCGTCTTGTAGCGAATCGGCGTGCGTGTCCTTGGCCGCTTCCAGACTCTGGCTTCTTTTCGCCTCAATGGACTCGCCTGGCCAGATCTCATCAATAGGCGTACGCCGCACGGCATATATGGCGGTGCGCCCTCAGCCGTTAAAAACACTATGGGTCCGTTGCTCGCGTGTCGAGGTTCCGAACGTTGTTCGGTTCAGTACCTGGCCCTGTGCTTTAAAAACACAGGGCCTTTTTGTATGTGTCGAGCGTGCTGTACCGGACGGTCGCCTCCTCGATAGAGTCCGTGCACTACTCAGTGTCCATCGAGATCGACACCCGCCAGGCCAGCACCCGACGGCTGTACCAGTCGATCACCGCAGCCAGGTAGACGAAGCCCCGGGCCATTGGGATGTAGCTGATGTCCATCGCCCAGACCTGGTTGGCCCTGGTGACAGGCAGCGTGCGCAGCAGGTACGGGTAGATCGTGCGCCCGGGTGCCTTCTTGCTGGTGTTGGGCTTCTTGTAGAGCGCCGTGATTCCCATGCGCCGCATCAGCGTGGTCATGTGCTTGCGGCCTACGGCAATGCCTTGCCCTCGCAGCAGGTCGCGCAGCAGGCGGGCTCCGGCGAATGGCAATTCCAGGTGAAGCTCGTCAACGCGGCGCATCAGCTTCAGGTCTTCATCGCTCACGGGCTTGGCCGTGTAGTAGACCGATCCGCGGCTGATGTTCACCAATTCGGCTTGGCGCCGGATCGGTAGATCGTGGCCTCGGTCGATCATCGCTTTGCGCTCAGCATGCCGGCCTTGATGAGCGCGCCTTCCAAAAAATCATTCTCCAGCGCCAGCTGGCCGATCTTCGCGTGCAGCGCCTTCAGATCGATCGCAGGTTCCGCGGTCGCCTCGCCCCCGTCCTGTGGCAAGTTGACGAAGAACCTGCGGTCACCGCGATGGCGCGCGGTGCCAGATGACGCCGGGCGAGGCCGATGCGCTGCATATCGCGCACCCTGACCAGTCCAGGTGCGGGTGGTGAACATCACAGGCCCTCTTGAACGATTTGACAACAGCTCTGCGGGGCGCGTTCAACGGACTCAAGCTTTCGGTTCCGCGTCGATTCGGGCGGAGGGTATGGCCTACAGAAACAGTCTCTGCTGGCCGATGAGGCACCATGCGCCGCGGTGAGACAACTCTATTGCTGGGCTTTGAATGCAAAGCCGGTGACCCAGCATCGCCGGCTGTACCCACGGAGAAATTCAAATGGCAATGATTTCAGGCAGCCACGTCATTTCATCGGATCGCGTCGAAGGAACAACCGTCTACAACGCCGGAGGAGACAAGCTCGGAACGATCGACGATTTGATGATCGACAAAGTTTCGGGGCAGGTTCGGTATGCAGTCATGGAGTTTGGCGGCTTTCTTGGAATGGGGACCGACCGTTACCCCATTCCCTGGAGCATGCTGAAGTACGACACGTCGAAAGATGGCTACGTGGTGCCGCTGGACAAGACGCAGATCGAAGCGGCGCCTCGGTATGCGTCCGATGCCGTGCCCAGCTACGACGACTCGTACCGGTCCACCGTCGACAAGTACTACGGCCTCTAGTAGTCGCCCCGATCGCCGCCGACCGCGCCCGCATACCAACCGCTACAGACCTCAAGTTGATGAAGCCATATTGGCGAGGGCACCAGCGCCTCGGAATACAGCGTTCGATGGTGGGCTGTGTTTCCTGCAAAGGATGCGATGCGTTCAGACAGCGCGGCGGCGGGGGAGTTGAATTTGAATGGGCTCTGTTGTCGCAACCCGGAGCCCTCGAGCGGTCCCGAACGGTTCCAGTTTGACCCATCGCGAAGTCCGGCTTCCATCGGGCGACGTCTGCCGGTGCAGTGATCTTGCATGCAGGAGAGTTTTACCGGCCTTGTACTATTCGCTCAAGGCAGCGACAGCAGCCGCCAAAGGCCTCGCAATTGCCAGGTAGCGCTTCGTTGGCAGGAGGAGGGCATCGTCACCTTACTTACCGGCTTGCTCACGGAAGAAGAAGACCAGGTGGACGGGATCACCCGGCAGCATCGCGCCAACAATCCGCTGCCGACGCGCCGGATTAAGAATACGACCGTATGGGTCGCCGCGAAGCCGACTCAGCTTCGCACTCCCATCGGCTTCTTGGGCGGCAGCACCGGAGGGCACCTGCAAAGCGATAGGCAGCTGGCCATCGTTCCCGATACCGTCCATCTTTTCGAGAAGTCTGGCGTCTTCGAAGCAGTGCAGGCGCTTGCGGCCGACTGGTTCTCGCAACATCCGACAGCGAAGGAGTGCATCACATGACCCCGATGGCACCCCGAGTTCACGATCGCCGCCAGGCCTGGCGAATCCTGGTAAAGCCGTTGGAAGACTACCGCGGACGTCCCAACCTGCTGGTATTGGTGCTGGTGCTGGTGCTGGAGCTTCCGCGCGACGGCGCGCCCGTGGCGTTCGAGGTGGTGCATGCGCTTCGCGCCCTCCTTGACATCTTCGTCGTCCGCAAGATCGGTTCTCCCGGTCACGAAGAGTAGGAACTGGTGTCAGTCGACGCGCGGACATGGCGTAGTACCTCGCCATAGCCTTGCTCGGCGACCTCCGGATATTCAGAGTTCAGTTTTTTCCGAACTTTGCCTTGGCCGTTGTCAGGCAATTCGTCTTGGCATCACCCGACATGCCATCGCACTTTTCGACTGCGACTTCGTAGTCGGCATCACGCTTGTCGTCGGCGGCCTCGGTCTTGGCCTCGCCGATCTCCTTGCCCAGCTTGGCGTTGGCCAGCGCTTTGGTTCTCATGGCCTTGGTTTCCTGCACGCACACGTCCTTGGCATTGCCCGTCTGGTCATCGCACTTTTCTTTGGCGACCGCATAGGTGGCCTCGGCTTTCGCCACCAGGACCTTGTTCCGGTCGCTGGACTTCGCGGTGTAGGCGTACTCCAGTTCGGCCCGTGCGACCTTCTCCTTGCCCTTCGCTTCTTGAGCGCAGATGTCCTTGGCGTTGGCGGTCAGTGAAGTGCAAGCTGCCTTGTCAGTCTTGTAGTCCTCGGTGATGCGGGTCTTGCCAGCCTGGTAGTCGGCCTTGGT